>JAUJNJ010000123.1 GCA_030448225.1 Phycisphaerae bacterium
GGTCTATCTGCCGAGCGTGCTCGACGCGGCGGCGCCCGAGGTCAAGCGGGCCAACGTGCCGGTGGGGTGCGCTACGATGCCGGGCCGGGGGTGCGGAGCGAGGCCGAGCTGGGGACGCTGATCGGCTTCTTCCGTGCGCGGCGGGGGGCGGCCAAGGCGTTCCGGTTCGCCGATCCGTACGATGCGAGTTCGAACGGGATGACGGGGGTGCCGGGCGCGGGGGATCAGCTGCTGGGGGTCGGCGACGGGGCGGAGACGCGGTTCGCGCTGGTGAAGCGGTAGGGGTCGGGTGGTGATGCGCAGGTGCGTGCGATCACGCGGCCGGTGACGGGGAGCGTGCGGGTGGCGGTCGGCGGGGCGGCGCAGGTCGCGGGATGGCGGCTGGTTGGCGGCGCGGTCGAGTTCAACGCGCCGCCCGCGGCGGGCGCGGCGATCACCGCCGGGTTTCGCTTCGACGTGCCGGTGCGCTTCGCCGAGGACCGGCTGGAGGTCGGCGCGGCGGCGTTCGCGGCGGGCGAAGCGGTGAGCGTGCCGCTGGTCGAGGTGCGCGAGTAGCGCGGCTCAGTCGATTACATGGGAGGGGCTCATGACCATCGCGTCGGGCGATCTGACTTCGCTTGCCTTGTGCTGGCGGCTGGTGCGGCGGGATGGGGTGGGGCTGGGGTTCACGACGCACGATCGCGATCTGGAGATCGGCGGGCTGGTCTATCGGGCGGCGCCGGGGATGCTGCCTTCGGCGATCTCGGGGGCCGAGGGAGTGGAGGTCGACAGCCTTGATGTGGCCGGCGCGCTGACCAGCGATGCGATCACGGCGGCGGACCTGCACGCGGGGCGCTGGGACGGAGCGCGGGTGCGGGTGTTCGCGGTGGATTGGGAGCGGTTGGACGCGCCGGCCATACCGCTGGCGCGGGGCGAGCTTGGGGCGGTGAGCGTCAAGGGCCGGGGGTTCGAGGCCGAACTGCGTGGGCCGACGGCGTTGCTGGACGGGCCGGTGTGCGAGGCGACGTCGCCCGAGTGCCGGGCGGAGCTCGGGGACCAGCGGTGCCGGGTCGATCTCGCCGGGCGGACGCTGCGGGCGCCGGTGGCGGCGTGCGACGAGGTCGGGGTGGTCGCGATCGAGGGTGGCGGCGACCTGGCGCGGTTCGCCTTCGGGCGTTTGCTTTGGCTGGATGGGGCGAACAGCGGGTTGCGGCACGCGATCGTCAAGGCCGCGGTCACATTGCGGTTGCGCGAAGGGCCGGCGTTTCCAGTCGCGGCGGGGACGGCGGTGCTGCTGAGCGAAGGGTGCGACAAGCGGCTCGATACGTGCCGGGACCGGTTCGCCAACGTCGTGAACTTTCGCGGCGAGCCGCATCTGCCGGGCAACGACCTGCTGACGCGTTACCCGGGGAGCTGACGATGGACGCCGGGGAGATCGTGGCGCGCGGGCGGGCGCTGATCGGGACGCGGTTCCGGGCGCAGGGGCGGGAGCCCGGGCTCGGGCTGGATTGCATAGGAGTGGCGGCGGCGATGTTCGGGATGGCGGGGGTGCGGCGGGATTACTGCCTGAGGTCCGGCGAGGCGGGGGTGGTGAACGCCGAGTTCGCGGCGTGCGGGTTCCGGCGGCTCGCGGTGACCGAGGCGGGGGCGGGGGATGTGCTGCTGGTGCGGGTCGGGCCGGCGCAGCTGCATGTCGTGATCCTGACGCCGGAAGGGTATCTGCATGCCGACGCGGGGCTGCAGCGGGTGGTGGAGGTGCCGGGGGCGGTGGCTTGGCCGGTGGCGAGTGCGTGGCGGCAATGCGATGAGGAAGAAAGTCCCTCTCCCCGCTCGCCTGGCGGCGAGTCCCCTCCGCAGCCATCCACCGACCTTCGGTCGGCGGAGCCTTTGGCAGCTCCGCCCTCTCCCGAAATGGGAGAGGGGTAGTGGCGACACTCGTACTCTCAGCCATTGGCACCGTTGTTGGCGGGCCTATCGGTGGAGCGATCGGGGCTTTGGTCGGGCAGCAGGTCGACCGGCTCGTGTTCGCGCCCAAGGGGCGGCAGGGGCCGCGGCTCGGCGATCTGGCGGTGCAGACGTCTTCCTACGGGTCGCCGATCCCGAAGATTTTCGGGACGATGCGGGTGGCGGGGACGGTGATCTGGGCGACCGATCTCAAGGAGGACAGGCGGCGGCAGGGCGGCGGCAAGGGACGGCCGAGCACGACGACCTACAGTTACTCGGCTTCGTTCGCGGTGGCGCTGTCGGGCAGGCCGATCGTCCGCGTGGGACGGATCTGGGCGGACGGCAAGCTGCTGCGCGGAGCTGCGCGGGACTTCAAGACCGAGACCGGGTTCCGGCTGTATCCCGGCGATGAGCGGCAGGGGGCCGATCCGCTGATCGCGGCGGCCGAGGGGATCGGGAGCGCGCCGGCATTTCGCGGGATCGCTTACGCCGTGTTCCAGGACTTTCAGCTCGGCGATTATGGCAACCGCATCCCGTCGCTAACTTTCGAGGTGGTCGCCGACGAGGGTGGCACGGCGACGGGGATGATCGTCGGCGCGGTGTCGCAGGGTGCGGTGGCCGCGGCCGCGGGACAGGCACTGACCGGGTTCGCCGCGCATGGCGACAGCGTGCGCGCGGTGATCGCGACCTTGACCGAGGCGGTGCCCGAGCCCTTGTACGACGACGGCGAGCGGTTGCGCATGGGGGTGAGCGAGGCGCCGGTCGTGGCCATCGGTGAAGGCGTCGGGCCGGGCGAGGCGTCGCGGCTGGCGGCGGGGCAGGTGCCTGACGCGGTGGAAATCGGCTATCACGATCCGGCGCGCGACTTCCAGGCGGGTTTGCTGCGCGCGAGGCTGGGCGGGCCGGGGCGGGCGGTGGCGCGGATCGCGCTGCCGGCGGCGATCGACGCGGGCACCGCGAAGGCGATCGCGGCGGCGCGGCTCGACACGCATTGGCGGACGCGCGAGCGGCGCAGCGTGACGCTGCCGTGGCGCGAGATGGGCGTGCGGCCGGGGCGGCTGGTCCGGCTTGGCGAGGCGGGGGAGCGGACGTGGCGGGTGACGGGTTGGACGCTCGAGCGCATGGCGGTGAAGTTGGAGTTGGTCGGCCATGGTGGCGCCGCCGCGGCGACGCTGCCGGCGGTGCCGGGGCGGGCGGTGGCGAGCGACGACGTCGTGCACCGGCCGACGACGATTCATCTGTTCGATGCTCCCGCGCTCGGTGACGAGCTGCTGACGTCGCCGCGCCTGCTGGTCGCGGCGGCAGGGGTGTCGCGCGGATGGCGTGGCGCGGTGCTGGGGGCGAGCCTCGACGGCGGCGCGACCTGGGCCGCGGCGGGAGCGCCGGCGGCGGTGATGGGCAAGGCTTTGACACCCCTTCAGGCGGGCACGGCGACCCTGTTCGATCGGGTGGGCAGCGTCGAGGTCGAGCTTTTGAACGACGAGATGTGGCTCCAAAGCCGCGACGACGATGCGCTCGTGGCGGGTGCGAACCTGGCGATGCTCGGCGAGGAACTTCTCCAGTTCGGCGACGCGGAGGCGCTCGGGCCGCGGCGGTTCCGGCTGTCGCGCCTGCTGCGCGGGCGGCGCGGCAGCGAGTGGGCAGCGGCGACGCACGCGGCGGGCGAGGCGTTCGTGCTGATCGAGGCGGAAGCACTGACGAGCGTCGCGGCGCCGATGGCCAGCGTCGGCGGTGTCGCCCGGGTGTCGGCGCGGGGGATCGGTGACGGGGATGCGCCGGCGACCGCGACGGCAGCGATCAACAGCGAGCGCTGCAGCCCGGCGCCGGTGCCTGCACGCGGTTCGGCGCGTGGATGGTGCCGTGGCGCTCAACTGAACGCGGCGCAGCAGATGGGCTGGGCGTGGATCGATGGAGTCGATGCACCGCTGCCAGATCGGCGAAGGCGTACCGCGTGACGATAGGCGGCGGTGTGCGGGTGGCCGAGGTCGGCGCGCCTGAGTGGGTCTACGACGCGCAGGCGCAGGTGGCGGACGAGGTCGGTGGCTTCGATGTCGAGGTGGCACGAATCGGAACGCTGGCGGCGTCGCAGCCGGCGCGCGTCGGCGGCATCACAGCCTGAAAGGAGACGAAGCGATGACGATGACGACCGCACGACACAAGCTGCCGCTGATCGTGCCGGGACAGGCGCAGAAGGGAGATGTTCCACAACGAAGGGCTGAGCGCGGTCGACGCCCTGCTCCATCCGGCGGTGGAGGGGATCGGAGCGGATGCGGCGCCCCCGTCGCCGGCCGAAGGGCAGGGCTGGATCGTCGGGGGATCACCCGGCGGCGCTTGAACCGGCCAGGCGCATGCGCTGGCGAGCTGGACAGCAGCCGGCTGGCGGTTCCAGGCGCCGTGCCCGATCTGTCGGTTTTCGTGCGGTCGAGCGGCGTCGGGGCGGAGTGGGACGGGACCGTGTGGCGGATCGGCGAGTTGAGGGGCGCACGCGTCACGATCGGCGGCATGCAGGTCGTCGGCGCGCGCCAGCCGCGGTCGCCGAGCCCTCCGGCGGCGCGACGATCGACAGCGAGGCGGGGGCCGCCGTCGCGACGATGCTTGCCGCGTTGCGCGGGCATGGTTTGATCGCCTGAGCCGACCCGAGACGGGAGGTTTCGAAGGTGGAGAAGGCAGGCTGCGGAATGCGGCAGTGCAGCATTTCGGCAACAATCCTGAGCAAACGAATTCTTGCACCGCAACTATGCGTCCCGTAGCTTAGGTTGGGGCGGTCTCGAAATCGGACGCACTTCGAAGAAATTTGGCACGGAAGCTTGCCATAGTGTTGGCGCTTTCATCGACAGCCCCTTGGCGACTCCGGCTCTTGCGCGCGATGGCGCCTGGTACGTCGGCGTCGAAGGCGGCGCGATGATCATCGAAGATCTCGACCTCGACGTCGCCGCGTTGGACAACGCGGTGACCATCGACCACAAATATGGCTTCGATGTCGATCTCATTGCCGGCTACGACTTTGGCGCGGTGCGTCTCGAGGCCGAACTGGGTTATAGCGCGCCAAGGTCGATGAGTTCCAGCAGGTCGCCGGCGGCCAGTTCACCGGCGGCACGTTCGACGGCAGCCGGACCCAGGTCATCTCCTCGATGTCGCTTCACCTGCTGAAGCTTTGGTGACGACGATGGCGTCAACGGCTATGTCGGCGGCGGCGTCGGCATCAGCCAGATCAAGTTCAAGAACATCTCGGGCACGACGACCAGGGCGAGCTCCAGGAGCAGTTTCCGCTGCTTGACGGTAAGGACGCGGAGCTCGCTGGCAGGCGATCGCCGGCGTTCGCACCGCGATCAACGAGAACGTTGACATCGGCCTGAAGTGCCGTTCTTCAACACGACCCAGTTCGAGATGAACGGCGAGACCTTCGGTCCGCGCTTCGGTTCACCGGTTGCGGGACGCGCCTTCCCCGCAGGGTATTTCGGGCAAGCTGCGTTCGCACAGCCTGCTGGCGGCCTGATCTTCCACTTCGGCGCGCCCGCTATCGTTGAGGACATTCCGCCGCCGATCGTCGCGCCGGTCGAAGTCGCACCTCCGCCGCCGCCTGAGCCTGTCGTTCAGCAGCCGGTTCCCGCTGGTCCGTTCATCGTGTTCTTCGACTGGGATCGGTCGGACATCACGCCGGAGGCCGCGTCGATCCTCGACAATGCCGCCGCTGCCTATCAGCAGACCGGTTCGGCCAACGTCATGCTCGCCGGTAACGCCGACAAGTCGGGTTCGGACAGCTATAATGTCGGCCTGTCGCAGCGCCGCGCCGATGCCCGGTTCGCGCCACCACATAGTGCGGCGCGGCATCCCCGACGGCACGATCTCGACCGAAGCCTATGGCGAAAGCCGGCCACGCCTGGTCGACACCGCCGACGGCGTTCGCGAGCCGCCAGAACCGCAACGATGCAGATCACGTTCGGGCCGAGTTCGGGCATGTAATCGATTTCGACCGCGCAGGCCGTGGTCGAGGTTCGAGAAGGAAGAGGTCGGCCTTCGGGCCGGCGCCTCTTTTGCGTGACGCTAGCGCAGCGTGACGGCGAGCAGGCTGACCAACAGCAGAGCGATGCTCGCGTAGAAGCCGACCGCGAAGCCGAAGGCGCGTTTGGCCGCGCCGCTCCGGTAGCCGCGCGCGAAGGCGGCGCGGCCGATGACGAACAGGATCGACGCTGCGCTTGCGGTGACGCCCAGCCAACGTTCCGGAAGCAGCATAACGGCGTAGATAGACGCGGGCATGGCGAGCGCCGCCTGTTCGAGCGTGTTCTGAAGGATGGCCGCGCGGATGCGTATTCCAGCGGTGCCGGATGTCAGGCCAGCGCCGCCAATATCCTCGGGAGTGAAGAAGCGGCGCGCGCGACGCCTCCCGATCGCCGCCGCGAGACATGCGGCTACCGGTAGCGTACAGGCGACGCCGTAGAGCAGACGGTCGATAGCGCCCGTGCCGAAGCTCAAGGACGCCAGCCGGTGATCGCATGACGTTCGCGGCAAGGACGAGCAGCACCGCGGCCCGCCATCCCCGACGCGACTTGTCGTTGTTCCCCGGTCATTGTCAACCTCCCTCCAGCTCGTTGTCCTTAGCAGACCATCCCCTCGCGGGCGGCGACTTGGGCCTTGGCGGGTGGACTGCGAAACCCTAGGAGCGGCGGGCGGCCGTGCAGCTGCCTTGTCGCCAAGGGCATCATGAACATCGCTATCGTCGGCTCGGGCTATGTCGGGCTCGTGTCGGGAACCTGCCTGGCCGATTTCGGGCATCGGGTGGCGTGCATCGACAAGGATGCGGGCAAGATCGCCGACCTCAACGCGGGGAAAGTGCCGATCTTCGAGCCCGGGCTGGACGCGCTGATCGCCAAGAATGTCGCCGAGGAGCGGCTGTCGTTCTGACCGATCTCGAGGAGCTTCCGTCAGAACGCAGGTCGTGTTCATCGCGGTGGGGACGCCTTCGCGGCGCGGGGACGGGCATGCGGACCTGAGCTTCGTCTACGAAGTCTCGCCGACGAGTCGCCGCGTATCCGCGGCCTGATAAAGTCGTGTGCACCAAGTCGACGGTGCCGGTGGGGACGGGCGACAGGGTCAGGCGCATCCTGGCGCGCAACCCGGCACGGGGGTGCGGGTGCATGTCATCGTCGGTTCCTCCGCGAGGGCGCGGCGTTGGCGATTTCAAGCGGCCCGACCGGATCGTCGTCGGGGTCGAGGACGATGCGGCGCGCGAGGTCACCAGCGCCGTCATGCCGGCCCCTGTACCTCAACGAAGCGCCGCTGCTGTTCACGCGGCGGCGGACGGCCGAACTGATCAAATATGCTGCGAACGCGTTCTGGCGATGAAGATCACCTTCATCAACGAAGTCGCCGACCTGTGCGAAGTCGTGGGTGCCGATGTCGAAGTCGCGCGGGGGATCGGGCTCGATAACCGCATCGGGTCGAAGTTCCTGCATGCAGGTCCAGGTTATGGCGGGTCGTGCGCTACGAAGGATACGCTGGCGCTGATCACCGCCCGGCGAAGCGGGGTCGCCGCTCGAGCTGATCGAGACGACGGCGGCGGTAAACGACGCGCGCAAGACGGCGATGGGGGACAAGATCGTCGCCGCGATGGGCGACCATGTCGCGGGCAAGACGATCGCGATCCTCGAACTGACGTTCAAGCCCAACACCGGCGGCTGCGCGACGCGCCTTCGCTCAGCATCATCAAGGTGTTGCAGGACGCGGGCGCGACGGTGCGGGCGTGCGATCCCGAGGGAACTGGCCAGGCGGCCAAGATGCTGACGGGCGTGGAGTTCGGCGACGATCCCTCTGCGGTGGTGACGGGCGCGGTTGGGGGGGGTGTGGTGCCCGTATGGGACCAGTGCCGCGCGCTCGCTCTGGGGGGGGGGCGCGACGGCCTCGCCGCGCCGCTGCTTATCGACCTGCCCAACATCAACCGGCCGCAGGAAGCGGCCAAGGCGGGGCTTCGCTACGTGTCGATCGGGCGACCGGAAGCGGCAACCGCCTGAACTTTCGCACGCGGGAGATCGTTTGGCGTCTTTCGATCGGGAGAGGCGGCGTGAAGCAATGGGTCATGATAGCGGCGTGCTCGGTGGCTCTCGTCGGCTGCGTCAGCCGCAACGACGTAGCGGTCGAGGGTGACGCCGGCGCGCGGCAGGAGACCGCGCGTGCCGTGCTGAGAGATGCGCGGGGGCAGGCGGTCGGGAATGCCGAACTGTCGCAGGAAAGCGGCGGCGTGCGGGTGCGGCTGGCGGCGACAGCGATGCCGGCGGGAACCTATGGCAGCCACGTCCACATGGTCGGCCGGTGCGACGCACCCGAGTTCACGACGGCGGGCGAGCATTGGAATCCGACGGGGGCTCGGCACGGACGCGACAACCCGGATGGGCCGCACCTCGGCGACTTGCCCAACCTGTCGGTGAGCGCGAACGGGCGGGGGTCGATCGAGTATCTGGTGACGGGCGCGACCATCGCGGGGACGGGTGCGTCGATGATCGATGCGGACGGATCGGCGCTGCTGATTCATGCCGCGGCCGACGACTACCGTACCGACCCCAGCGGCAAGAGCGGCGCGCGGATCGCCTGCGGTATCGTGCGCTAGATGGGCTCGCCGGCAGCCCTTGCTCGGTCGACGACGCTGGCCTCCGCGCGCGGCAGGATGCGGTAGAGGATGAGGATGGCGCCGATGCAAATCGGGGCGGCGGCGAGCAGCGACAGGACGCCGGTGCCGAGATCTCCGGTCGCCTGGCTGACGCGGCCGGCGAGATAGGGGCCGAGCGCGAGGCCGATGAAGGTGGTGCCGAGGAAGAAAGTGGCGGTGGCGACGCCGCGCATGCGGGGCAGGACGAGATCCTGGGTTGTCGCGGCCGAGGCGCCGAGCGCGGTCGCCGAAAGGATCGCCATCGGCAGGTACAGAATGTAGAAGAGCGGCAGGCTTGTCGTCGTGTAACTCACGACAAGGAACGGGATCGGGGCGATCGCACCGATCAGCATGACGATGACGCGGCCCGACGGGCGCGTGCGCTTCAGACGGTCGGCAAGGCGGCCGCCGGCGATAACGCCGAGGAAGCCGCCGAGCGCGCCGGCGCCGCCGACGAGCAGCCCGGCCTCGCTCGGCGAGGCGCCGAATTCGCGCATTGCGTACGGGGCGGCCCAGAAGCTGACGGCATAGGCAGTGAAGGCGATCAGGCCGTAGCCGAGCACGGCAAGCAGAAATGCGGGGCTGCCGACGATCAGCGCGAAGGAGGGCGGGTCGCGGTGGCGGAGCGCCGTGGCCCAGGAGAAGAGGGCGTAGGTGCCGACGCCCATCGCGGTCCACTGCGGGATGTCGCCGGTCAGCCGGACGAGAGCGTAAGCGACGGCGGCGCACAGGCCGGCGACGAGGAGGTTGACAGCGAGCGCGGGCAGCCCGCGTCGCGCGGCCCCGATCACGGTCAGGGGCGGGATGACGGTCAGCAGCTCGTTGAAGAAGTCGGCGAAGGGCGCGGGAGACGAAGGGGTGACGATGCCGTCGGACTGGCCGCGGACCGGCTCGCGCAGGGTCGCGACCCACAGAGCGAGAAGCAGGCCGGGGAGGCCGACGGCGAGGAAGGCGGCTTGCCAGCCCGCTAAACCGAGCGGGCCGCTGCGGCCCGGATAGGCCGCGTTCCAGTTTTGAACGACGAGCCCGCCGATGAACAGCGACAGGCCGCCGCCGATGTACAGGCCGGACGAATAGATGGCGAGCGCGGTGGCGCGCTTCTCGCGCGGGAACAGGTCGGAGAGAAGGGAATAGGCGCAGGGGGACGCGGTCGCCTCGCCGACGCCGACGCTGATGCGGGCGAGCGCGAGTTCCCCGCCCGAGCGGGCGAAACCGGACACCGCCGTCATGACCGACCATAGACTAAGCCCGGCGGTCATCAGCCGCACCCGGCTCCAATTGTCGGCGAGCCGCCCGAGCGGAATGCCGAAGATCGCGTAGAAGACTCCGAACGCGGTGCCGTAGAGGAAGCCGAGGTCGCCGTCGGTGAGGTTCAGGTCGCGCTTGATGTCCTCGGCCAAGATCGAGAGGATCTGGCGGTCGATGAAGTTGAGAACGTAGACGAGGACGAGGACGGAGAGGACGTACCAGGCGTAGCGTTCGCTGCTTGCCGTGGCGTCGCTGGCGACGGGGGCGATCGTTCCTGTCTCGCTTGCCATGCCCGCCCGCCGTCTCGTTGCCTTGGAGGTGAGGCTAGCAGCGCACCGCGCTTTGGCAACATGCGACGCGCTGCGCCCGCTTCGCGCTTGCCGGGTGGAGGTTCACTCCGGGTCCGAAAGGGCGTCGCGAACGCCTGCTAGGGCGAAGCGAGTCCAGCACCCGAACGCACGCCAAATGCTTTGAACTTGTGTCACTATCGAGCAACATTCGTGGCTGGACGCTAATTGTATAACTTTGATCAGGAACGAAGTTTTTCCTCTTGACGGAGCCAGGCCGTGAGCAGACTATGTTCGCAGACGGCTCACGACAGGATCTACGACCGCAGAGTTAAGACCTCCGAAAGAGTTCCGCGACTGGCAATCGGCAGTGCTGAGTATGCACTTGGAGATTCTCCATGCGTTTAGGTCGTATGGCGGCTTTGGCCGCGCTTTCTTCATCGGTCTTCCTGTCATCGGGCGCCGCGGCGCGGAGTTGTTGGTATCCGGTCGAAGCGGAAGCGGCCCAGGTCAGGGCTCTTCATTTGATGCTGATGGTGGGTACATTGCAGTGCCGAAAGTCGCATCCCGCTTCGGTTGGCCTCTACAATGAATTCGTCGAGAAGCAGCGGCCGTTGCTCGTCTCCAACGTCGGCGTACTCAAGGACCATTTCGTGCGCGAAAGTGGAGCCGGTCGCTGGCAGCAGGATTATGACCGGTTCGAGACCTCGCTTGCCAATCTATACTCCGCCCGTCTTGACGACGGCGGGTTTTGCGACACCGTTCAGCGGATCGGGCGTTCGGCCGCGCAAGCATCGGGCGCCGATCTTCTGGCGCTTTCCGAAAGCGTCGCCGAGGCGCCGACGATCGGCTTGTGCTCCCTGGAGGGCGAGGTCTTCGACGATCCGGCCGAAGCGCAGCAGCTCCCGCCCAAGGTCGTCATAGCGGACGCCTTGTCGGCGCCCGCGTCGCCCGATCGGGTGATTGCCGCCAAGGCTGGCGCTGCCGAGGTCGCTGATGTCGATGACGAAGTAATCGTGGCTGATGCCGCGGAGTCCGAAGAGCCGGTAATGTTGGCGGCCGCAGCCGAGGAGGCGAGCGCGGATTCGCAAGAACTGGAGCCGGCTTCGCAGGCCGAGGACGCTCCAGCTGAGATGGCAGCGGCTTCCGCTCCGGCGAGCCGGGAGGAGGCCTTGCAAGCGGCGGTGGCGGCCTTGCAATCGGCGGCGGCCGCGCTTCAGGCGGCGAGTTTGCCGCGAGCGGAGGGTAAGCAGTGATGGGTCGCCGCTGACGTTCGGCCGGTTGTCAACCATCTAGCCGATCAGTGCGGCGGGCTAGCGGCCGCCAGGGAACAAGGCCGAGGGCCTTGTTCCATCAGCTCAGCACGTAGCGCTGGGCGACTTCGTAGGTCGCGCCTTCCGCGCCCAATGTGCTTTCGAAAAGGCAGAAACTGTCGACCGTGAACGGCGCGCTGCGCGTCGCCGACGCGGTAGCGAGGAAAGCGTCGGCGGGCGCGGCGGTTCGGCCGCAGCGGGCGATCGTGATGTGGGGGAGGTACGCGCGGCCCTCGGGAGCGACGCCGGCGCGGCGGCACGCCTGGTCTATCTTCTTGTGCAGGGCGGTGAGTTGGTCGTGCGGGGTGACGCCGATCCACAGGCTGCCGTTGCGACTGCCTTCGCCGAAGCGGCCGGCGCCATCGAGCGCGATCGCGAACGGCGGCATGCGGACACCGGCGAGAGCGGCCGCGACATCCTCCGCTTGATGGCGGTCGACGTCCCCGATGAAACGGAGAGTCAAATGGAGCTGGTCGTCGCTTTGCCAACGCGCGCCGGGAACGCCGCCCATCACCGCGAGGAGGCGTTGGCGGATCGAACGGGGCGGACGGATCGCGGCGAACAGGCGGTGCATGGCCCCGTCGGTGGCGTGTTGGTCAACGCCGCGTCAACGCCCCTGTCGTGTTTCGCTTGAAAGAGTCACGCGTTCATACGATATTGCCGACATTGCGGTGGTGGTCCTCCGCATTTGGAGAGAAGGAAGACATGGCAAACTGGTCTGATCCACGCGTGACCGGAGCGACGCCGCGGGCGGCCGACCCGCTCGCAGGGGTTCGCGTCCCGACGCCGGGCGCGGGCGCGGCCGCGCGCGACGCCGGCCTTCGGTCGTACATGCTTTCGGTTTACAACTATATGGCATCGGG
>JAUJNJ010000124.1 GCA_030448225.1 Phycisphaerae bacterium
AATGCGCTCGTTGAACGGATTCGGGGGTTCGGCGCGTGTCGCGGCTCGGGAAGGACCTCGCGAGCGAGGTCGCTATACGGCGCGTTATCCGTATCCGAGGTCGTCGAGGTCGGCCTCGTCCATGCCGAAGTGGTGTCCGATCTCGTGCAGCACGGTCGTGCGCACCTCGCGCGAGAGGTCTGCCTCGGTGTCGCTGACGAGCTCGATGTCCTCCTGGAAGATCAGGATGTGGTTCGGGACCGGGCTGCCGCGCCCCTCGGACTCGGCGCGGTGGAGCAGGCTCGCGCCCTGGTAGACGCCGAGCAGCAGCTCGTCGTCGTCCATGCCGAGGCTGCGGAGCAGCCGCTTCGGCGGGCGCGTCTCGATCTGGACCGGCACCTCCTCCAGCGCGCCGCGGAACGGCTCGGGCAGTTCGTCGAGGGCTTGCTCGACGAGGGCGGCGAAGCGCGCTTTGCTGACGTGGTACGGCATCGATAGAATTCCCCGATTCGGACCGGCGGCTCGGCTCCGTCATGGACGATGGAGTGGGCGGACGCGTCGCCCGCGCGCGATCGCCGCCGCCGCCATTTCCGCGGCGGGCGCGGCGCCGCCGGTTGATCTTACCCGACCCCGCGCCCGCGGGCCGTCTTGCGAGGTGTTCATGCGTCCGGTCCCGTTCGCCGCCCCACTCGTCTGCCTGATCGTAGGTCTCGCCGCCGCCGGGTGCGGCGTGCCGAGCTTCCTCGTGACCCCGGTGTCGAGCTCGAACCGGCTCGACGAGCGCGAGGTGCGCCCCGGCCGCGGGTGGTCGCCGCCGAAGGTCGCGATCATCGAGGTCGAGGGCATGCTGATGAACGCCGCAACCGGCGGGTTCCTGCAGGCGACGGAGAACAAGGTGTCGCTGTTCACCCAGCAGATGGAGCGGGCGGCGGCCGACCCGGACGTGCGGGCGGTCGTGCTCCGCATCAACTCGCCCGGCGGGACGGTCACGGCGTCGGACACGATGTACGACATCGTCCGCACGTTCCGCGCCAAGACCGGCAAGCCGGTGATCGCCGCCACGCAGGAGGTCGCCGCCAGCGGCGCGTACTACATCGCGCTGGCGAGCGACCGGATCGTCGCGCAGCCGACGAGCGTGATCGGGAGCATCGGCGTGATCTTCAGCGCGCTGGAGTTCGAGGGGACGCTGTCGAAGCTCGGCATCACCAACACGTCGGTCAAGAGCGGGACGCTGAAGGACATGGGCTCGCCCTACAAGTCGCTCCGCGAGCCGGAGCGGGCCGTGATGCAGGAGATGGTCGACGAGTACTTCGTCCGCTTCGAGCGCCTCGTCCGCGAGCGCCGCCCCGCCGTCACCGAGCCCGCGCCGGCCACCCTGGCCGACTACCGCAAGCCCGGCTACGCCGGCGTGTTCAGCGGGCGCGTGTTCAGCGGCGAGCGCGCGGTGCAGCTGGGCCTGGCCGACCAGACGGGGGGCCTCGAGGACGCGATCAAGCTCGCCAAAGAAGCCGCCAACGCCCGGGGCGCGCGGGTGGTGATGTACCGCCGGCCGTACGGCTACGGCGGCTCGATCTACGCGTCGGGGGCGACCCCCCCGCCGCGCGCGGACGTACTACAACTACAGCTCCCCGGCCTCCGCGAACTGCCGACCGGCTTCTACTACCTGTGGCAACCGTGAACAGGTTAGTGGTCAGCTGCTAGTTGCTGGTGAGGAGATGCCCGCCCCAGCGGCCGGCGACGGCGGGCCATCCGGGGGTGCCGAGGGACTAGCTGGTGAGACCGAACGTCCGTGTGGGGCCGGGCCACGATTGGCTCGCTCGAAGCCTTCAGGTGATCGCGCGTCGTTTCTAGCAACTAGCCACCGACCACTCGCAACTATTCACCCCATGATCTCCATCACCTGCACGAGTTGCCGCACCGTCCTCGAGATCGACGACGCGTTCGCCGGGGGCGTCTGCCGGTGCCAGCACTGCGGCACGATCCAGACCGTGCCGGCCCACCTCAAGGGCACGGGCAAGCCCGCGGCGGTCGGGGCGGGGGCGGGGTCGAAGTCGCTGTACCAGGGCGGCCGCGCGGGGCCGACCGGGCTGGAAGACCTCAGCGGCGCGGTCCTGAGCAGCGGCCTGGCACGCACCGCGCTGGCGACGAAGAAGGGCGCCCGCGCCCCCGCCGCCCGAACCCCGGCGGTCGATTACGCGACGCCGCCCCCCCGACAGCGCAAGGCGCCGACCCTGTGGGTCGTGCTCGGCGGCGTGACCGGCGTGTTCCTGATGGCCGTCGTGGTCTTCCTGTTCTTCGGGGTGTCGACGACCGTCGTCACCGGCCCGGCCGCGCCCGGCGGCGGCGGCGGCGCGGGCGCGGGCGCCCCGCTCGGCAACGGGCTGGTCGCGGTGCCGGCGGGCCCCCACGTCTGCGGCGTCGACCTGTCGGCCGCGACCGGCGTGGTCTACGTGCTCGACCGCGGGTCGGCGACCGTCGAACTGTTCGACACGCTCAAGGCCGCCACCTACCGCTCGATCGAGAGCTGACGACGCCGGAGCAAAAGTTTGCGATCGTGTTCTGGGACAACGGCAGCGAGGAGGCCGCCGCCTACCCCCCGCCGGGCTGGCCGCGCCGGACAAGCTGGCCGAGGCCGACCGGCAGTTCGAGGACGTCGTGGCGTTCGGCCGCAGCGACCCGACCGACGCGATCGAGGCCGCCGCCGGCGCGGCCCGTCGGACGTCGTCTTCGTCACCGCCAAGGCCGACGACTTGCCCGCCGACGTCGTCACCACGATCGAGGCGAAGTTCGGCCGCGACACGAAGGTCCACACGTTCGCTCGTCGAGGACTACGGCGACGTGCTGAAGACGATCGCGCAGAAGAAGAACGGCACCCACCAGATCGTCCGCGCCGACGAACTCCCGCGTACACGCGCGGCCGGTAGCCGCGCCCCCGCCCGACCAGTCCGAACCGCCGCCGCGCTTCCGCCGTACCGTCGGGATCGCGCGAGCAGCGCGTACGTCGCGGCCCCGGCGTGCCACCTTCCGCTCCGGGGCCTGCTCGCATCCGACTTCCCGCCGCGACCGTTTGGTTGAACGTCGCACCGCGCGACCGGCGGCACGGCGAGTGGGCTGAACGAACGGGCGAGGCAAGCAACTTGCCCGGGGCGCGGGTTCGCGAATCGCGGAGTAGAGAGGCGAGGCGGCGAGTGGGCGCGGAAATACCGCGAATGGCGCCGCCGCAGGTTGACGCGGGTCGATGCGTCGGGCATCATCGGCCCGACCCGACGCCGGGCAGCCGGGCGATTCCAATCGATCGATCTTCGGGGCCGGGGCACGGCTTCGACCTGCGGCACGGATGGCGCGGGCACGGGCGGGGAACGGATTTCCTCGCGATCCTTCCCGACATCCACCGATAACCAGGTAGAGCTGCCGGGGCGTGCCGTTATCGGACGGCGCGGCCGCCGCCGCGGTTCCGCGCGCGACCGGATTTCATCGAACGGGCAATACCATCGTGGTGAAGGTCAAGAAAGCGACTGCGTCCGGGCGGGGTTCCAAGGGCGTCGGCGACGCGCAAGCCCGTCGCCCGCAAGGGCGCACGAGCGCGCGGCGGGGTCGTCATCGGCGGCGGCCGGGTCGTCGTCCCCGACGGCGCGCGCGCAACTTCATCGTCTTCATGAGCCTCGTCGGCCTGCTGAGCTTCACGAGCGTGCTGCTGCTGGCGCTGTCGCCGGCCCGCTCTCGCCGTCGGCGCCGGCGAGCCTGTTCGCGCTGGACGCCGCAGTCGCTCGACGAGATCTTCCGCACGAGCGTCCCGGTCGACGGCGGGCGCTGGAACTACATCTTCGTGCACCACAGCCGCACGCCCGGCGGCAGCGCCGCGTCGCTCGCCCGCACGGGCGGCCCGAACGGTGGCGGGATGCCGGCCGACCACTTCGTGATCGGCAACGGCGACGACGCGATCGACGGGGAGATCCAGATCACCCAGCTGGGCCGGGCAGATGACCGCCGCCCCGGTCGAGGGGCTCGACCGGATCAACGCCGACTGCATCAGCATCTGCCTCGTGGGGGACTTCGAGCACGCCCCCCGACGCCGACGCAGAACCTGCGGCTGGCGCAGCTCGTCGGCACGCTGCAGCGCCGCCTGCAGATCAGCGCCGGGCGGGTGATGCTGCTCGAGGGCAGCCCCGCCCCCGCCGGCACCGGCCGGCACTTTCCCGCCGCCAGTTTCCGCACCCAGCTCCTGCCGTAACCCGCTGTTCCGCCTCGCCTCCGCGACCGCCCCGCCTGCCTCGGCGCGTCGGCGCGACGCGTTCGAAGCTGAAGAATGCAGCAGCAGCGGGCGCAGATTGTCTTGATCTCCCCGATGGTTTACCCTAAGTTAGTGCCGGAAGGGGATTCGCCCCGGCGTCCGCCTCGGGCGGACGATTCGAGTGGCCGGAAGCCCGTGTTCCAGGTCGTTCGGGACCGGCGGCAGCAGGACCCCGGACGCGCGGCGGGTCGCTTCATCTGCTTTCGAGTCGAGCCGCCGCGGCACCGCCTCCGCCCACCACCGGGCGGCGCGGCGGATGACGGAGTGGGGCCGGCCGGCCGGGCGGCTGAGCCGCGTCGTCGCACTGTCCGGGCGCCGGCGGCACCGCCGGACCGCCGGCGAGTCTGGCGCGCCGGCGGGGCGCGGCGGCGGCGGCGGCGGAAGCTCGAATTCATGGGCGAGAAACTGCTTCATTACGACGTGATCGAGCGACTCGGCGAGGGCGCGAAGAGCGTGATCTACGCCGTCGTCGACCCGACGACCGGCCGCAAGTACGCGGCTGAAGCACGTCGTGCGCAACGACCCCAAGGACATCCGCTTCGTCGAGCAGGTCGAGGCCGAGTTCGAGCTCAGCAGCCAGTTCAACCACCCGAACCTGCAAGACGTACGACCTGAAGATCGTCAAGAAGTTCCTCGTGCAGGTCGCCGAGGTCTTCCTGCTGATGGAGCTGTTCAAGGGCCGCTCGCTCGAGCAGCGGCCGCCGTCGAGCCTGATGATGTTCGTCGATACCTTCATCCAGGCCGGCGCCGGGCTGAAGGCGATGCACCAGATGGGCTTCGTCCACTGCGACATCAAGCCCAACAACATCATGCGCGACGACGACGGGCACGTGAAGCTCATCGACTTCGGCCAGAGCGCGCGGGTGAACACGGTCAAGGAGCCGCATCCAGGGCACGCCGGACTACATCGCGCCCGAGCAGGTCGCCCGCCGCCCGGTCACGGTGCAGACCGACATCTTCAACTTCGGCGCCACGATGTACTGGGCACTGTGCGGCAAGACGATCCCCACGCTCTACACGGTGAACAAGAAGGGCGACAACAGCCTGCTGTCGCACGAGCTGATGCAGACGCCGGCGGACCTCAACCCCACCGTCCCGCCCGCGGCGCCGTCGAACCTCGTGATGGAGTGCGTCGCGACCAACCCGAAGAAGCCGCCCGGCCGACATGGACGCGGTCATCACGCGGCTCGAGCTCGTGAAGCACATCCTGACGAAGCAGCAGTCGAACCCCGAACCGGTCCTGGAGTAGCCCGCTCCTCCTAAACGCGGCGTTCGCGACGGCACCCCTCAAGATTCTCCACTCGCCCACGCACGTTTCGTCCCGGCGATCTCGTTTAGTGCCCGTCAAAATAACCCGGCATCCCACGCTTCGCCGCAGGCCGGAGGGCCCTGCCGCCGGTTATTCGGTAAGACGCTCGGCCGGCTCGCGCGCGAGCTGCGTCCGATCGCGATCGTCTCCCGCGCGCACCCTGACAGGCCAGCACGTCGCACGCGGACCGGGGCGCGCGGGCGTCTCCGCCCGCGTTCTGGTGTCACGACGCGGAAGACGCGGGCGGGACGCCCGCGCCACGGCATCGGTCGACCCTTCATTTGTCGCACGGAGCTTACGAGGCGGCGCACAAGCGGCCGTGCGGCATAGCGACGCGAGGAATCCGTGTCCCGGTTTCACAGCGGCGATCCGCACGTCGTCCTGCGCCGCCCGCACCCAGCCTAAATCCTCGCCGATCACCCGCCGGCGGAAGCGGAAGATCTCGAGCAGTTGCTTGCGGACCACGAGCGCGTTGACCGCCCGCCCCACGCCCGGCACGGGCACCTTGTAGATCACCCGGTCGGTGCAGGCGACGCCCTCGGCCGTCGGCGTGAACGCGTGCTGGTGGTGCCACAGCGTGTACGGCCCGCGCACCTGCAGGTCGATGAACCGGTGCGGCGGCTGCCAGTCGATGATCTTCGTCCGCCACCGGATCGGCACGCCGAACCACTTGATCGTGTAGTCGAGCAGCGCGTCGTTCTCGATCCGGATCGGCTCGGGCGTCACGATCCGGAACCCCAGCCACGGCGGCGTGATCCGCGGCAGGTTCGCCGCGCTGCTGAAGAACGACCACGTCCGCTCGACCGACGCGGCGACGACGAAATGATCGGTCAGTTCATAAAAGGGCATACGGGTGAGCCGGGTCCGCGGACTTCACGAAGGTGCGGCGGCGCGTTAAGTTCTGGCGGTGACCGTCGCCGATGACATCTCGCTGAAGTATAGCGCCGCCGTTCGTGTGATGTGCGAGCGGTTCCGCGTTCGCAGACTCGAAGTCTTCGGCTCGGCCGCCACCCCCCGCTTCGACCCGGACCACAGCGACTTCGATTTCCTCGTCGAGTTCCAGCCCCCGGAACACGATGATGCGGCGAACCGCTACTTCGGCCTGCTGCACGCGCTCGAGGACCTGTTCGCGCGTCAGATCGATCTCATCGACGTCCGTGCGATCGCCAACCCGTACTTCCTCGCGAACGTCGCCAATGCCCCCCGCACGGTGCTTTATGCGACCTGAATCGAGGAAGCTGTTGCAGGACATGCTCACCGCCGCGGAACTCGTCGTCGAGTTCACGCGCGACCGGAGCTGGCACGACTTCGACACCGATAAACTGCTCTGCGCCGGCGTCGAGCGGGAGTTCGAGATCATCGGCGAGGCGCTGGCGGTGCTCCTGAAGAGTGATGCAACGACGGGCCGGCGCGTCAGCGACCATCGCAAGATCGTCAGCTTCCGGAACGTGCTGATTCACAACTACTCCAAGACCAGCCGCGCGGTCACGTGGCGCATCGTGGAAGACGACGTGCCGGTCCTGATCGACGAGTTGAAGCGGCTGATCGCGGAGCCGCACGAGACGCCGCCCACCGCTTAGCTCCCCTTAACCAGACCGAGGAAGGAACGCTTCATGGCTGCTGCCGTTGCCGAGTACCACCCCAAGAAGATCGTCCTCGCCTACTCCGGCGGGCTCGACACGTCCGTCATCCTCCCCTGGCTCAAGGAGCGCTACCCCGGCGTGAAGCTCGTCGCGTTCGCGGCCGAACTTGGACAGGGGAGCGAGCTGAAAGGCGTCGAGGACAAGGCCTACAAGAGCGGCGCCGACGAGGTCGTCGTGATGGACCTGCGGCAGGAGTTCGCCGAGCAGTACTGCTGGCCGATGCTGCGGGCCCACGCGATTTACGAGCAGGACTACCTGCTCGGCACGAGCATCGCCCGGCCGCTGATCGCCGCCAAGCAGGTGGAGGTCGCCCGCCAGACCGGCGCCGACGCCGTCGGCCACGGCGCGACGGGCAAGGGGAACGACCAGGTCCGCTTCGAGCTGACGTACATGGCGCTGGCGCCGGAGCTGAAGATCGTCGCGCCGTGGAAAGACACTCGTTTTGAATTGCGCGACCGCGAGAGCGCGATCGAGTACGCGGAGCGGCACGGCATCCCGATCCCGGTCAGCAAGAAGAAGATCTACAGCCAAGACCGCAACCTCTGGCACATCAGCCACGAGGGCGCCGAGATCGAGCACCCCGACGCCGAGCCGAACTGGGAGGCGTGCCTGACGATGACCGTGCCGCCGGAGAAGGCCCCGGACAAGGCCGAGACCGTCAGCGTCGAGTTCGAGCGCGGCAACCCGGTCGCGGTAAACGGCAAGCGAATGGCCGGCCACGACCTGCTCGCCCACCTCAACGAGATCGGCGGCCGCCACGGCGTCGGCGTGACCGTGCTGGCCGAGAACCGCCTCGTCGGCATGAAGTCGCGCGGCGTGTACGAGACGCCGGGCGGCACGATCCTCTACGAGGCCCACAAGGCCCTCGAGCAGATCTGCATCGAGCGCGACACGGCCCACTTTAAGCAGCAGCTCGTCCTGCGCTACGCGGAGCTCGTCTACTACGGCCAATGGTTCCACCCGCTCCGCGAGTCGATGCAGGCGTTCATCGACCACACGAACGCCACCGTGACCGGCGTCGCCCACGTGAAGCTCTTCAAGGGCCGCGCGATGCAGGTCGGCGCCAAGAGCCCGCACACGCTCTACGACCCGCAGCTCGCCAGCTTCAGCATGGAAGGCTACGACGTGACCGCCGCCCGCGGCTTCATCGACCTCTTCGGCCTGCCGATGAAGGTCGCCAGCCAGGCGAAGCGGTGGTGAGGCACGCCGGTGGCGGTCGGCATCACATTGCGTTTAACTGGGATGTGTAACAGCGCCAGTGCGGGCGATCGTGAGACGGCGCGCGTGAACGCGGCCACACTCGCCGCCGCCGCGCGCCGTCCGTACGGCTCGCAAGCCCGCGTCACGAATCTCGCATCTCTTGACACGGGTTCATGACCCGCACCGGCCGGCGCTACCGCGCCTCGACCGGGCCGACGATCCGGTCGGTGTGACGTGGCGTCGCAAGCGGACGAACGAATCCCCGTCGCTGCTCAAGACGATGGCCGGCCTCACCCTCTTCGCATCGCCGCCGACTTGCCTTAATCTGTCCGGCCCGTGATCGCTTACCGAGACAATCGCCAGCCGCTCGTGCCGCCCGGGGGGGCGGAGCTTTACGCGCGGGACATGACCGCCGTCTTCGCGGCCGACCTTCCGCTCGGGGCGGCGCAGGCGAAGTTGGCGGAGATCGACCAGTGGGTGCCGATCGACGGCGACCCCGACGCGTCGCTCGGCGTGCTCGTCGACTGCAACTCCACTGGGCCGCTGCGACTCGGGTACGGAGCGTGGCGCGACCTGCTCCTCGGCGTGCAGTTCCGAAACGGGCGCGACGAGCTCATCACCGTCGGCGGGCAGACGGTGAAGAACGTGGCCGGCTACGACGTGACGAAGTTCATGGTCGGCCAGCACGGCGCGTTCGGTCGGTTGGCCACGCTGACGACGCGGACGTACCGCCGGCCCGCGGGCGCGATCCTCGCCACGCACGCGCCGGACCCATCGATCGTCCTGGGCCTCATGCCGACGCCTTTGCGGCCGCAGTGGTCGCTGCTGACGCCCGACGCCCTGCTCTGCGGCTACCTCGGCGACGAATCGACGCTCGCGTGGTACGAGGCGAACGTCACCCATCGGTCGGCGCCGACGCCGCGGTCGGTCGAGCGCCGCAGTTTCAGTGATGACGTCGCGCACCGCGGCCGCGTGTGGCGCGGCGGACGGACGAACACGTTTCGTGCGGCCGTGCCGCCGGCGCGGCTCGCGGAGTTCGCCATCGGAATGCGGGGATCGGAATGGGCCGCCGACGCCGCGTTCGGCATCGTGGTGGGTGTCTCCCTCGATGCCGAACGCGAGTCCGTCCGCCGCCGGGCCGTCGAGTTTGGCGGCTCCGCGTCGTTCGTCGGCCGAGACGACTTCGACGTGTCGACAAGCCCGGCGGAACGCCGAATAATCGAGCAGCTGAAGCACGCGTTCGACCCCGACCGCCGGCTCGCCCCTTTACCGTGGCAATCGACTTGAGCGTCCCTTTAGAACAAGCTGACTCCAGCCGTCCCGCCGCCGGCTCGCCCGCGCTGCGGCTCGACCCGCGCACGTACGCGCCGCGGGTGCGTCTATGGCGGCCTGTGCCTGCCCGGCTGCCCCAGCTACACGCAGAGCGGCCACGAGGGCGACTCGCCGAGAGTTCGCATCCAGATCATGCTCGGCCGTGCCGAGGGGAAGATCGAGGCGACGGACTCGGTCCGCCAGCACCTCGACCTCTGCCTCGATTGCCGCAGTTGCGAGACCGCGTGCCCGAGCGGCGTCGTCTACCACGAGCTCATCGAAGAGACCCGCGCCCGCCTCGCGCCCGCGGGCAAGCCCGCTGTCACCGACCGCCTGCTGCAGTGGGTCTTCTTCCACGTCTTCACCCGCCCCACCCGGCTGAAGCTCGCGCTCCTCCCCGCGCGCGTGCTGCAGAAGACGGGCGTCTACGCGCTGCTGCGAAAGACCGGCGTCTTCAAGATCCTGCCGCCGCAGTTCCGCAAGATGGAGCAGATGCTCCCCGCCGCGGGACGCCTCTGGCCCCGGCCGCTGCCGGCCACGACGCCGCCGCGCGCCGAGCGCAAACTTCGCGTCGGCTTTTTCCCCGGCTGCATCGGCGCGGTGATGTTCGACCGCGTGAACCAGCAGGCCGTCGACCTCCTCGCCGCCGCCGGCGCGGAGGTGATCGTGCCGCGGGCGCAGACCTGCTGCGGCGCAATCCACCACCACAACGGCGCCCACGGCTCCGCCGAGGCGATGGCCCGGCAGAACATCGACGCGTTCACCCCGAAGGATGGCCCGCCGGTCGACGTGATCGCCACGAACATCGCCGGCTGCGGCGCGATGCTCCGCGAGTACGACTTCCTCCTCCGCGACGACCCGACCTACGCCGCCCGCGCGACGGACTTCGTCGCCCGCGTCCGCGACATCAGCGAGGTGCTCGCTGACCTGCCCCTGCCGCCATTGACGCACGCGGTGAACGAGACGGTGACGTACCACGACGCCTGTCACCTCGCCCACGCCCAGCGCGTGACCGCCCAGCCGCGCGCGCTGCTGGCGAGCATCCCGGGCCTGAAGCTCGTCCCCCTCCCCGAGAGCGACATTTGCTGCGGCGCGGCCGGCACCTACAACCTCACCCAGCCTGAAATGGCCACCGACCTCGCCGAGCGCAAGCTCCGCAACATCGCCGCTACGGGGGCGGTCACATGCGCCACCGGCAACGTCGGCTGTGCGATGCAGATCGGATCGGAAGCGTCGGCGCGGGGGCAATCACTGAAGGTCGTGCACCCGGTGGAGTTGCTCCACCGCGCGGCATTCGGGAATGGGAAGGACAAGCGTGACTAGCGCATCCCGCCGCCCGGTTTAGCAATTCCCGCCGAGCGCGAACTCTCGTGCGGGCGGACCGGTTGCGCCCTCCCTCTCCCCAGTACGCTGGGGAGAGGGCAGGGGAGAGGGGCTCATGCAGTTGGCGCCTCGCCAAGAGGGGCTGCAATCCCTGAAAATCGACGTATCCCCACCTATGTCCGGCAATGCGGCGCCAGCCGGGCGCCGTGCGTCACACCAGCATCTTGTTCACGACCTCGCCAGCCACGTCCGTTAGGCGGAAGTCTCGACCCTGCGAGCGGAACGTGAGGTCGGTGTGCTCGAGGCCGAGCAGGTGGAGGATCGTGGCGTGCAGGTCGTGGACGTGGACGCGGTCCTCGATCGGGGAGAAGCCCAATTCGTCGGTCTTGCCCAGGACGTACCCGGCCTTCGTGCCTCCGCCGGCCATCCACATCGTCGAGCAGTCGATGTGGTGGTTGCGGCCGGTCGTGTCGCGGTTCTCGCCCATTGGCGTGCGGCCGAACTCGCCGCCCCAGATCACGAGCGTGTCGTCGAGCAGGCCGCGCTGCTTCAGGTCCGTCACCAGGGCGGCCGCCGGCTGATCGATCTCGCGGCACTGCTCGGGCAGCGAGTTGAAGATCCGCTGATGGTGGTCCCAGCCGCCGACGTAGAGCTGCACGAACCGGACGCCGCGCTCCACCATCCGCCGGGCGAGCAGGCACTGCTGGGCCAGGCTCGGGACGCCGGGCGTGACGCCGTACATGTCCAGCACGTGCTTCGGCTCGCCCGAGATGTCCATCAGGTCGGGGACGGAGGACTGCATGCGGTA
>JAUJNJ010000125.1 GCA_030448225.1 Phycisphaerae bacterium
GCCGGGCGGGAGCGCGACAAGGTGCGGGAGGGGCGCGCAGTCCTCCGCGACCACCTCCGGGCGAACCCGAGTCTGGACGACCTGGCTCGCCTGGTCGGGCTGGGCCGGTCTCACCTCTGCCGGGCGTTCCGCCGCGAGACCGGGCTGCCCATCCACCGCTATCAAGTCCACGCGCGGGTCGAGCGGGCCCGGGAGTTGTTGGCCGCAGGCCGCAAGCCCGCCGAGGCCGCGGCTGCGGCCGGGTTCGCCGACCAAAGCCACCTCACGCGACACTTCAAGCGGCTCGTCCGGGTCACCCCGGGTCGGTACGGGCCGGGCACTCGCTCCGGCGGCTAACCGCCGAGCGCCAAAACGTTCTATACCGAGGCTCGGGCCGCCATAAGAATGATCCGAGAACGCACGGCGGGCAAACCCATGAAGCTCAGACCGGGATGACGTACCCGTGAATCGACGCGAGGATCCAACCAGGAGACCAACCATGCGCGTTTTGACCGTTTTCGACCATCCGCAGCGTAAGAACTTCCCCGGAGCGGTGCTCGACGCCTTCGTCGAGGGGATCGTCGAGGCCGGTCACACGGCAGACGTCGTCGACCTGCACGCTGAAGGTTTTGATCCACGCTTCACCGTTGAGGATCATGCGCACTTCTGGGGCGGACCGCGGCCCGCAGACATCGCCCGGGAACAGGCGCGCGTCGACGCGGCGGACGCGCTCGCGCTCGTGTTTCCGGTCTACTGGTGGTCGTTCCCCGCCATGCTCAAGGGTTGGATCGACCGCGTGTTCACAACCGGTTGGGCCTATTCGCTCGACGCGCAATCCAACAGCCGGGGGCACCTGAGCGGCAAGCCGGTCATGCTCATCGGCACCGGTGGAACGCGCCCGGCCACCTACGACAAGTACGGCTACGGCGACGCGCTGCGCACGCAAATCGAGGTCGGCATCTTCAACTTTTGCGGCATGACCGACGTCGAGACGCACCTGCTGCTCGACGTCGACGGTGAGGCCAATGCGGAGCGTCGGGCGGGTTACCTGATCGACGCCCGCGCGCTCGGGGCCGGGCTGGTCGCTCCCGACCGCGTTCCTACGGGCGTGCGACACGGTCCTAAGCGCGTGCAACCCGGTGCCGCGAGTCTGAGCGCCTAACGAGCGTTCGACGCCCAGACGTAACTGACGAGCCAACTACGATTGAGCCGACTTGACCGACGCTCGCCATTTTACAACTAGTAGAGCCACCCCCTCCGGCGACCCGCGTTCGACGCGTTGGCCATGTGGCTCAAAGGAGATGAAGCTATGGCTAAGGATACACTGCAGACGCCAGCGCAAGGCCAGATTTGCCGCTCGATGGCCGGCCTCGGCAACTACAACTACGCCGCCGATGGAAAGAGCGGCGTCGCCGCCCTGGCTGGCAACCTGCGTGGCGGGGTCCACTTCCGCCAGATCGGTGAGTTTCGCGACGTAGGAGGCGGTCGCTTAGAGGGGGAATTCGAACACATGTTTGTCACTGAAGATGGGTCGACGCTGCGGACACGCGACAAGAGCTGGGGCGTTGCCGTTCCGGGTACCGACTACATCGTCGGCGGCGCCGCCTACACCGTGGTCGATGGAACCGGCGAGTTCCAAGGTTTCAAAGGCACCTTCCGATCCTGGGGCACGTTCGCTCCGAAGGAAGGCAAAGCGATCTTGCGCTACGAAGGGCAGATCTGCCGACCGACCTAGGGTGTGGACTCATTGAAGTCAATTCGTGACGGCGACGGCGAGGCACAGGCCGCTGAGGTGGTTGCGGGCTGTCTCGTCGTACCGAGTCGCGATGGCTCGCCTCCGTTCGGCGGCTTGGCGTGTTCCTCGAGGCTGCTCACATGTCAACCGACGATGCCTTCGACCGGCCCACACTCGGGATCCCCGTGGAGGTCTGCATCACGACTCGCTCGCTGCAGCGGACCATCGAGGAACTCAGCCGGATGGGTGTTGGTCCCTGGCGAGTGTACCGCTTCGACGCGGCGACCGTCGCCGATCGCCGCTCGTTCGGGGAGCCGGACCCCTACGAGATCGATGTGGCGTTCGCGGAACACGGCCCTCTCATCTGGGAGGTCATGCAGCCGCTCCGTGGTGCCCGGGCGCTCGCGGATGCGCTGGAGGGCAAGGAGGCGGCGTGGCATCACGTCGCCTTCGATCGATCCTCCCGGCCCTTTGCGGCACGCCTCGAACATCTGCGGGGCCTGGGTGCGAAGCCGGTCCTGTCCGGCGTCTGGCTCGGTCGCGTGCCCTTCGAGTTCTTCAGCTTACCGGCGATGCCATCGGTGGTGCTGGAGGCGTACGCGTTCCCGGTCGGCTTCGAGTATCCCGACCCCGTCCGGTGGTATCCAGACCGGGAGGCCGTTCGTCTCGCGGGCGGACCGATGCCGAGCGCGTGACGCCGAACGACACAGCTCAGCCGCCGGCGGGGCTGGGTAAGCTACAACCCTGGGAAAGCAAACGTGCCCCGCCGGTCGGCTGCAACGCCTGGTTCGGGGAGGACCGCGCATTTAGGCGTCGGCCGAATGCTCCGTCGCCGGAAGCGTCGCTACCCGCGTTCATGGAGCTTTGTTCCGATGACGACCATCCTTCGCATTGACGCCAGCCCGCGGGGAGAGCGGTCGCTCACCCGCCGGATGACGCAGCTTTTCGTTGACGAATGGCGTGCCCGCCGACCGGACGATCAGGTGATCGCCCGTGACGTCGGCCGGCACCCGCCCCCGTTCGTCACCGAGGCCTGGATCGCGGCTTGCTTCACCCCGCCGGCCGACCGAACCGACGACATGCGAGCGGCCCTTGCCCCGTCCGACGAACTGATCGACGAGGTGCGGCGGGCCGACGTCCTCCTGATCGGCAGCCCGATGTACAACTACGGCATGCCCGCGGCCCTCAAGGCGTGGTTCGACCAGGTGATCCGGGTGGACGAGACGTTCACCTTCGACTTGGCGCGCGGCGACTACCCGATCGAGCCCGTACTGTCCGGGAAGACGATGGTGGTCCTATCGTCCCGTGGGGAGTTCGGGTTTCAGCCGGGCGGGGTACGCGAGGGGTTGAACCACCTCGATCCTCACCTCCGCACTTGCGGCCGCCTGCTGGGTGTCGCGGAAGATCACCTGGTAACCACGGAGTACCAGGAGTTCAGGGATGCCCGGCACGAGCAGTCTGTAGCCCGCGGCCGGGCCGCGGTCGCCGAGTTGGTCGCCCGACTGACGGGCTCCGCGGCATCGTGCCGCCGCCGTGTTGTAGACCGCCGAACCAGCCGCCGCCCCTGACCGGTGGCGGGCGGCTGGCAGCGCCCGGTCCCGACCCGCTGCGCCCGCACGGACGCTGACCCGACTCAGAACGACTTGAACCACACCGGCTGCGGCCGCCCGGTCGGCTTGCGCGGCGTCCTGATGCACCGGACGTCCGCGAGTGGTCATCGGAACAGCCGGCGTCGCCGTCCGCGCGATCCGGCGGGATGACGCGCTCATTCCGGTCGGCCGGGCCCGACGGCCGGCTCGACCCGCCGGCGCCGCCGGCGATCGGCAGTCGTTCCGCCCGTCTCGTCTGCCGCCTCCCACAGCACGTTATTTCGTTACGTTGCGGATTGAATTTGACTCCCGGCCGGAGCCGTCCCTAACGTTACGTTCCGTAACGGTAAGTGCGGGCGTGTCGGTGCACTCGCGTGAGCGTTTCGATCACGCCGTCGCCTGCCGGAGTGCGCGGCCTCGCGGGCGGGAGCGGGCCGTGTCCCGTTGCACCGAAACGATCCTCGTCACCACGGTCACGAAGGAGAACGCGATGAAGACGACCGGTAACACGATCCTCATTACGGGCGGCGGCTCGGGCATCGGCCGCGGGCTGGCCGAGGCGTTCCACGCGCTCGGCAACCACGTCGTCATCACCGGACGCCGCAGGCAGGTGCTCGACGAGGTGACGGCCGCCCATGCGGGCATGCGGTCGGCGATGCTGGACGTCGCAGACGCGGCGGACGTCCGGGCGTTCGCGGCGCGGGCGGCGGCGGACTACCCCGCGCTGAACGTCGTCGTCCACAACGCCGGCATCGCGCGGATGGAGGACCTGCAGGGTCAGTCCGCCGACGTTGCCGACGCCGAGGCGATGGTCGCCACGAACCTGCTCGGCCCGATCCGGCTGAACGCCGCCCTGCTGCCGCTGCTGATGACGCAGCCGCGCTCGACGGTCGTGACGGTCACGTCGGGCCTCGCGTTCGTGCCGCTGGCCGGCGGGCCGACGTACTGCGCGACGAAGGCGGCGCTGCACTCGTACACGCAGTCGCTCCGCTACCAACTGCGGGACACGACGACCGAGGTCGTCGAGATCATCCCGCCCTACGTTCAGACGACCCTGGGCGGCGAGCAGCAGGCCGCCGACCCGCGGGCGATGCCGCTCGGCGAGTTCATCGCCGAGACGATGCGGCTGCTGACGGCCGCGCCGACGCCGGCCGAGGTCTGCGTCGAGCGCGTCAAGCCGCTGCGGTTCGCCGCGGAGAACGGTGCGTTCGACGGGACGTTCAATGGGCTCAACGAGGCGATGGCCCAGCACTGAGCCGGCGCGTCGGCGGCGGATTCTTTGACGAGGAGAACCACACGTGTTTTTCGTCTGGGGCATTACCGGGAATGTGATCGTCGCGGGGAACATCACCAAGACTCCCGTTCTTCGCCACGCGATGGCGCTGCTGCTGATCGGCACGTGTGGTGTCAGCGGGTGCGCCGCCCCGGCGTCTCGGCAGGCGTCGTCAACTACCCCCACCGCCACGGCCTCGCCGGCGACGGCCACCGCGGGATCCGACCGCTACGCCCGCGGCGCCGAGGTCCTCGGCCGGCTCGACCCAACCGCGCCGCGGCGCGTCGTCGACGCGTGCGCGAAGGTCTCGCCCGACTTCGGCCGGTACGTCATCGAGTACCCGTTCGGCGACATCTACGCCCGGCCGGGGCTCGACACGCGGACGCGGCTCCTGGCCGCCATCGCGGCGCTCACCGCCGTCGGCGACACGGGAGTTCCACTCGGCCATCACGTCCGCTACGCGCTCAACGCCGGCTGCACCCGCGAGCAGGTCGTCGAGACGATCATGCAGACCTCCGTGTACGCCGGCTTCCCCCGCGCGGTGGCGGGACTCGCGGTGGCGGAAGAAGCGTTCAAGGAACATGGCCAGGCGCGGCAGAAGCGTTAACGCCACAGAAATTCACCACGGACCTCTGAGGAGAATCGTCATGAGCAACATCGAAGGCAAAGTCGTCGTGATCACGGGCGCGAGCAGCGGCATCGGCGAGGCGACGGCGCGCGTCCTGGCCGCGCGGGGCGCGAAGGTCGTCCTCGGCGCCCGCCGCACCGAGCGGTTGGACAAGATCGTCGCCGAGCTGACTGCGAACGGTCACGCGGCCGCGGCGCGGGCGGTCGACGTGACGGACCTGGAACAGGTGCGGTCGCTCGTCGCCTTCGCGGGGGAGACGTACGGCCGCGTCGACGTGATCGTGAACAACGCGGGCGTCATGCCGCTCTCGAAGCTCGAGGCGCTGAAGGTCGAGGAGTGGGACCGCATGATTGACGTGAACGTCCGCGGCGTCCTCCACGGCATCGCGGCCGGGTTGCCGGTCTTCAAGCGGCAGAAGGGCGGCCACTTCGTCAACCTTTCGTCGATCGGCGGGCACGCGGTCTTCCCGTCCGCCGCCGTCTACTGCGCGACGAAGTTCGCCGTCGGGGCGATCTCTGAAGGCCTGCGTCAGGAGTCGACGGACGTGCGCGTGACGGTCGTCTCGCCCGGCACGACGCAGTCTCGAGCTGGCCGACACGATCACCGACCCGGAGGCGGCGGCGTGGGTGGACGGCTTCCGCGAGACCATCATCCCGGCCGACGCGATCGCGCGCGGTCGCCTACGCGATCGAGCAGCCGGACGACGTGGACGTGAACGAGGTCATCGTCCGTCCGACCGCAAGCGCTCACCGAGGCGGCGCGGCGGGCAGCGAGCCGGGCCGACACCCGATGTTCTTGGGGTTTCCATGAAACACTCTCAGGTCGCCACCAACGGCATCACCCTGCACGTCGCCGAGCTCGGCGAGGGGCCACCGGTGCTTCTCTGCCACGGATTTCCCGACCTGTGGCGAGGCTGGCGCGGGCAGATGGAGGCGCTCGCCGCGGCCGGGTATCGCGCGATCGCGCCCGACATGCGCGGCTACGGCCGCAGTTTCCGCGCCGGCCGACCCGTTGCTCTACACGCCGTTCCACACCGTCGGAGACCTGGTCGGCCTGCTCGACGCGCTCGGGCTGCCCGCCGCGACGGTCGTCGGCCACGACTTCGGGCGCCGTCGTCGCCTGGACCGCGGCCTTGCTGCGGCCCGACCGCTTCACCGCCGTGTTCGGGGTCAGCGTCCCGTTCCTCCCGCTCGGCGGCCGCAGCTTTCTACAGGATATCGCGGACGCCGGGGGGACCGGCTTCTACATGTTCGACCAGATGAGGCCCGAAGCGGCGGCCCTGTGGGCGGACGCCGCCGTCACCTATCCCTCGTTTCTCTACTGGTCGTCGGGATCGCCGCCGCCCGCGGAGCGGTGGAACCCGTTCGCCGCGCGGCGGCGATGGTGCGTGCGCGCCGGTCGCCCTTCCCGACTGGGCCGACGCCGAGGACGTCGCCTACGCCGTCGCCGAGTTCGAGCCGCACCGGCTTTGGCCCCGGCTTGAGCTATTACAACTCGATCCAGCCGTTCTTCGATCTGTCGGGGCCGTTCAAGGGTCTGGTGATCCGACAGCCGTCGTTTTACCTGGTCGGGCAGCTCGATGCGGTCAATCAGATGCGCCCGACGAGCGAGCCGCAACTACGCGAGGGCCTGCGCGGGCGGCGGGTTTCGCGAACTTCCGGGCATCGGCCACTGGGTCAACCGGGAGTGCTGCCGGACGCCTTCAATGATGCGCTGCTCGAGCTTTTGCGCGGGATCTGAGATCCCGTCAACATGCCTGCTCACATTCTGATTGCCGCGCCGTTCGAGGAGGGTACGCGGGACGTGATTCGAATCCTCGCTCAGGAGATCCATCATGAACAACGTCAGAGAGATGAGTGAAGCCGGCACCTTCGGCTCGGCGACCGCACGGTGAAGCGGCTGGGCTACGCGCGATGCAGCTCGCCGGCCCGGGCGTGTTCGGCCCCCGAACGACCGCGACGCCGCCATCGCGGTGCTGCGCGAGGCGGTCGCGGGCGGGGTCGATCACATCGACACGAGCGACTTTTACGGCCCGCACGTCACGAATCAACTCATCCGCGACGCGCTGCACCCCTACCCCGACAACCTCGTCATCGTGACGAAGGTCGGCGCGGCGGGGCCCGGACGCCTCTTGATCCCGGCGATGTCGCCCGCCGAGCTGACTGTCGCCGTCCACGACAACCTGCGGCACCTCGGCCTGGACGTGCTGGACGTCGTCAACCTGCGCGGCGTCATGGGCGGCGGCGCCGACCATGGCCCGGCCGAGGGCTCGATCGAGGAGCCGCTGGCCGCGCTCGCGGAGCTTCAGCGGCAGGGGCTCATCCGACACCTCGGGCTGAGCAACGTGACGGCGGGCGCAGGTCGAGCAGCGCGGCATCGCCGAGATCGTCTGCGTGCAGAACCACTACAACCTCGCCCACCGCGGCGACGACGCGCTGATCGACGAGCTCGCCGCGCGCGGCATCGCCTACGTGCCGTTCTTCCCGCTGGGCGGCTTCACGCTGCTCCAGTCCTCGACGCTCTCCGTCGCGCGCCCTCGACGCGACGCCGATGCAGGGCGCCTGCGTGGCTCCTGCACCGCTCGCCCAACATCCTGCTGATCCCCGGCACCTCGTCGCCCGATCACCTGCGCGCGAGAACCTCGCCGCGAGCCGGCTGTCGCCGCCGGACGACGCTCGTCGAACTCGACGCCGTCGGTCACCGACGAAGGAGAACCACCCATGTTTTTCGTCTCAGGCATTACCGGGAAAGTGGGCGCGGCCGCCCGGCGTCTGCTCGAAGAGGGCCACCAGGTGCGGGCGATCGCCCGCGACCCGGCGAAGGCGGCGGAGTGGTCGGGGAAGGGGGTCGACGTCCGCCGTGGAGACCTCAACGACGCCGCCGCCGTCGCCACGAGCGCGCTCGAAGGCGTGAGGGGCCTTCCTGATGATCCCGCCGGTGATGGTCCCGGCCCCGGGCTTCCCGGAGGTGAAGGCGATTATCGCCAGCTACGTCGAGGCGATGCGCCGGTCGCCGCCGCCGCGGCTCGTGCTGCTGTCCTCCGTCGGGTCCGAGCAGAGCAGCCGCCTGGGGAACATCACCACGACGCATCTGATGGAGCAGGCGCTCGCCGATCTGCCGTTCCCGACCGCCTTCGTCCGCGCGGCCGCGTTCATCGACAACTACGCCCACGGCCTCGCGCACGTCGAGGCCACCGGCGTGTTCCACAGCCTGATGCAGCCGACGGACCGCCCGTTCCCGATGATCGCGACGCCCGACGTCGGCCGGGAAGTGGCCCGCCTGCTAACCGACGACGGCTGGAGCGGCAGGAAGGTCGTGGAGCTCGGCACGCCGGTCAGCCCCGACGACCTCGCCCGGCGCGATGAGCGAGGTGCTCGGCCGGCCCGTCGAGGGCGCGGGCGGTCCCGCGAACAGTGGGCGGCCACCCTCGAGCAGCAGGGCCTGCCCCGCGGCCGGACGGGGCTGTGGAGGAGATGATGGACAGCTTCAACTCCGGCCACATCGCCTTCGGCGTCCCCGGCACCGAGTCCGTCGCCGGGACGACGGGCGTGCCGGCGGAATTTTTCACGCGGACGAGAGCCGCCTGAGCGGAGTGTCGATCGCGGTTAGTTCTCTCATCACTGAGCTTGGAGCAACACATGCACGTCTTCATCACCGGCGGAACTGGATTCATCGGCTCGGCCGTCGTTCGCGAGCTGCTCGCGGCCGGGCACCGCGTTACCGGGCTGGGCGCGGACGCCCGACGCCCGCGTCGAAGCTGACCGCGGCGGGCGTCGCCCGGCGCACCGGCGAACTGACCGACGTGGCCGGACTGCGGGCGGCGGTGGCCGACGCCGACGCCGTCATCCACTCGCGCGTTCGTCCACGACTTCGCGAACTTCGCCGAGTCGGTCCGGACCGACCTGCGCGCGGCCGAAGCGATGCTCGACGGGCTGGCGGCGGGCGGGTCGAAGGTCTTCGTCAACACGTCGGGCACCGCCGTGCTGGCGGGCGGGCGGGGCACGAGCGAGACCGACGCGGGCGACCCGGAAATACCGACCGGCGTTCGCGTCCCCGCCGAGCGCGTCACCCTTGCCGCGGCCGAGCGCGGCGTGCGGTCGGCGGTGATCCGCCTGCCCCCCTCGGTCCACGGCCCCGGCGACCACGGGTTCGTCCCGATCCTGGTCGACCTGGCCCGCAAGACCGGGGTCGTCGCTTACCCCGGCGACGGCACCAACCGCTGGCCCGCCGTCCACCGCGACGACGCCGCCGCGCTGTACCGCCTTGCGATCCATTGCCTGGCCGAGGGGTCCGTGCGGGCCGGCTCGGTGCTGCACGGCGTCGCCGACGCCGGCGTGCCGTTCAAGGAGATCGCCGACGTGATCGCCGCCCGGCTGGGCCTGGGGCCGGCCGAGCCGCGCGCGGCCGACCACTTCGGCTGGTTCGCGATGTTCGCCGGCATCGACAACCCGATGTCGTCGGCGATCACCCAACGCCTGACCGGCTGGCGACCCACCCGCCCCGGCCTGCTGCCCGACCTCGGTGGCCCGGCGTACGACAAGCTTTTTGACGTCTGAGTTCCGGGCCGGCGCGGCACGCGCCCTCCAGAGTTCTCGCGAACGCGCCGGACGCCGCGCTTGACGCAGGCGAGACGAGCTTTGACCGACAGCACGTCGGAGCACGGCTCGGCTCACCCTTGTCGGGCATCGTAGTGCGTTCTGGCCCGGCGAATCCGGCCGTGCTCCCGTTCGACCCAGTCGAGCAACGTTCGTAGCGGCCCGAGAAACGACTCGCCCAGGGGCGAGAGCCGGTACTCCACGCTCGGCAACTTGGTCTGGAACACGTGGCGCGTCAGAAAGCCGTCGCGTTCCAAGTCCCGCAGGGTCTGCGTGAGCATCCGCTTGGAGATCTGCGGCACGGCCCGCCGCAGGACGCCGAAGCGTCGCGGCCCGTCCGCCAGGGCCAGCAGCAGCAGCGTGCTCCACTTACCGCTGAGGTGATCGAGCACGTCCCGCACGGGGCACTTGCCGGGGTCGTCGTGGTCTCCGTTCGGCCGCGCACAAGCTCGCTCGGGTTTGGGCATCGATCGGTTCCTCCGACGTAACCGGGTACAGCAACCTGCCTCCTTGTCTACTGTAGGATCGGTTCCTATCGTAAACCAGTCTCGAAAAGGAACTATCTCCGGCGGCACGTGTTGCCGGGCGTGGAACCAAGGTTGAACGACGAAAGATCAAGATGAAGTTCGTGAACGATCGCCTTCTCGTCACAGGTGCCAGCGGTCAGCTCGGCCGCGCCGTTGTCGAGGAACTGCTGCAATTGGGAGCGCGGCGGGTGGTGGCGGCGACGCGGGATCCCGAGAAGCTCGACGACCTGCGCGCCCGGGGCGTGGAGGTGCGCGCCGCCGACTTCGACCGGCCCGACACGCTCGCCAGCGCCTTCGCCGGCGTGGACCGCGCGGCCGTGATCAGCACCGACGCCCTGGACGTGCCCGGCAAGCGGCTGGCCCAGCACCGCGCCGCCATCGCCGCCGCCGGCCGCGGCGGCGTGCGCCACGTGGTCTACACGTCGGCGCCGGCCCCCTACCCGACGGCGGACGACTCGCTCAACAACGACCACTTCTGGACCGAGGCCGCCCTGTTCGCCGCCCCGTTTACCTGGACGGTCCTGCGCAACCAGCTTTACATGGAAATGGTGCTGATGGGCGCGGGCCAGGCGATCAAGGGCGGCCGGCTCTTCTCCGCCACCGGCGGCAAGGGCCGCGCGTACGTCAGCCGCGGGGACTGCGCGCGTGCCGTCGCCGGCGCGCTGGTGCGGGCCGAACGGTCGGAGGTCCTGGACGTCACCGGCCCCGCCGCCGTGACGCAGGACGAGTTGGCGGCGACGCTCGGCCGACTGTCGGGCCGGCCCGTGGTGCACGTCGAAGTGCCGCCGGCCGCTCTGGCCCAGAGCCTGTCCCCCGCGGGCCTGCCGCCCTCCCTCGTCAAGGCCGTCGTCGACTTCGACGAGGCGGCCGCACAGGGCTACCACGGGCTGTTGACGTCGACCGTCGAGCGGCTCACCGGCACCGCCCCGGTGACGCTCGAAGCGTTTCTAAGCCGCCAACCGTTGCCGGCCTGAGAAAGCCCGGCGGTCGTCGGAGGAGACGCCTTCCGAGCCATCTCTCACCGACCGCGAAGACTCCGCCTTCCCCGCGTCCCGGTCCGTTAGAAGAACATGACACGTCCCCGGGCGTGAGCCCGCGGGACAGAGGAACAAGCCATGAAGTTACGACACCTC
>JAUJNJ010000006.1 GCA_030448225.1 Phycisphaerae bacterium
CACGCCCACGCGCCCCGGCAGCGCCCGGACCGCGCCCACGAGCGCGGACCCGCCCTCGCCGGCCAACGCCCTGTCGCTGACGCCCACGTCGCGGCGGCCGGTCTCGCACGGGCGCCGCGCCTCGCGGGCCGACCCGGCCGTGCGGACGGTGGCGCCGCGGCGGCGCAGGATCTCGGCGATCACGTCGCGGGCGTCGGGCTCGTCGTCGACCACGAGCACGTCGACGCCGTCGAGCCGCTCGTTCGCGAGTTGCGCGGGCGCGGCGGCGAGGGCGGCGGCGGCGGCCCCGGCGGCGCACGGGTCGACACTGGCGCCCTGGGTGTCGACCCCGGCGAGGTCGACGCCGGTGAACGACGGGGGCGGCGGCGGGGCGGCGTCGGTCTCGGAGCGGGCGACGGTCCCCGGCAGCCGCACGCGGAACGTCGCGCCGTGGCCGGGGCCGGCGCTCTCGGCCCCCACGGTGCCGCCGTGGAGCTCGACGATGTGCCGGACGATCGTCAGGCCCAGCCCCAGCCCGCCGTGCGAGCGGGTGCTGGTGCTGTCGGCCTGGCGGAAGCGGTCGAACACGTAGGGCAGGAACTTGGCCTCGATGCCGGGGCCGGTGTCGGTCACGCGGATCTGCACGTGCCCCTCGGCGCGGCTCAGCTCGACCTCGACGCGCCCGCCGGGCGGCGTGAACTTGATCGCGTTGCTCAGCAGGTTCCACGCGACCTGCTGGAGGCGGTCGGGGTCGCCGGCGACCTGCCCGGCGGCGGGGGAGAGGATCGGCTGGATCGTGATCCCCTTGGCGTCGGCGGCGGGGCGGACCGAGTCGATCGCGGCCTCGACGACCGGGGCGGCGGGGATCGTGCAGACGTTGAGCCGCAGCTTGCCGGTGCTGATGCGCGAGACGTCGAGCAGGTCCTCGATCAGCTTCGTCTGCGAGCGGACGTTGCGCTCGATCACGTCCAGGCCGTGCGACGCCTCGGCGTTGAGCTCCTCCATCCGCAGCAGCTGGGTCCAGCCGAGGATCGCGTTGAGCGGCGTGCGCAGCTCGTGGCTGAGCGTGGAGAGGAACTCGTCCTTGATGCGGTTGGTCTCGCGCTCCTCGGCGAAGAGCGTGTTCTCGATCGCGATCGACGCCATCTGCGCCAGCTGCACGAGCAGCGCCTCGTCGTCGTGCGTGAACGCGCCCTGGTTGCGGTCGGACAGGTAGATCACGCCGAGGTTCCCGCCGTCGCGGCCGGCGAGCGGGGCGGCGAGCATGCCGCCGACGATCGGGGGGATCTTCGCCAGGCGCACGACGTCCCAGTCCGGGTGCTCGTAGAGCTCGGCCTCGGTCAGGCGGGTGGCGGTGCGGCTGCGGGCGACGCTCGTGACGGCGACGGTGTCGAGCTCGAGCTCCTCGCCGCGCCAGTCGGCGTACTTGTCGGAGAACGACGTGAACGACCGCGTCTTGGGCCGCCCGTTGCCCGGCTCGGGCATCCCGGGGCCGAGGACGGCGGGGGGCGGCGAGGGGTGCGGTGCGGCGGCGGCGGGGGCGGCGGGCCCGGCGACGACGAACAGCGTGATCGCCTGGTGCGTGCCGACGACGTCGCGCGCGGTCTCGGTGATGACCTGGAGCATCCGCTCGATCGACAGCGCGCCGTTGATCGCCACCGACGCCGCCGCCAGCTTCTGCAACTGCCCGGCGCGGCGGCGCAGCGACTCGGCCTGCCGCTGCACCTGGAGCGTCTTGCGGAACAGGTCGACGAACACCCCGACCTTCGACCGCAGCACCTCCGGCACGACCGGCGTCAGGATGTAGTCAACCGCGCCCAGCGAGTAGCCGCGGCTCATGTGCAGCTCGTCGCCCAGCGCGGTGATGAAGATGATCGGGACGTGCTCGGAGTTCTTGCGCTGGCGGATCAGCGTGGCGGTCTCGAACCCGTCCATGCCGGGCATGTTCACGTCGAGCAGGATGACGGCGAACTCCTGCGTCAGCACGTGGCGCAGCGCCTCGCGCCCGGAGTAGGCGCGGACGATGTTCTGCCCGAGGTCCTCGAGCACCGCCTCCAGCGCCAGGAGCTTGTCCGGGCGGTCGTCGACGAGCAGGATGCTGACTTTGCCGTCTTGGGTCATGGAGCGGAGGCCGGGGGGTAGAGGGTGGAGGGTAGAGGGTAGAGGGTAGAGGTTGGATTTTAGAGGTTAGGGGGTCGGTGATGGGTCGTGGGGCCAGCGGCGTTCGGCGGCCGGCAGGCGCCGCTCCAGTGAATGCTCCAACCCGTTCAACATGCGGATGCACTCGAAATAGCGTTCGCGGAAGCTCAGGTACGCCTCCTCGTTGATATAGCCATTTAACCTTGCAATGTACAAGTGGTGAATCGTCTCTTTCGCCTCGCCGCGCGACCGGTTCACGCCCTCGACGCGGTTCCGAAAATGACGGTCGTCGTTCTTCTCCGCCAGTTGCGCAGGCGCGCTATTGGACGATCGGCGTGCCTGGGACGCGAGCTCAAATCGCTCCTCCGGCGGCCACTGATGCGTCGGATCCGAGACTTCGATGTGCAGATGGCAGAGCTTCTGGTAGACCTTCAGGTCCTCCACGTTCATAAACTCTGCCACGTACGCCTCCGATCCATCGGCGCAACAAACCTCCGCTCACCCCGACCCTCCACCCTCTCCCCTCCCATCGGTACAGCCGGATCCGCAGCAGCGCCCGCAGCTGCTCCGTCACCTACCCTCCACCCTCTCCTACCGGTACAGCCAGATCCGCAGCAGCGCCAGGAGCTGTTCGGTGTCGACCGGCTTGGAGATGTAGTCCGACGCGCCGGCCGCGATGCACTTCTCCCGGTCCCCCTTCATCGCCTTGGCGGTCAGCGCGATGATGGGCAGGGTGCGGAACTTGGCGAGCTTGCGGACGGCGCGCATCGTGTCGTAGCCGTCCATGTCGGGCATCATGATGTCCATCAGGACCACGTCCACGTCCGGGTGGTCCTGGAGCGTCTCGATCGCGCCCTTGCCGGTCTCGGCCGAGAGGATCTGCATCTGGTACGGCTCGAGGATGCTCGTCATCGCGAAGATGTTGCGGATGTCGTCGTCGACGATCAGCACCTTCTTGCCCGCCAGCACGGCGCCGGCCGAGTGGAGCTGCTCGATCATCTGCCGCCGCGGCTCGGGCAGGACCTCGGGCCGGCGGTGCAGGAACAGGGCGGCCTCGTCGACGAGGCGCTCGGGCGAGCGGACCTCCTTCAGCACGGTCGTCTGCGTCAGCCGCTTGAGGTGCAGCTGGTCCTTCTTCGACAGCTCGGCGCCGGGCACGTAGACGATGACCGGCACGTCGGCCAGGCGCGGGTGCTCCTGGAGCTCGTCGATCAGGTCGAACCCCTTCTTGTCGGGCATTTCCAGGCCCATGACGATCAGGTCGAACGCGTGGTCGGCGGCGGCGGCGGCGGCGAGCGCGTCGGCGGCGGTGGCGCCGGCGGCGACCGCCGCGTCCTCGCCGCCGATCAGGTCCGCGATCGACGCGCGGCGGTTGGCGTCGCCGTCGATCACCAGCACGTGCTTCGTCCGCGGCTCGGTCGACGCGCGGATGCGGGCGAACGTCTCGTCGAGCGCCTCCTTGGTCTTCACCGGCTTGGTCAGCGTCCCGGACGCGCCCATGCGCAGGCCGCGCTCGCGGATCTCCTCCTCGGTGGTGATCAGGTGCACCGGGATGTGCCGCGTGGCCGCGTCGTCCTTCAGGCGGTTGAGCACGCGCCAGCCGTCGATGTCCGGCAGGTTGATGTCGAGCGTGATGGCGGCCGGGCGGTATTCGCGGGCCTTTTGCAGGGCCGCGGCGCCGCGGGTGGCAACCAGGACCTTGAACCCGTGCTCGTGCCCGATCTCCATGAGGAAGCGGGCGAAGTTTGAGTCGTTCTCGACCACGAGCAGCACGCGGTCCCCGTCGACGACGTCGGCCGCGTCGTCGGCGAAGTAGGCCGACGCGGCGGCGCCGTCGGCGCCCCTGCTGCGCTGCACGAGGTCGCCGGGCAACGCGCCCCGGGCGGCGCCGCCGCCGCCGCCGTCGCCGTCACCCGCGCGGGCGGCCGCGCCGGGGGGCGGGCAGGTCGGCGAATGCCGGGCCGCGTAGGTGATGGCCGCCGCGTCGCCGCCGGCGGGGGCGGGCAGGCGGCGGGGGACTTGGCCGGCGTAGGTCTGGGGGAGGTAGAGCGTGAACGTGCTCCCCTCGCCCGGCGTGCTGGCGAGCTTGATCTCGCCGCCGAGCAGCCCGGCGATCTCGCGGCTGATCGCCAGCCCCAGGCCGGTGCCGCCGTACTTGCGGCTCGTGCTGCCGTCGGCCTGCTGGAACGCCTCGAAGATGATCTGCTGCTTCTCCGGCGGGATGCCGATGCCCGTGTCCTGCACGGTGAACGCGACCACGCTCCGCGCGCGTTCAGCCGCTCGTTCTCCGGGTTCCACCCCGACTCCGCCGGCTCGACGCGCGCGACCGACCCGCGGTCGGTGAACTTGAACGCGTTGCTCAGCAGGTTCTTCAGGATCTGCTGCAGCCGCTGGCGTCGGTGTGCATCGCGCGTGGCACGCGGGCCGACACGTCGATGTCGTAGCCGATCCGCTTGTTCTCCGCGACGTGGCGGAACGTGCGGTCGACGTAGTCGTTCAAGTCGCGGAACGTGACCTCGCTGACGTCGACGATCGTCGTGCCGCTCTCGATCTTGGACAGGTCCAGGATGTCGTTGATGAGCGTCAGCAAATCGTTGCCCGACGAGTGGATCGTCTTGGCGAACTCCACCTGCCGGCCCGACAGGTTGCCCTCGGGTTCTTCGACAACTGGTCCGACAGGATCAGCAGCGAGTTGAGCGGCGTGCGCTCGTGGCTCATGTTCGCCAGGAACTCGCTCTTGTACTTCGACGTCAGCGCGAGCTGCTTGGCCTTCTCCTCCAGCGCTGGCGGGCCTGCTCCACTTCCTTGTTCTTGGTGCTCCACCTCGACGTTCTGGTCGGCCAGCAGCTTGGCCTTGTCCTCCAGCTCGGCGTTGGTCTGCTGGAGCTCCTCCTGCTGGCTCTGCTGCAGCTCGCGGGCGAGCGACTGCGACTGCTTCAGCAGGTCCTCCGTGCGGGTGTTGGCCTCGATCGTGTTCAGCACGATGCCGATCGACTCGGTCAGCTGGTCGAGGAACTGCTCGTGCGTCGGGCTGAAGCGGTCGAAGCTCGCCAGCTCGATCACCGCCTTGACCTGCCCCTCGAACACGATCGGCAGCACGATGATGTTCAGCGGCGTGGCCTCGCCGAGCCCGGACGTGATCTTGATGTAGTCCTGCGGCACGTGTGCCAGCAGGATCTTCTCCTTCTCCAGCGCACTGGCCGATCAGCCCCTCGCCGAGCTTGAACTTGTTGTCGATGTTCTTGCGCTCCTTGAACGCGTAGCTCGCCAGCAGCTTCAGCATCGGCTCGTCGGCCCTTGGCGGTGTCCATCATGTAGAACACGCCCTGCTGCGCGCTGACGACCGGCGCCAGCTCGCGAGGATCAGCCGGCCGACGGTCAGCAGGTCCTTCTGGCCCTGGAGCATGCGGCTGAACTTGGCGAGGTTCGTCTTGAGCCAGTCCTGCTCGTTGTTCTTGATCGTCGTCTCGCGCAGGTTCCGGATCATCTCGTTGATGTTGTCCTTCAGCGGCCACCTCGCCCTGCGCGGCGACGGCGATGCTCCGCGTCAGGTCGCCCTTGGTCACGGCCGTCGCGACCTCGGCGATCGCGCGCACCTGCGTGGTCAGGTTGGCGGCGAGCTGGTTCACGTTGTCGGTCAGGTCCTTCCACGTGCCGGCGGCGCCGGGCACGCTCGCCTGCCCGCCGAGCTTCCTTCCACGCCCACCTCGCGGGCCACGGTCGTCACCTGGTCGGCGAACGTCGCCAGCGTGTCGATCATGCTGTTGATCGTGTCGGCCAGCTCGGCGATCTCGCCCTTGGCGTCCACCGTCAGCTTCCGCTTCAGGTCCCCGTTGGCGACGGCGGTCACGACGCGCGCGATGCCGCGCACCTGGTTCGTCAGGCGGTCGGCCATGAAGTTCACCGAGTCGGTGAGGTCCTTCCACGTGCCGGCCACGCCCTTCACCTCGGCCTGCCCGCCGAGCTTGCCCTCGGTGCCCACCTCGCGGGCGACGCGTCACTTCCGACGCGAAGCTGTTGAGCTGATCCACCATCGTGTTGATCGTGTTCTTCAGCTCCAGGATCTCGCCGCGGACATCGACGGTGATCTTCTTCGACAAATCGCCGTTGGCGACGGCGGTCGTCACCTGGGCGATGTTGCGGACCTGGTCGGTGAGGTTCGACGCCATCGAGTTCACCGAATCGGTCAGGTCCTTCCACGTGCCGGCGACGCCCTTGACGTCCGCCTGCCCGCCGAGCTTCCCTTCCGTGCCCACCTCGCGCGCGTCACTTCCGACGCGAACGAGCGCTGGTCCACCATGGTGTTCACGGTGTTCTTCAGCTCGAGGATCTCACCCTTCACGTCGACCGTGATCTTCTTGGACAGATCGCCGTTGGCCACGGCCTTGGTCACGTCGGCGATGTTGCGGACCTGTGACGTGAGGTTGCCGGCCATGCTGTTGACGTTGTCGGTCAGGTCCTTCCACACGCCGGCCACGCCCTTCACCTCGGCCTGACCGCCCAGCTTGCCCTCGGTGCCCACCTCGCGGGCCACGCGGGTCACTTCCGAGGAGAAGGCCGAGGCTGGTCCACCATCGTGTTGATGGTGTTCTTGAGTTCGAGGATCTCGCCCTTCACCTCCACGGTGATCTTCTTCGACAAATCGCCGTTGGCGACGGCGGTCGTCACGGCGGCGATGTTCCTCACCTGCGAGGTGAGGTTGCCGGCCATGTAGTTCACGTTGTCGGTCAGGTCCTTCCAGGTGCCGGCGACGCCCTTCACCTCGGCCTGCCCGCCGAGCTTGCCCTCGGTGCCCACTTCGCGCGCGACGCGGGCCGCTGGAGGCGAAGCTGTTGAGCTGATCCACCATCGTGTTGATGGTGTTCTTCAGCTCCAGGATCTCGCCCTTCACGGGCACGGTGATCTTCTTCGAAGGTCGCCGTTGGCGACGGCGGTGGTCACGGCGGCGATGTTCCGCACCTGCGCGGTGAGGTTGCCGGCCATGGAGTTCACGGAGTCGGTCAGGTCCTTCCAGGTGCCGGCGACGCCCTTCACGTCGGCCTGGCCGCCGAGTTCGCCCTCGGTGCCCACCTCGCGGGCGACGCGGGTCACTTCCGAGGCGAAGCTCGAAAGCTGGTCGACCATGATGTTGATCACGTTCTTGATCTGGAGGATCTCGCCGCGCACGTCGACGGTGATCTTCTGCGTGAGGTCGCCGTTGGCGATGGCCGTCGCCACCTTCGACACGTCGCAGCTGAACGGTGAGGTTGCCGGCCATGAGGTTCACCGAGTCGGTGAGGTCCTTCCACGCCGGCCGCGCTGCGCACCTCGGCCTGCCCGCCGAGCTTGCCCTCGGTGCCCACCTCGCGCGCGCGTCACTTCCGCGGCGAAGGACGAGAGCTGATCCACCATGATGTTCACGGTGGACTTCAGCTCGAGGATCTCCCCTTCACGTCGACGGTGATCTTCTTCGTGAGGTCGCCGTTGGCGACGGCCTTGGTGACGTCGGCGATGTTCCGCACCTGGCTGGTGAGGTTGCCGGCCATGAGGTTCACGTTGTCGGTCAGGTCCTTCCACGTGCCGGCCACGCCGCGCGCACGTCGGCCTGCCCGCCGAGCTTTCCTTCCGTGCCCACCTCGCGGGCGACGCGCGTCACCTCGGCGGCGAACGACGCAGGCTGGTCGACCATCGTGTTGATCGTGTTCTTCCAGCTCGAGGATTTCCCCCTTCACGTCGACGGTGATCTTCTTCGAGAGGTCGCCGCGCGCGACGGCGGTCGTGACGGCGGCGATGTTGCGGACCTGCGACGTGAGGTTGCCGGCCATGGAGTTCACCGAGTCGGTGAGGTCCTTCCACGTGCCGGCGACGCCCTTCACCTCGGCCTGCCCGCCGAGCTTGCCTTCGATCCCACCTCGCGCGCCACGCGCGTCACTTCGCTGGCGAAGCTGTTGAGCTGATCCACCATCGTGTTGATGGTGTTCTTCAGCTCCAGGATCTCGCCTTTGACGTCGACGGTGATCTTCTTGGAAAGGTCGCCGTTGGCGACGGCGGTGGTGACAACGGCGATGTTGCCACCCTGAGACGTCAGGTTCGCGGCCATCGAGTTCACGCTGTCGGTCAGGTCCTTCCACGTGCCGGCGACGCCCTTGACGTCCGCCTGGCCGCCGAGCTTGCCTTCGTTACCCACTTCGCGGGCCACGCGGGTCACTTCCGACGCGAACGAGCAGCTGGTCCACCATCGTGTTGATGGTGTTCTTCAGCTCGAGGATTTCGCCCTTCACGTCGACGGTGATCTTCTTGGACAAGTCGCCGTTGGCGACGGCGGTGGTCACGGCGGCGATGTTGCGGACCTGGCCGGTGAGGTTGCCGGCCATGAGGTTCACGCTGTCGGTCAGGTCCTTCCACGTGCCGGCCACGCCCTTGACCTTCGCCTGGCCGCCGAGCTTCCCTTCCGTGCCCACCTCGCGGGCCACGCGGGTCACTTCCGACGCGAAGCTGCCGAGCTGCTCCACCATCGTGTTCACGGTCCGGGCGGTGCGCAGGAACTCGCCGGCGAGCGGGCGGCCCTCGACCTCCATCGCCATCGTCTGCGAGGTCACCCTTGGCGACGGGCGATCACGCGGGCCGTCTCGCGGGTGGGGTGGACGAGGTCGCTGATGAGGCTGTTGACCCACTTGACCGAGTCCTTCCACGCGCCGGTCACCTCGCCGATGCTGCCGCGGCTCGGAGATCTTGCCCTCCTTACCGACGGTGCGGCTGAGGCGTTCGAGCTCGCGGCTCATGCGCTCGTTCTGGTCGATCACGTCGTTGAACGCGTCGGCGATCTTGCCGTCGACGCCGTCGAGGTCGACCGGCAGGCGCCGCCGGAGAAGTCCCCCTTGCGGAACGCCATCAGCCCGGTCAGCAGCGTCGTCTTGTCGAGGTACTTGCCGGCCGCGCGTCGCCGTCGTGACCGGGGGCGGCGGCGGCGGCGAGGATGTGGCGGATCGGGGGCTGGCCGTCGAGGACCTCCTCGCGTCGCCGCGCGCGGGGCAGCGGCTTGCGCCCGGCCGTGGCCGTTGCCGTTGGCGGCGGCGCCCTTGCGGAGCGTGGGGGTCTTGGCGACGCGCGACGTCTTCGGCTTCGGCTTCATGCTCGGCGGCCCTTTCGAATTCGTTGCCTGACGGTGCAAGGGGGTCGCGACGGGCACCGGCCGGCGCCGGTTCGCGGGGCGACGACGGGTCGGCCCGCCGGTGGCGGCTCGGGTGCGGGTCGGCGGTGTCGCCGACGCGGCGGCGATGACGTGTTCGGATAACGGCGGCGGGTGCGACGGGGACGGCACGCGACCCCGGCCACCGGCGGCTCCATCGCCGGACGACCGTCCACTCCTGTGATGCGACGCACGAACGGGCGGCTGGACCGTTCTCTAGCCCTTGCAGCGATAGTGTGACGCGGCGGCCGGCTTTTCCAGGATTGGACGACACCGAAATCCGGCTCCCTCGTCCTGCCATTTACATTACGGATCGCGGGCCTTGCGGGGCGTCGGCGTCGCGACCGCGCGCGGGTTGCAACGTGGGGACGTCGGGGCGACGATGCGCGGCGGGGACGGGCGGCGTCGGCCGTCGGGCGGGGACGGGCCGGACCGGCCAGAACGGCGCGCGCACCATGAAGAACTTCTACGTGGCCGACCTCAACGCCAAGGGCGAGCTGCTCGCCAAGGCGGTCTACGACTACGAGCAGCTCGAGCGGATCCCCGGGGCGGGTGAGGTCATCACGGAGATGGCGACCGCGATCTGGCGGTCGCCCGAGGCGTTCGAGGCGCGCTCATGCGGCACCGGCCGGCGCTGGTGATGCGGTGGCGCGCGTCGGCGCCGACGGCGGGCATCGCGACGCTGCGGGCGGGGGGGCGGCTGGCGTCGGTCAGCCTGCTCGCCAGCGGCAAGGACGCCGAGGCCGACCACATCACGCTCGACGCGTTCCAGCGCCACCTGCTGACCGAGCTGCGACACCGGCTACGAGCCGGCCTTCGCTGATGGACCTGCGCGAGCGGCCGCTCGTGGCGACGTTCCCGTTCGAGTCGCCGGCCGAGGCGGCCGACCAACTGCTCGTCGCCCTCGCGGACCGCTGCTTCGCCGCCGCCTACTTCCGCTACCTCGGCCTGGCGTGACGGACGCGCCGTGCCCCGCACGTCCCCCGCCTGCCGTTCGGCCGGCCCGCCCGGCGAGCCGCGTTGGCTGGCGGCACGGCGTTCCCGCCCGCAGCCATCGCGCCCGACATTCCAGCCGACGCGGGTCGCGCGCGAGCCCGCCGACCGCGACGGGCCGTGTCGACCGGTCCGACCGGCGCGTCACGCCCCTGCGGTCGTCGGCGTGGCAACAGCTAGGAAAGTTTCTCACCCGCGGCCTTTCGTGACCCCGCGTCACCCGCTACAACTCCGCCATCCGCGGAGGGGTCACCCCTCGCTCCGCGGGCGTGAAGACGGAAACGCGCCGTTGCAAGAAGGACTTTCCCAACCCGTCCGGCAGTTGATCATCGAGCGGGTGGACTCCGTGGTCCAACTCGAGGTCCTGCTCCTGCTCGTCAACCACCCGGAGGACCGCTGGACCGCGGCGGCGGTCAGCCAGCAGCTCCGGATCGACGCGAACTGGGCGGCGGGGGAACTGGCGACGCTCGCGGCGCGCGGGCTGGCGGCGCCGGTCACGGACATCTCGGCCCCGGCCGACGGAGCGGCGGGGGTGGCGGCGGGGGCGGCGGCGTACCGCTTCGCGCCGGCCACGCCCGAACTGGGGCGGGCGGTGGCGGAACTGTCGCAGGCGTACGCCGACCGGCGGGTGACGGTCGTGACGTTCATCTTTTCCAAGCCGCTCGACAAGATCCAAACGTTCGCCGACGCGTTCCGGCTCCGCAAAGGCAAGGGCGATGGCTGAAAGCGTATACGTCCTGTGCGCGCTGACGAGCATCGCCTGCGCGGTGATGCTCTTCCGCGGGTACTACCGGAGCCGGGCGCGGCTGCTCCTGTGGAGCAGCCTGTGCTTCGTCGGCCTGGCGATTAACAATATCATGCTGTTCGTCGACAAGGTCCTCGTGCCCGACACCGAGCTGTTCGTCTGGCAGCGCAGCACCGCCGCCCTCGTCGGCCTCGTGCTGCTGATCTACGGCCTGATCTGGGAATCGGAGTGACGCGACCCGACCCGCGCGGCCGGCGGCGGCGGCGGCGGCGGTGGGGCCGGGGGTAGAAGGAGGCGAGAGCCCGTTGTTCCAGACGCTCCACCAGTTCATCCTCGGCGCCGACGTGATGGCGGCGGCCGTCGTCGGCCTGATCTTCCTGCGCTTCTGGCGCAAGACCGGCGACCGCCTGTTCGTCATCTTCGCCGTCGCGTTCTGGCTGCTCGCGCTCAACTGGCTCGCGCTGGCGTTCCTGCGCAACCCGCAGGAGGAGGCGCGCGTCGTGCTGCTCTACCTCATCCGCCTGCTCGCGTTCGTCGTGATCCTCGTGGGCATCTGGGACAAGAACCGCGCGCCGCGGAGCAAGTCCTGACGCCAGGCGATGGCACCTTCGACCATGTCGTTGAACTGGGATGCGAGCGCCCGCGCGGCGCGACTTTCCCGCCGCCGTCCGCCCGCCGCCGGCCGCGCTTTACCCCGCCGCGCGTTTGCCCATACTGCTCCGGTCATGGAGTTGCCGCACACCGCCGGCTGCGTCGTCTGCGGCCGGGACAACCCGCTCGGGCTGAAGCTGAACCTGCACGTCGACGACGCCGGCGCCGTGACGGTCGAGTACCGGCCGGCGGCGACGCACATCGGCTTCGAGGGGATCGTGCACGGCGGGCTGCTGTCGACCGTCCTCGACGAGGCGATGGTCTGGGCCGCCACCTGGGCCGGCAGGCGGTTCTGCGTGGCGGGCGAACTGTCGGTCCGCTTCCGCGCCGGCGCCGCGCCGGGCGCGCTGCTCCGCGTGACCGCGCGGGTTGAGTCGATCCGTTCGCGGCTGATCGAGACGGTCGGCAAGATCGTCGACGACGCCGGCCGGACCGTCGCGACCGCCGACGGGAAGTACGTGCCGCTGTCCGACGCGCGCCACGCCGCGTTCGTCGCCACGTTCGTCGACGAGCCCGCGACGCGGCCCGCGGCCGACCTGCTGCGAGCCGGCGCGCCGACGCAATGATCACCAGACGCGCCGGGACGCCGACATTGGCGTTGCCGACGAATGGGAGGGAACGTGAGTCGAGAGCCAATGGTGGATTGGTACTTGTCGCCGTCGCCCGCGTCGCCGCGGGTTCTTTCCCTCGCGGCGTTGCTGATCGCGCTCCTCGCCGCCTCCCCCGCGGCCGCGCAGGAGCCGAAGCCGGCGGCGGCGGCCCCGGTGAAGGTCATCTTCGACACCGACATGGACAGCGACTGCGACGACGTCGGCGCGATCGCGGTCCTGCACGCGCTGGCGGACCTCGGCGAGGCCGACATCCTGGCGACGGTCGTGTCGACGAAGAACCCGTGGTCGGCCCCGTGCGTCGACGCGATCAACACCTACTACGGGCGCGGCGACCTCCCGATCGGCGAGCCGAAGGGCGCGGGCGCGAAGAAGGAATCGAAGTACGCCCGCCCGCTCGCCACGACGTTCCCGCGCGACCTGGAGCCGGGCGAGGCCCGCGATGCGATGGACGTCTACCGCGAGGTGCTGTCGAGCCAGCCGGACGGCAGCGTGGTGATCGTGACGGTGGGGTACCTGACGAACGTAGCCGACCTGTTGAAGTTGCCCGCCAAGGGCGACCTGCCGAGCGGGATGGATCTCGTGAAGCGCAAGGTGCGCCGCTGGGTCTGCATGGGCGGCAATTTCATCGGCCGGCCGGCGACCGACGACCTGAAGCTCAGCAACAACAACTTCACCTACGACAAGGCCGGCTCGCTCTACGCCGTGCAGAACTGGCCGGGAGACCTGACGTTCGTCGGCCGCGAGATCGGCTCGGTGCCGAGCGGCTTGAAGGCCGGCGCCGTGCTGCGAAAGCTGCCGGCGGGCAACCCGATCCGGCGCGGCTACGAACTCTGGTTCGGCGGCGAGGCGAAGGACCGCCACGTCGCCGACCCGACGACCGTCCTCTTCGCCGTCCGCGGCGCCCGCGATTACTGGGACGTGGAGTCGAAGGGGTACATGGACCTGAACCCCGACATGACCTTCCGCTGGCGCGACGAGCCCGACAAGCCGCACGAGTACCTGCTGAAGCGGAAGGTGGACGACCGGCCGAACGACCGGTACATCGAGAAGACGCTCGAAGACCTGATGCTCCGCCCGCCGGGCCCGCGCGAGGGTGGCGACGGCGCGGCGCCAAAAGGTCCGCGGCCGGGCGAATGATCTGCTCCCTCGCCCCTGTACTCAGGGGAGAGGGCTGGGGTGAGGGGCCTCTCGCAGGCAGCGTCCCAAGTCGAGAAGCGTAGAAACCGCGAAGTTTTGTAGGAAATGAAGACGACGAGGGGGAAATGAATCGTCGTGCGGGATCGGATGCCACGGCAACGCGGCGGGCAAGCCCGCCGGCTAAATGAGGGAGTTCGCCATCCAGATCGCTCGTCACGCGCGAGCTACTGAACCTCTTTCTCCGAGACAGCATTTCGCTACACAGCCACGGTCATTCCCACAGGAACTCCACATGCTCGACAACGTCCTCCAGACGATCGACGACCGCCGCGACGCGTCGGTGGCGGCACTCAAGGAGTTCCTCGCCATCCCCAGCGTCAGCACGAAGCCGGAGCACAAGGCGGACATGGTGCGGTGCGCGACGTGGTTGGCCGACCAACTCCGCTTCGGCGGGCTGCAGGCGGCGGTCCGGCCGACGGCGGGGCACCCGATCGTCGTCGCGAAGAACAAGCACCAGCCCGGCCGGCCGACCGTGCTGCTCTACGGCCACTACGACGTGCAACCGCCCGAGCCGCTCGACCTCTGGACGACGCCGCCGTTCGAGCCCGCCGTCCGCGACGGCGCGCTCGTGGCCCGCGGGGCGGCCGACGACAAAGGGCAGGTGTGGGCCCACGTCGAGGCGGTCCTCGCGTGGCAGGCGCACGGCGGGCTGCCGGTCAACCTCACGCTCCTCATCGAGGGGGAGGAGGAGATCGGCAGCGACCACCTGGAGGGGTTCGTCCGCGACAACACGGCGGAGTTGAAGGCGGACATCGCCGTCATCAGCGACACCAACCAGTTCGCCCGCGGCCTGCCCGCCATCACGTACGGCCTGCGCGGCCTCGTCTACATGGAGGTCTTCCTCACCGGCCCCGCGTACGACCTGCACAGTGGCCTGTACGGCGGCACCGTGCCGAACCCGGCGAACGTGCTGTGCGAACTGCTCGCCACGCTCCACGACGCGCAGGGCCGCGTGAACATCCCCGGCTTCTACGACGACGTGCAGCCGCTGACTGAGGCCGAGCGGCGGATGTGGTCGAAGCTGCCGTTCGACGAGGCCACCTACTTCAGCGAACTTTCGCTCCCGCACGGCACCGGCGAGGCGGGCTACTCCACGCTCGAGCGCAAGTGGGCCCGGCCCACCTGCGACATCAACGGCATCACCAGCGGCTATCAGGGCGCTGGCGCCAAGACCGTGATTCCCGCCAAGGCGTCGGCGAAGGTGTCGATGCGCCTCGTGCCGAACCAGGACCCGGCGAAGATCCAGAAGGCGTTCGAACAGGCGATCCGCGACCGCGCGCCGAAGAACGTGAAGATCGACTTCGCCCAGCACGGCCTCTCCGCCCCGGTGATGACGCCGCTGGAAAGCCCCGCGATGAAACTCGCGGCCGACGCGGTGGCGCAGGGCTTCGGCGCGACGCCGACCCTCATGCGCGAGGGGGGCAGCATTCCCGTCGTCGGCCTGATCAAGCGCGCGCTCGGCATCGACACGCTCCTCGTCGGCTTCGGCCTGCCCGACGACCGCGTCCACTCGCCGAACGAGAAGTTCGACCTCGACGCCCTCCACAACGGCACCCGCACGGCGGCGGTGCTGTATGAGAAACTGAGCGGGTTGAAGGTCTGAGCTGGATTGCTGTTGTTGATGTAGCCGCACCGCCACGCCGTATGGGGCTACGTCCAAGCACGCTGGGCCCCGACCTGGAGTAACAGCAAATCTTGCATCGTCATCCCGAGGAGCGACAGCGACGAGGGATCTCGGGGTTTGGACCGCGCGCCCCAATCCGAGATTCCTCGAGTCGCTTCCGCTCCCCTCGGAATGACCCGCTGTTCCACCATTCGATCTAGGGGAGCAGTTGGAGCGGGTTGCGTCTCGTGAGTTCGTCCACGCGGTCCTCGCCGACGGCCTCGATCGCGCGGTGCAGGCCGCGCAGGCGGAGGGGGAGGGTGTCGACGCCGTGCAGGTCGGTGCCGAGCAGGAAGTAGCGGCCGTCGGCGAGGTACTGCTCGGCCACCTGACGCGTCGCGGTGTGCGGCGGGTCGCCGAGGCACTGGAGGTTGCCCTGGAGCAGCAGGCCGAGCTCGCCGAACGTGTCGGCGATCTGCGGCTCATCCTGCACGGCGCGCATCCGCTCGGGGTGCGCGAGGATCACCTTCGCGCCGAGCGACTGGATCCACCGCACCGACGGCGAGAAGAACGCCGGCAGGCGGTCGGCCCAGAGGTCGATCAGCACGAACTTGCGCAGCGACGCGTACGTGACGAGTTCGTCGGCCTTCGTGGCGATCGTGTCCTCGCGGAGGTTGATCTCGCCGCCGGGTATGAGCGTCAGCGGGATGCGCGCGTCGTCGAGCGCCGCCTGTAGTTTCGCGACGTGTCCGGCGATCTTCGGGATCGTGTTCTCGGGGAGGTTCGGCCAGATGTGCGGCGTGCAGAAGCTGTGGGTGTACCCCTCGGCTACGAGCATCCGCGCGCACGCCAGCGATTCCGCCGCGGACTTGCAGCCGTCGTCGACCGCGGGCAACAGGTGGGAGTGAACGTCGATCCGGCCGGGCGTCATGAGAAGGTTCTTACGGGAAAGCCGCCGATTCATCTACGGCAGGTCAAGATGCGCCGCATCCGTGCGTGACGGATCAGTCTGTGTGACCGGCGTAGTCTGCGGATGAAACTTAGCCGTCACGCCGCCGGCTCGGGTTACTCCCCCGGCGCGTGGCGGATGGCGACCGTGCAGTCGCCGGGGAGGTAGTCGTCGAGCGTGGCGACGTGGGGGCTGATCTTGCGGGCGAACGCCAGCACTTCCGACGGCTCGCGCCACCGCAGGTAGCTGGCGCCGGCGAGGGACTCGGCGCAGAGGAAGTTGAACACGAGCACCTCGGCGGCCGCATCGTAGGCGCGGCGGAGGACGGCGTAGAAGTCCTCCTCCTCCTCGGTGTTGAGCGAGCCGCTGTATACGTTCACGTCCGCGCCGACGTCAAGCCGCTGCGGCTCCTTCACGAAGTCGGCCCGCATGATCGACGCGGCGTCGATCGTCAGCGTCTTCTGCTCGGCGGCGTCGGCGACGGCGGTGACGGCCTCGACGCCGATGTAGTCGGCCGGGCGCACGCCGCGGGCGTGCAGGAAGTCGATGAGGTCGGCCCGCCCGCACCCGACGTCGAGCACCGACTTGCCGTGCATCGGCGCGAGCCGCTCGATCGCGTCGAAGCGCACCGACTGCGTCTCGGGCGTCGCCCAGAGCAGGGTCGGGAAATCGCCGCCGTGCCGCTCGGCGGCGCGGAGGTAGGGCATAAGATAGCGGGCGCTGAGCGGGTTCACGGCGTCTTCCGTCGGTACGTGGGTGGCGCGAGTCGGGGCGGATTGTAAGGGTGTCGTGTTAGCGCGGGAATAAGGCAAATCGCGGGACGATTCCGTATATCGGGTGCCGGTGCTCCGCCCGTTTAGCCGCAGGCCCGCAGGGCCGCGCGTGTGAACGGACGGCAAAGGCTTGCGAGAAAGGTCGAACGTCTGATGGACTGGCTGGTGGAACTCAACGCGGCGCTGGGCGCGGTGCAGCGGGCCGGCCCGCTCATCGCCACGCTGGCGACGGTCGACGAGGCGGGCCGGCCGCGGGCGCGGTCGGTCGTCTGCCGCCGGATCGACGACGACGGCTCCGCTTGGATCGCCAGTGACGCCCGCAGCGACAAGAACGAGCAGGTCCGCGAGGACCGCTGGGCAGAGCTCGTCGTGTGGCTCCCCCAGCCGCGCCAGCAGTTCCGCCTGGCGGGGGAGGTGTACGTCCTCGGCCCCGACGACCCCTCCGGCCGCCGCCGGGCGCTGTGGGACGGCCTGACCGACGCCAGCCGCTCCCTCTTCGTCTGGCCGCCGCCGGGCGCGAAGCGGGAGGCGAACCCGGCGGCCTTCCCCGAGGGTGTCGCCGCGACGGTGGAGCCGCCGGAGTCGTTCGAGATCCTCATCCTGCGCCCGTCGCTCGTCGAGCAGCTCGACCTCCAGCCCCACCCGCACCGCCGCCGCCGCTGGCGCGCGACGCGCGCGTGGGAGGCGGAGGAACTCAATCCCTGACGGGGGGATGGAAGCGAGGATGGAAGATCGAGGATGGAGGAAGACGTCGGGCGACCGCGGCGTCGCGTCTTCCTCCGTTCGCCATCCTCCATCCTCGTCTCCTCATCCCCACATCCCGTCCGCGGCTGCCGCCGATTTGCGGCCACCCGGAGCCGCCCCTAAGATGCCGCCCGTGCGGTGGCTGTTACACGGGACTTTGAGCAGCGCGGTGGCCGAGGCGATCAAGCGGCACGGGGACGCCGCGCAGGACCTGGCGAGCCTCGCGCTGGGGCCCAAGGCGGGGCTGTTCGACGTGCTGAAGTCGGCGCAGAAGGCGCAGCTCGACCTCATGACGAACGACCCGGCCATGATCGACGCCGTCTTCGCCGACGACGCGCCGCCGTTCGGGCGATCGATCGCGTACCTGCAACTCGAGGGGGGCGACGTCGAGCAGGACGACGCGATCGACCGCCTCTTCACGCGCTACAAGCGCATGACCCCCGGCCGCCTCTACACCGTGACCGGCAGCCGCGTGAAGGTCCGTCAACTCCCCAGCCGCCCGTGATGTCGATCCTGCACAAGCTCTGGCGGCACCTGTTCGGCGGTTCGCCGATGCCGCCGCGGCAGGAGGAACGTGCCGAGGCGACGGCCGACGAACGCAATGGGATCGTTCCGGGGGCTACACCCGTCGAGCGGAAGGTGATCGCCTGCAACCTGCTCGTCGATACGAAAGCGGCGTCGATGGGGGCGGCGGCGTACATCGTTGATGCCGCCTACGGCAACGCGTGCAATTCGGTTCTACTCGTCATCCGAACGCGCACCGGACGTTGGGTGGAGAAGTGGGAGCGGACGTGGCGAGTCGGATGTTTCCGGCTGAAGACGCTGGCACCCGAAGATCCGCGTTTCAAGGACGAGCGCATCCCGGACAGGTTCGGCTGCCGTGACGTCGAAGGCCTGAACGGCGCCAGCCGCCGAGAACGACAAGCGCGGGGCCTACCTGAGATAACGGCGGACGAGTTGCAGCAGATGCGCCGGCGCGGGCGGTCAGGTCCGGCTGAAGCAAAGCCGGCGGACGTTCGTCAAGGATGAACGAGTCTTTTGAGGCGCGGACTTCACGAGGGTTATCTTCCCATGTCTCTGTTGGTCACCGGATCCATCGGCCTGGACACGATCGAGACCCCCGCCGGGCGGCGCGAGGGGATCATCGGCGGGTCGGCGATTTACTTCTCATACGCCGCGTCGTTCTTCACGCCGGTGCGGCTGGTGGGCGTGGTGGGGGAGGACTACCCCAGGCAACTGTTCGACGTCTTCGAGGGCCGCGACGTCGACACCGCGGGCCTCGAGATCCGCAAGGGGAGCAAGACGTTCCGCTGGCACGGCTCGTACATGGAGAGCCTTAACGACGCCGTCACCGTCGAGGTCGACCTCAACGTGCTGGCCGAGCGGGCGCCGAAGATCCCGGAGAACCACCTCGACAGCCGCTACGTGTTCCTCGCCAACACGCACCCGGTGCTCCAGCAGGAGATGCTCGGCCGGCTGAAGGCGCCGAAGCTCGTCGTGGCCGACACGATGAACCTCTGGATCCAGACCCAGCGCGACGACCTCGTGAAACTTCTCGGCAACATCCACGGCCTCGTGCTGAACGACGGCGAGGCCCGCCTGCTCACCGAGAAGGAGAACCTCATCGAGGCCGCCCGCGCGGTGCTGAAGATGGGCCCGAAGTTCGTCGTGATCAAGAAGGGCGAGCACGGGTGCCTCATGTGCACCGACCGCGACACGTTCGTGCTGCCCGCGTTCCCGGCCGACGTGGTCGTCGACCCCACCGGCGCCGGCGACAGCTTCGCCGGCGGCATGATGGGCTACCTCGCCACGCAGGGCACGTTCAGCGCGGCGACGATCAAGCGGGCGCTCGCGTTCGGCACGGTCGTCGCGTCCTACACGATCTCCGACTTCTCCCTCGCCGGGTTGCAGTCGACCGACCGCGACGCCATCGACGACCGCTGGCACGCGTTCAAGGGGGCGATGAGCTTTTGAATCGAAGGATGAAGGCGGAAGGATGAAGGATGAAGGATGAAAGCAGGGAAAGATTTCCCGTTCATCCTTCCGTCTTCATCCTTCATCCTTTGATGCCATGCGGCTGTTCATCGCCATCGAGCTTTCCGACGACGCGCGGCGGCACCTCGTGGACCTTCAGGCGGCGCTGCAGCCGCACTTGCAGAAGGCGTCGCCGACGAAGCCGGAGAATCTGCACCTCACGCTGAAGTTCCTCGGGGAAGTGGATGAGAAGCGGGCGGACGCGCTGCGCGAGTCGCTGGAGAAGGTGACGTCGTCCGGCCCGATCGAACTCGTGGCCGAACGCGTCGAGTGCTTCCCGAATCGGGGCCAGGTGCGGATCGTGGCGGCGGGGCTCGGGGGGCAGGTGGCGGCGCTGGGGGCGGTGCACGAGGCGATCGAGCAGCGGTGCAAGTTTCTCGGGTTCGACCGGGAGGGGCGGCAGTACAAGCCGCACGTCACGATCGGGCGGGCGAAGATGATGCTGCCGGCCCGCGTGCGGACCGACGCCGAGGAGGCCGCGGCCGGGCTGTTGCCGGGGCCGACATTTACTGCCGGCGAATTCGTGGTCGTGCGCAGTTTCCTCAAACCCACCGGCTCGGAGTACGTAACAATCGGCCGGTTCCCGCTGGGCTGACGGAAGCCGAACAAAATGTGCCGGCCGACTGATTTTTCGCTGGCGACCGTGCCGATGAGACCCTAGAATTCGCGACCATACAAACACTGAACAGGGGCGGTCAGGTGACTTCCGTCGAGTTCAGTGGGCGAGGGTTCAAATACCCTCGCCGGGCGAGCGGCAAACGGATGTCCGCCCGCCACCCAAGTCACCGTTTCGTCGGAGCCGCGACCGGCTTTAGCGAGCACGCCACGTGCGTCTCGTCCCGCGTCGCCTCCGGCACAATCGCGCCGGCTGACAAACATACCCGGCGCAGGAGATCCACATCATGGCCAAGTACGGCAAGGACCGCGCCGAGCGCGCGTCGTCGAAGCACGAGCAGGAAAACACCCGCACCGACGCCACCCGCGACGTGCATTCCAAGAACGAGAACCTGAAGCAGGACCCCGCCCGCGAGTCGGCGCTGTCGCGCGCCGTCCAGCAGATCGAGAAGCAGTTCGGCAAGGGCTCGGTGATGAAGCTCGACGGCGAGAACGTGCAGCCGATCGAGGGCATCCCCACCGGGTCGCTCTCGCTCGACATCGCGCTCGGCGGGGCGGGCGTCCCGAAGGGCCGCGTGCTCGAGATCTTCGGGCCCGAGTCCAGCGGCAAGACGACCCTCTGCCTGCACATCGTCGCCAGCGCCCAGAAGATGGGCGGCGTGGCCGCGTTCATCGACGCCGAGCACGCGCTCGACCCGTCGTGGGCGAAGCGCCTCGGCGTGCGGCTCGACGACCTGCTCGTCAGCCAGCCCGACACCGGCGAGCAGGCGCTGGAGATCTGCGAACTGCTCGTCCGCTCCAACGCGGTCGACGTGATCGTCGTCGACTCGGTCGCGGCCCTCATCCCCCGCGCCGAGATCGAGGGCGAGATGGGCGACAGCCACGTCGGCCTGCAGGCCCGGCTCATGAGCCAGGCGCTGCGCAAGCTGACCGGCGCGATCAGCAAGAGCAAGTGCACGGTGATCTTCATCAACCAGTTGCGCGAGAAGATCGGCGTGATGTTCGGCAACCCCGAGACGACGCCGGGCGGGCGGGCGCTGAAGTTCTACGCGAGCGTCCGCATCGACGTCCGCCGCACGCAGACGATCAAGGACGGCGAGGTGTCCGTCGGCAGCCGCACGCGGGCCCGCGTGGTGAAGAACAAGATGGCCCCGCCGTTCCGCGACGCCGAGTTCGACATCATGTACGACCGCGGCATCAGCTACGAGGGCGACCTGCTCGACCTCGCGACGCTGGGGAACATCGTGGAGAAGACCGGCGCCTGGTACAACTACGGCTCCACCCGCCTCGGCCAGGGCCGCGAGAACGCCAAGACGTTCCTGACGCAGAACAAGGACCTCGGCGAGGAGATCCGCAACGCGGTGCTCCAGAGCAAGGGCCTGCTCGACGCCAAGAAGGCGCTCGACACGCCCGCCGAGGCCGACGTCGAGGCCGAACCGGCGGGGGTGTAAGCCTTCTCACGCTCGCCGGGTCTACGCCCGCTCGATCCGACATCCCCGCCCCCGTTTAGCCGGCGCGCGTGCGAGCGGCGGCGAAGGGCGATCACGCCGGATCACCAATCAGCCTGACTGCACTCGAGGGGCGGACTCCGGTCCGCCCCTCTGTCGTTCGTACCTGCTTTCGCCCGCTCGGAGCATCAGGCTCCCCGAAAACCTTCCCATTGCGCCTCCGCAACCGGCCCGCCAATCGGGACGAGCGAGTGTCCCGTCACTTGGACGCGGCTCGCAAGCGAGCCGGCTAAGTGGAGGGCGCATCGGTATCGCTGTGGCGCAACTTCATTCGGACGCCGCGACCTCCCAATCTTCCGCCCGCCGCGCCTCGCCCCTGAGAAGATCGCGCTCCGCACGTTCCTGCGCTTTTCGAGGCACGATGACGGTTCCGCGGGCGATGCCTCGAAAATGGGCGGTAACCGCCCTCACACCGACCTCATGAACGTTGAGGTGGCAGCAAATGTTAACTTTTGCCGGTTAACCGTCTGGGCGAAACCTTCGATCAAAGGGGTGTCCCGGCCGTTCCTGCGGAAGTTTTCGGCTCCCGCCGGACGCGGCCTGTGAATTGCTTCGGTTCTTTTGTAGAACAGTTCTAGGACGTGCGCTTGGGCAAGCGTGGCGTCCTTTTGTGCGACCCGGTGGAGCCGGGTCGGGGTTCATCATCGGATTAACATCAGGCTGGGGTTCGCGAATGGGTCGTTCTACCATGCGCGGCGCGCGGGGCGGGGTCGTCGCGCTGCTCGGTGTCGTCGGTGCCACGTTCCTCTATTCCGTCGGCGGGCCGTCGATCGGCCGGCCGGCCCGGGCGCAAGCCGCCGGCGCGGTCGCGGCGCCGGTCTCGGCCGTCGCGTCGGCGGATGCCGTCGCCGACCTCACGCAGATCGAGCAGCAGTTCGAGCAACTCGCCCGCCGGGTGTCGCCCGCGGTCGTCGCCATCTCCGGCGCCGACGAGCACCACGACGCCGACGAGGCGCACCGCTCGGACGAGCTCAACCCCGACCGCCTCTCGCGCATGCTCGACGCCGTCGACCGCACGGTCGGCACGGGCCTGATCGTCGACCCGGACGGCTACATCCTGACGAACGACCACGTCGTCGCGCAGTCGGAGCAACTTTGGGTCACGACGGATGACCGCAAAGTCTACCCGGCCATCGTCGTCGGCTCCGACCCGCGTTCGGACCTGGCGCTGCTGAAGATCCCCGCGTCGCACTTGGCGACCGTCACGTTCGCCGAGCCGGGGCGCGTCCGCCGCGGGCAGTGGTCGATCGCGATCGGCAACCCGTACGGCCTCAGCGCCGGCGGGAACATGTGCGTGAGCGTCGGCGTCGTCAGCGCGCTGGGCCGCTCGCTGCCGAAGCTCGCCGGCAAGGAGGACCGCCTCTACTCCGACCTGATCCAGACGACCGCGCAGATCAACCCCGGCAACTCCGGCGGGCCGCTGTTCGACATGGCCGGCCGCGTGATCGGCGTGAACACGGCGGTGATCCTCCCGCAGAAGCAGACCAACGGCATCGGCTTCGCGATCCCGGTCACGCCGCGCCTCATGCGGACGATCGAGGACCTCAAGGCCGGCCGCGAGATCGTCTACGGCTACCTCGGCGCCCGCGTCAGCACGCCGACGGCCCGGGAGCGCCGCGAGGCGAACGTCGACGGCGAGTACGGCGCGTTCGTGGAGGGGGTCGACGACAACTCGCCCGCCGCCGCCGCCGGCCTGAAGCGGGGCGACATCGTCGTCCGCCTCGGCGGGGAACTCATCCTCGACGGCGACCACTTCATCCGCACGGTCGGCACGGCGCCGGTCGGGGGCCCGGTGGCGATCAAGGCGCACCGCGGCCGGAAGGTGGTGGTCGCGGACGTGACGCTGCGGCGGCGGGACCTCCCGTCGCAGGCCGTGACCCGCGAGAGCCGCCGGCTCCGCTGGCGCGGCATGCTCCTGGGCCCTGTGCCCGCGAACTGGGACCAAGCCGCCGGCCGCGTCGACCGCGCCGCCAAGCCGACGGGCCTGATGGTGATCGGCCTCGACCGCAACAGCCCGATGGGGAAGCAGGGGATCAAGGTCGGCAGCATCATCACGACCGTCGCCAAGCGGGCCGTCGCCGACGTGACCGACCTCCAGCGGATCATCAACGACACGCCCTCGGAACAGTGCGCCTTAGAGATCGACGGCCGCCCGGAGGCGATGGCATCGACCGACGACTGACCCCTTCGGTTGCATCCCCGACCAGAACGACAAGACCACCCCGCATGGGGTGGTCTTGTGGTTTAGAGCCGATCCGAATAAGCCGCAGCAGGCCCTTCGGGACAGCGCTGCGAGGGTGTCAGCTGGCGTGGTGTCCGGGCGGCGCGGTCGCGATCAACGGCGACCAAAAAACTATCGCCGGCGGGTCATCGCGACCCGCCGGCGCTTTGCGTTTGAATCGGTACGGCTAGTCGACGTCGACCTTCAGCGACGCGTCGTTGTCGTCGTCCTCGGCGTCGACCGAGCAGCCCGCGACGGGCACGAGCAGGCCGGCCAACAGAAGCAGCAGCGCGAATAGCTTCGACATGACGGTTCCTCCGCCAGCTGGGCCGGGCAGACGGTTGCCGCGGCGGGATCATCCGGGGCGGCCACTCCGCCTCAGGTATGGATGAGCCTGTTGCAATCGCGGTGCCATGGTCGCGAATCGATATTAAGTGACGCAAGCCGGGCGGTGACGTGCGGAAGCGGGCTCAGGTACGACGCTTCGTCCGGCGTGGGGCGGTTGTCGTGTCGCCACACCGCTTGAGGCCACCATGTGGACCTTTGGCGGGCGGAGGCCGTGGGGCCGCACCGGGCGCGCTTCTCTCGACCCACGCGACACACGGGTGGAGCCGGTCAGCCCGAGAAGATCGACAGCGCGCGGGTCGCCTCAGGCCGGTGGGTTTCGCTTCTTCATCCCGAGATACACCGTCGCTGTCGCTACTCGCGATGAACGCGGCGGCCGAGCGTTCCTCCGAAACATTGAACCTGCCGTGGTACCGCGACGCGCGATGCGTTCCCCGGCACGACGGCGACTTGTTCGCCGCGTTTCATTCGCGGCAAAGCACCCTTTGACGAAGCGCGCGCGACGCCGCACGCGGGACAAAACGGCTCGTCCCGTATACCCTTCCGCCCGTGTCGCCGAAGGACTTGGAAGACGCGTTGCAGCAACCTGCCGCAGGTCGGCACGATCGTGAAGGACCGCGGCTACCGCCAGGTGTGGCGGTTCGCGTTCGGCGGGCGCGCGTACTACCTCAAGTTCTACCCCGCCACGGCCACCGCGACTGGTGGCCGGCGGCTCCGCGGCAGCCCGGCCATGCGCGAGTTCGACCGCCTCCAGCGCCTCCAACGGGCCAACATCCCCGCGCCCGCGCGCCGTCGCGTTCCTCGCCGGGCTGAAGGTGAAGGACCTGTCCGGCGACGCCGTCATCCTCGGGGCGATCGAGCCGTCCGTGCAGCTCGACCAGTACCTCAACGACCACGAGCTCCGCGGCGAGCCGGTGCCGGACCACCTCGGCCTCGCCAAGCAGCTGACCGAGATCGTCTACGCGCTCGGGCGCGCGCAGCTCGGCCACGAGGATTTGCACCTCGGCAACTTCCTGCTCCACGGGGAAGGTGTACCTCCTCGACGGCTACGCCGTGCGGCCCGGCGGGGTGCATGAGCGACACGCTCCGCCTCGCGCAGTCGGCCGGCCGCTTCGGCACGCGCACGGACCTGATCCGCGGTGGCGGCGGTTCCGGGCGGGCGACGCGCCGCTGCCGCGCGGCAACCCTGTCGCCGAGCGCGTCTACGCGAACTTCCTCCAGCGCGCCAAGGGCGACGGGGCGCACTTCGGCCGCCTCCGCAGCGGCGAGTGGGGCGGCGTCTTCTTCCAGTACGCCCGCTACCCGCGCGCCTGGTCGACGGTCAGCCGCATGACGTTCACCCGCGCCCGACTGGGAAACGGCGTGGCCGGTTGTGGTGGCGTCGACTCGACGCGGCGCTGGAGGTGATCGCCGCAGCCGCAGCGGCGACGTGCTGTCGGGCGAGATCGAGGTGGCGGGGCGGACGATCCCTGTCGTCGTCGGGCCGCCCGCGCGCCGCTACTGGTACCGCTACCTCAATGAGATCGGCCGCGGGGCGCGCGCCCGGCGGGCGTGGTTCAAGGCGTGGCACCTGATCGTCCGCAACATCCCCACCGCCTGGCCGCTGATGTTCGCCGAGCGGCGGTCGCTGGGGTACGTCGTCGACACGCTCATCGTGTTCGAAAAGGTTCCCGGCCCCACGCTGGCGAAGGTGGACCTCGACGCGATCCCGACGAACCGCCGCGACATGCTCTTCCGCCGCGCCCGGCCGCATCCTGCGGCGGATCGAGCAGCACGGCTTCTCCCACTTCGACGCCAAGGCGAGCAACTGGATCGTGATGCCCGACGAGCGGCGGGGCGAGACGCCGGTGCTAATCGACCCCGACGGCATCCGCCGCCGGCGGTGGGTCGCGGCTCGGCATCGAGCGCCTGCTCCCGCGGCATGCGCGCCCACCCGCAGTACACGCCGGCGGATTCGCTGCGCTGTGCCAGGGATACGCGTGGTCGCGCGCTATGAGAGTGAGGGGCGCAGGGCGATGACGAAGGCCCAGTGAAGGACCCGGGAAATCGCAATGACCGAGCCTCAATGACCAACGGGGGAGATCACAATGGCCAAGCCCCAACGACTAGCAAATGACCAAGGGAATTATGTTTGAGGCCTGGGGCGAAGAAGAAGGGGTGACCATGGCTCCTGATCCGGAATCCCATCGACGGGCGGCATTTCGTTCCCGGCGTGGCCGCTACGCTCTAGCAGCCGCGCAGATTATGGTGGCATTCGTCATCTTCGGGAGCCATCTCTGGCGTCCGGTCGCCACCCCCTACCTCGTGTTCGCTTCGTTCCTCGCACTACTAGGACCTGTCGGGCTATGGCGAGCACGCTCGATGCCCTAGATGCCAGGGGGCTCGGCGGCGCCCACTTTGTCAGGTGCATAATTCCCTTGGTCATTTATTGGTCATTGGCGCTTGGTCATTGGTCATTGCAGTCCCCCAAGTGCTGACGATCCCGACAACCGCTCTCATGCCCACCCCGTTCCCATCCCCGCCGCAGCGCATCCTGATCCTCAAGCCGAGCGCGATCGGCGACGTTGTGCACACGCTGCCGGTGCTCAACTTGCTGCGCAAGACGTATCCGGCGTCCCACATCGCGTGGCTCGTCACGCCCGCCTGCGCCGGCCTGCTCGAACGCCACCCGCAACTCGATGAGGTCATCCGCTTCGACCGCAAGGGGTACGGCCAGGGCTACAAGGATCCGCAGGCGGCGGCCGGGCTCGTGCGATTCACGCGCGCGCTCCGCGAGAAAAATTTCGACCTCGTCCTCGACCTTCAGGGGTTGCTGCGCAGCGGGTGGCTGGCGTGGCAGACGCGGGCGCCGCATCGCGTGGGGTTCCGGACCGCCCGCGAGGGCGCGCCGCTGTTCTACACCCGCCGGGTGGACGTCGGCACCGCCGAGCAGCACGCGATCGAGCGGTACCTCACGTTGGCGGAAGCGGTGGGGTGCCCGCGGGGGCCCGTCGAATACGTGTTCGCGGTCGACGACGACGACCGGCGGCACGTCGCGTTGCTCGTCCCCGCGCGCTACGCGGTGCTGATGCCCGGCGCGAACTGGGAGACGAAGCGCTGGCCCGCCGAGCGGTTCGCCGCGCTCGTCGCGCCGCTGAAGGAACGCTTGGGCATCGACGCGGTGGTCGCCGGCGGGCCCGACGCCGCCCCGATGGCCGCCCTCGCGCCGGCCGCCACGAGCCTCGTCGGCAAGACGAATTTGCGGCAACTCGTCGCGCTGCTCGAACGGGCCGCGCTCGTCATCGCCAACGACAGCGGCCCCACCCACATCGCCGCCGCCCTGAACCGCCCGCTCGTCACCCCCTACGGCCCGACGAACCCCGTCCGCACCGGCCCGCACCGCCGCGACGACAGCGTCGTCCGGCTCGACATCGTCTGCAGCCCGTGCTACTCGCGGAAGTGTTCGCACGTCAGTTGCCTCAACTGGATCGGCATCGACCCGGTGCTGGCGCTGGCGGAAGAGCAGATGCAGGCGGCGCTTCGACAGCACGCGTAAACGCCGTTGCCTTTGGGCGCAGAGGTTTCCATGAAATTGGACGTCGAATTCGGCAGGCCGCGTCACGGCTGGCTACCTCTGAAGATGGCGGCGGAGGGGTTCACGCTCGAACTGACGGCGTCCTACCTCATCCACGATCCGGTCGAGGGATTGGCGTCGGCGTTGGCGCTGCGGCTGAAGGGCGGGGACGAGGCGACCGTGTCGTGGAACGAAGAGCCGACCGACTTCGAGTTCCGCTTCACGGCGGTCGGCCCGGACACGCGCCTGCGGATCACCCGATTTCCCGACGACGACCGACGCAAGGGCTCGGGCGTGAAGTTGTTCGATACCACCGGCCCCACCGCAGACCTTTGCCTGCCGTTCTGGCGCGCCCTGAGGCATCTGGAAACGGCCCGGCCGCTGAACGAGTACAAGGCGGCGTGGGGCCACCATTTCCCGTCCGCGAAGGTGGCCGAGATCAAAGCGCTCCTCGATCAGCACGAGGAGAAGCATTCGTAGCGGTTCGCGACGCGGTTGCGGCGCGGCCGCAGGTGTCGAATGGGACTCGACGCTCCGCGTCGACCGCGACGCAGGCGTCGCAACGACGGCATCACACGCCAACGCGCCCATCACCGACCCCTTACAGTCGGCCGGGCGCGGGTTGACGCGTCGCGGCATCCGCGTCTCCGCGATTCTTCGATCGTTCGGACGCTCGCAACCTCCGACGCCCACACGTTCGACGCGGCATCATTCCATTCGAGTCCGCCTCCTTGTTTATCGCTCCGGTCGCGCTGCGACGGCCCGTACCATCATTGAGTGAAGTGCGCTACCCCTCTGGCCCGGCTGGCGATCACCGCCGCCCTCGTGTTCAATGGCGGCTGCGCGTACGTCGAGCTTCGGACGAAAGACGTCACCGCCGACCCGTCGTTCTGCCACGGCTACGGGCTCGGCGAAACGTACCGGCTGAAGGCGGACGGGCGACTCATCTTGCGGACGGCGATGCCGACCTATTATGAACACCTCGAACTGATGCCGACGAAGGCCGGCGAGTTGGGGAACGCGGCGGAGGCGAACGAGTTCGTGGCGGCCATCCCCGCCGGCTCGACCGTCGTCGCCGACGGGCTCGTGCTCAACTACACGTTCGCGATTCCGCCGGTGCCGGGTGAGACCCAGGTGCTGCGGGCGTACGGGACGCTGCGCGCCGGCGGGCAAACCTGGACGCGCGTGCTGCTCCCGGACGACGAAAGCGTAGAGTGGTCGCGCGTGCCGAAGACGGAGGTTTTACGGTTTCCGCCGAACCTGCACTTCATGGAAAAGATTAGGGCGACACTCGAGGTGTCGCCCGAACCATAATACTCATCTCCCGAATCAATCCTCACACCGCCGCGTGGGGCGAGACGAGCTTCTCGCGGTTGGCCATGCTCCGCAGGCGGTTGATGGCGGCGAGGTAGGCGAGGGCGCTGGCCTCCAAAATGTCGGTGCTGAGGCCGCGGCCGCGGATCGTCTTGCCGTTGTGGTCCATCTCGATCTGCGCCTCGCCCTGCGCTTCCTTGCCGCGCGTGACGGCGCGGATGCGGTAGTCGGTGAGGCTCACCTTGATGCCGGTCATGCGGGCGATCGCCGAGTAGATCGCGTCGACCGGGCCGTCGCCGGTGCTGGCGTCGGTCCGCGTCTCGCCGGCGTTGTCGCGGAGCGTCACGGTGGCGGTCGGCGTCGTCGTCGACCCGGTCATCACCTGGATGCTGACGAGTTCCCACAGGCCGATCCCGATCTCCAACTGGTCGTCGATCAGCGCCTCGACGTCCTCGTCGAACACCTCCTTCTTCTTGTCGGCCAGCGCCTTGAACTTGGCGAACGCCTGCTCGACCTGCTGGTCGCTCAGCTTGTACCCCAACCCGTTGACCCGGTCGCGGAACGCGGCCCGGCCCGAGTGCTTGCCGAGCACGAGCGAGGTCTTGGGAACGCCGACGACGGCCGGGTCCATGATCTCGTAGGTCTCGCGGAACTTCAGCATGCCGTCCTGGTGGATGCCGCTCTCGTGGGCGAACGCGTTCTGCCCGACGATCGCCTTGTTCCGCTGCACGGCCAGCCCGGTTAGCGTGCTGACCATGCGGCTGGCGGGGAAGAGCTTCGTGGTCTCGATCCGCGTCTGGACGTTGTAGTAGTCCTTGCGCGTGTGGAGCGCCATCACGATCTCTTCCAACGCCGCGTTGCCGGCGCGCTCGCCGATGCCGTTGATCGTGCACTCGATCTGCCGGGCGCCGTTCTCCATCGCCGACAGCGAGTTGGCGACGGCCAGGCCGAGGTCGTCGTGGCAGTGGGCGGAGAGGACCACGCCGCGCTCGCGGACGATCGGCAGCTTGCTGACGTGGGCGAAGATCTCGCCGTAGGTCCTGGGCGTGGCGTAGCCGACGGTGTCGGGCATGTTGATCGTCGTCGCGCCCGCCTCGACGGCGGCGATCACCATCTCCTCGAGGAAGTCGAGTTCCGTGCGGCTGGCGTCCTCGGGGCTGAACTCGACGTCGTCGGTGTACTCGCGGGCCTGCTGGATCGACCGCACGGCCAGCTTCAGGATCTCCTCCTTCCCCTTGCGCAGCTTGTGCTCGCGGTGAATCTTGCTTGTGGCGCAGAAGACGTGGATGCGGCCGCGCCGCGCGTGCCGCACGGCCTCGCCGGCGCGTTCGATGTCCTGCGGCGCGCAGCGGGCCAGCCCGCAAACGACACTCTGCGTGACCTCCGACGCGATGGCCGCGACGGACTCGAAGTCGCCCTGAGAGCTGATCGGAAAGCCCGCCTCGATCACGTCGACGCCCATCGCCTCGAGGTGGCGCGCAATCTCGAGCTTCTCCGGGAGCGCCAGCGTGGCCCCCGGAGATTGTTCGCCGTCCCTCAAGGTGGTGTCGAAGATGCGTATGGTGTCCATGGCAGGCTCCAGGGGTCAGGGATCAGGAATCAGTGGTCAGTGGTGTCTATACGCTTCTCTGGCCACCGGCCGCTCGCGACTGGCCACTATTCCTGTCCGCGGGGACCAAACGAAAAAACCCTGCGATCGTGCGATCGCAGGGTCGGCGTTTCAGGCACTCGGTGTTGCCGTCCCTACGATCATGCGCGCGTGCCAAGCAGGCCCGTGCTGGCCTGAAGAAGTCGCAAGGCGACCGGATGGGGACGACATTGCTCGACAAGTAAATCGGCAAGAGTGTGAGAAGTCAAGCGAAAACGCCGGGAAGGAGCGGGGGGAGCGATCCGGGTTGGCTCGTTTGCTCGGAGGGATGCGCGGGAAGCAGCTTCGTTTCGTTGGGTCAGAACTCCCGCCCGCTGAAGTGGGCCGGCCGATGAGGATTGGGTATCTCATTGCGGGCGACGATGGGGAAGGTGCACATTGGCGTCTGTGCGTTCTTCTGTCGGATGACCGGCGCCTGCGCCGCTGCTTCCGTCCGTTGACCCGAAAGCCTGTGCCTTTCGTGGCACGTCGGTTGCCGTGCAGGTCCGGTTCGCGACGTGCGGCCCGGGTCGCGGCGAGCGGCGGCGCGCGGAACCGCGTTGGGCGGGCGTGCCGGCAGGGGCCGGCCGTCGGTGCGAGCCGGGGTGGGACACGTCGCGGGGCGACAACATCATGACCGATACGAAAAACCGTCGTTGTGGCGCGCTGCCGCTCCAGGGCGACGCCGTCTGCTGGCGCGTCTGGAAGGCCGTTCGCCAAGGCCATCGACCTTGTGCTTCACAGCGGCGAGCGGCGCGAGACGGTGCCGATGACGGCCGAGGAGGGCGGCCGCTTCCACGCCGTGCGGCAGAACGTGCCGGACGGACAGCGCCGCTACACGTACCTTCGAAGGCGCGAGGACCGGCCCGACCCCTGCTCGCTCTGGCAACCCGACAACATCCTGGGGCCGTCGGCCGTCTACCGGCCGGGGCGGTTCCGACGGACCGACGGCGATTGAAGGCGTGCGGCGCGAGGACTTGGTCTTCTACGAACTGCACGTCGGCACTCTTCACGCCGGAAGGGGACGTTCGACGCGATCATCCGCGCGCCTGCCGGGCGCTGCGGGAACTCGGCGTCACCTGCATCGAACTGCTCCCGGTCAACCAGTTCCCCGGCGGGGAAGGCAACTGGGGCTATGACGGCGTCCTCACCTACGCCGTGCAGAACACCTATGGCGGGCCGGCGGGCTGCAGCGCCTCATCGACGCGTGCCACCGCGAGGGCGTGGCGATCGTACTCGACGTCGTCTACAACCACTTCGGGCCCGAGGGCAACTACCTCCACGAGTTCGGACCGTACTTCACCGACAAGTACAAGACCCCGTGGGGCAAGGCCGTCAACTACGACGACCGCGGCTCCGACGCCGTCCGCGACTTCGTGCTCGACAACGTGCGCATGTGGCTCGAGGAGTACGGCTTCGACGGCCTGCGCCTCGACGCGGTGCACGCGATCTACGACTGCCGCTCGCCACGTGCTGGCCGCGATCAAGGAGACAGCCGCCGAGGTGCAGGCGCGGCGTCGGGCGGCCGATCACGATCGTCGGCGAGAGCGACCTGAACGACTCGGCGCGCACAAAGCGTGCTCGCCGGAGCCGAGGCGGCGGGCACGGCCTCGACGCGCAGTGGAGCGACGACTTCCATCACGCCGTCCACGCGTTCCTCGACGACGAGCGCGGCTATTACTCCGACTACGGCGATTCGCGGCAGATCACGCGCAGGTGCTCGAGACGCCCTTCATGACCGAGTGGACCTACAGCCCGCACCGCGGCCGCAAGCACGCGCCGGCCCGCGACCTGAGCGGCGACCGGTTCGTCGTCTGCATCCAGAATCACGACCAAGTCGGCAACCGCGCCAAGGGGGGACCGGCTCGACGATCCTCGACACGCCTGCGAAGCGGCGTTTCCGCGTCGTCACTGCTGCTGCTGGCGTCGCACTTGCCCTTGCTGTTCATGGGCGAGGAGTACGGCGAGGAGCGGGCTGTTCCCGTTCTTCTGCTCGTTCAAGGGGAAGAACTGATCAAGGCCGTCCGCGAGGCCGCAAAGCCGCGAGTTTGCCGAACTCGTCGGCGCGGCCGGCGAGGTCCCTCGACCCCGCGTCGCCCGCCACGTTCGAGTCGGCAAAAGCTCACGTGGTCCTGGAAGGACGGCACCGGCCACGCCGCCACCCGCCGGCTCTACGCCGACCTGCTGGCCGCTCTCCGCAAGGCGTGGCCGGCGATGAAGGATTACGTGGAGCGCGCGGTCCGCGTCCTCCCCGACACGGGCAACGCCAACGTCATCGAGATGACCCGCGGCGGTAAGGCCATGCGCTGCACGTCTACTTCCAACGTCAATTCCTCGCCGCACCCCTGCCGATGCCCGAGAAGGGCGTCCCTCCTGTTCTCGTCCGAGTCCACCTGCCATGGCGGCCGGCGCGCGAGACAACGGATCTTCCGCGAGTTGCTGCCGTTCGAGGCGGTGGTACTCGGCGCTAAGGAGTAGCCGACGCTCACTCCTCTCCTGCGTACTCGGGGGAGAGGCAGGGGTGAGGGGCCTCTCGCCGCTCCGGCCCCACGGTCGGGCCACACGACCGCGCGCGGCGCGCTTCGCTTCGTCCGCGATCGCTGCAATTCGCTATGCGGTGTCAAGAGGCATCAAACCAGAGCAGATTCACCGCGGAGAGGCGGAGGGCACAGAGAAGCATGCTCCTGTATTTGCCTCCGCCCTCCCCGTCACCGCCGTTCGTTCATATTCGTGTAGGATACCGAATCAGTGCAATGCTGTGAAATAGCGCGTTCATCTCCGGAGGGAGCGGTAGCGACCAGAAGGATCTCGACGGCGAAGGCTCCGCAGCTCCCGAGGACGCTGTCGCTGTCGCTCCTCGATGACGGGGTTGCGATTGGCCGCGTTGATCTCGCAGGGATCGCTCTCGAAGGCAACGGATCTCACGCGGAGGAATGCACCCCTTGTTTCGCCTCTCTCCCGGCGTAGCGGGAGAGGGAGTGTGCAGCTCGTCAATTTCGCGGATCAGATTTCACGCCGTCACGGCCGCGATCAAGCGCCGCCTTCATTGAGCGGAGGTTTGCCGGGTCAGGCTTCGTCCGAGATAAGCAGTGCCGCTGGGAACGTGGCGAACAAACCCTCCGCCGACGCGGTGGCCTCGTCGTTCCGATGCGAGAGCGTGACGCGCTCGCCTGTCAGCACGCTGCAGGCGGGCGCCGCGGCATCGGCGGGGATGGTCATCGCGGTGTCGTCCCAAACGTTATTCCGGAGCGGCAGCGTCGCCTTCCCGACGTCGAGGATCGCTGGCAGCGCGGCGTGGCGACGACTGCCCATCAAGGCTCTCGTTTCGGCGGGCGAAGGCGAAGAGGTGTTTTCGCGCGGCCGCCGGTCGGCATGGCAGGTGGTAGTCGCCGACGGTGAAGAGGCCGGGTTGGGCGCGGCGGGTGTAGGCCTGCCACGTCAGGTAGAGCTTCACGCGGCCGTCGTCCTTGTGGTCGAGGAGTTCACGCGCGAGTCCGCTCGGTCGTCGCCGGCCGTCCGGTCTGGCGTTGTAGCTTTGCGAGCAGTGTCTGGCGCCGGCCGTAGTCTACGGGCCGGCGGTTGTCGGGGTCGACGAGGCTGAGGTCCCAGAGTTCGGTGCCTTGGTAGGTGTCGGGCACGCCGGGGAGCGAGCGCAGCAGTGCTCGCGCGAGCGAATTCAGTTGGCCATAGTGGCTGATGCGCGCCGCTGGAACGGGCGGAAGTCGGCGAGGAAGTCGGGCGCCGGTCTCGGGTTCAGGATCGCGGCCGCGAAGTCGGTCACGGCCCTCTCGTGCGGCTCGTCCGGGGCGTCGGTCCAACTCGTGCGGCGTTTCGCCTCGCGCATCGCCTTGGTCATGTAGGCGACGATGCGCGTCACGAACGCCTCGCCGCCGTCGGCGGCTTCGTCGAGCGGCCAGCGCCGAGGAGGGTTTGGTAGAGGAGGTATTCCTCGTCGCGCGCGGGGCGGGGGAGCCGTCGACGTCGCGGCGATGGCGATCGTTGGCGGCCGACCAGCCGCTTCAGGCACGCGGCCCACCCTGCCCGGGATCTCCGAGAGCACGTGGATGCGGCCGCACGTCCTCGCCGCCCTGGGTCGTGCGCGTCGACAGCGTCGACATCGCGTACGGCCAGTCGCGGCTGGCGGTCGGCGGCGTAGCGGTGGAGGTGCTCGGGCGACACGCCGAAGCGGTGCGGCTCGCCGCCAACCTCGTTGAGGGAGGTGAGGCGGAGGAACTGATAGAACGTCGTGTCCTCGATCCCCTTGGCCGTCACCGGGCGGTGAGCTGCTGGAACTTGCCCGCGACCGCGAGTTGCTCGGCTTTGGCCTCGTCGTCGAACCACGCGGGGTAAACTTGCACGACCGCGTTCCGAATGAAATCGAAGACGGACGCGTCCGTCTTCGGGTTCCGCCGCTTGGCCTCCGCGACGGCCGTCTCCACGAACGCGATCGGCCTCGGTGGGGGCGGGGCCGGTGATGTAGAGCGGTAGACGGGGAAGCAGGCGATGACCTCGCGCAGCGCGCGTTGCGGAGCGACGTGTGTGTGAAGTCGCGCGACGCGCGGTCGCGCGCGGCGAGGCGGTCGAGCCGGTGGGCCAGCATCTGCAACTCGCTCGCGAGCGAGTTCTCGAGGATGAGCCGCTTGTTGCGGTAGACGAGTTGCTCGTACGGCGTGGCGTCGCCGGTGAACTCGCCGTAGACGCGGTCGAACGCGGCGGCGTTACCCGCGTCCACGAACAACTCGCTCGCCATGTTCAGGAAGTCGTACCTGCTCGTGCCGTGGCAGGGCCAGTCCCGCGGCCAGCGGCTCCTCGCTGGCCAAAATCTTCTCGGCGACCACGTACAGCGGCCACCCGCCGCACTCGGGGGAGAGATCAATCGCGGCGAGGCGTTCGAGCACGGCCGGTACGAGCGATTCGACATCGCCGGCGAACTCGGTATCCTCCGACGCGATCCGCTTCGCTGCGCCGCGAGCACGTAATGGTCCTGCAACCGGCGGAAGTAGCCGGCGGGGTCGTACATGCCGTCGGGGTGGTCGATCCGCAGCCCCAACACCTTGCCGCTCGTGATCAGCTCGAGCGTGAGGCGGTGGGCGGCGGTGAACACTTCCTCACGCTCCATCGCGAGGGCGGCGAGGTCGTTAATGTCGAAGAAGCGGCGGTAGTTGATCTCGTCCGACGCGTTGCGCCAGTACGCGAGGCGGTAGTGCTGCGCCGTCAGCAGCGCGTCGAGCCGGTCGAAGCTGCGGCGTCGCCGGGCGTGCCGTTGAGGGCGGCGAGATCGTCCGGCCGCAGGTCGGCCACGCTCTGGGGCGAGCGGGAACTGGCGGTCGTAGTAGCGGACGAAGAATTTGCCGTCCTCGTGAACAATATTGAGTTCGCCCTTTTCCAGCACCTTCGCATAGTGATCGCCGAGCGTGGGGATCAGCACCTTGTCGTGAAGCTCCGGAGCGCGGCGAACCGCGCCAGGCGATGTCGAAGTGTCGGGCGTACGGGGAGGTGGGGCCGTTCTCCAGCACGTCGTTCCACCACGCGTTTTCGTTCGTGGCGACGCCGACGTGGTTGGGGACGGTGTCGAGCACGTGGCTCATGCCGCGGGCGTTCAAGGCGTCGGTCCACGCGTCGTACTCGGCTTGCGTGCCGACCTCGGGGTTGAGGCGGTTGTGGTCGATCACGTCGTAGCCGTGCGTGCTGCCGGGGGCGGCGCGCAGGTAGGGAGGCGTAGGCGTCGCTCACGCCGAGGTCGTGCAGGTAGGGCACGATCGCCGTCGCGTCGCGGAACGTGAAGCCGGCGTGGAACTGGAGGCGGTAGGTCGACTCGGGCGTGCGGCGTCGCTGCCGGAGGCGGTCGATCGTCTTGCGAAGCAGGCGGTCGGCCGGCTCCATCGGAAGCTCCTTCTTCATTCGATCATCGGGGGAGATTCGTCGCTCAATGAAAAACGTTGCCACCAATGGGGCACCGATGCACACCGATGACGGTCTCGTCGGTGTGCATCGGTGCCTCTCGGTGGCTCACGTTCACCATCGGTCGCAGCGTCATGCCACGCCTACCCGGCGCGAGCGGCGGCTCGTTGGGGGTGGGCTGGTTGGCCTTGCGGGCGTCGCGGCGGAGCAGGTCGAGCTGCGCGGGCGAGGCGCCGCTGCCGGCGGCCTCGGGCACGTTGGTGCGGAGCAGCGCCAGCGAGCGGCCGAACAGCGGGTACTTCGACCCGCCGCGGGCGACGCGGAGCGGGCCCTCGTCGTCGGCGGTGTCGATCAGCGCTTCCCAGACGTGGTCGCCCGACGTCTCGGGGAGCGTGAACGGGATCTCCTCCCAGTGGGCGTTGAGCAGCAGCAGGAGCGTGTCGCCGACGATCGGCTCGCCGCGCTCGTCGACCTCGTCGATCTTGTCGCCCGCGAGCCGCACGCCGAGGCACCGCACGCCGCCGTCGTTCCACGCCTGGTCGTTCATCTCGCGGCCGTCGGGGCCGAACCAGGAGATGTCCTTCACGTCCGACCCGCGGATCGCGCGGCCGTGGAAGAACTTGCGGCGCTGGAGCACCGGCTGCTCGTGCCAGATCCGCGTGCAGCGCTTGCAGAAGTCGAGGAAGCGGCGCTTGCCCTCGTCGGACATGTCCCAGTCGGCCCAGGTCAGCTCGTTGTCCTGGCAATAGGTGTTGTTGTTGCCGTGCTTGCTGCGACTGAGCTCGTCGCCGCCGTAGATCATCGCGACGCCCTCGGAGAACAGGAGCGTTGCGAACAGGTTGCGCTTCTGGCGCTCGCGCAGCGCGACGATGCCCGCGTCGCCGGTCGCGCCCTCGGCGCCGCAGTTCCACGAGTGGTTGTCGTCGGCGCCGTCGCGGTTGTTCTCGCCGTTGGCCTCGTTGTGCTTCTCGTTGTAGCTGACGAGGTCCTGGAGGGTGAAGCCGTCGTGGGCGGTGATGAAGTTGATGCTCGCGTAGGGCTTGCGGCCGTCGGCCTTGTACAGGTCGCTGCTGCCGGAAATGCGCGTGGCCAGTTCGGACACGAGCCCGCCGTCGCCCTTCCAGAAGCGGCGGACGGTGTCGCGGTACATGCCGTTCCACTCGGTCCAGAGCACGGGGAAGTTGCCGACCTGGTACCCGCCGGGGCCGACGTCCCACGGCTCGGCGATGAGCTTCACCTGCGAGATGATCGGGTCCTGGTGGATGATGTCGAAGAACGCGCCGAGGCGGTCGACCTCGTGCAGCTCGCGGGCGAGCGTGCTGGCGAGGTCGAAGCGGAACCCGTCGACGTGCATCTCGGTGACCCAATAGCGCAGGCTGTCCATGATGAGCTGGAGCACGCGCGGGTGGGTCATGTTGAGCGTGTTGCCGCAGCCGGTGAAGTCGGTGTAGTAGCGCTTGTCACGCTCCAAGCGGTAGTAGGCGTTGTTGTCGACGCCGCGCCACGAGAGGGTGGGGCCCATGTGGTTCCCCTCGCAGGTGTGGTTGTAGACGACGTCGAGGATCACCTCGATGCCCGCCGCGTGGAGCGAGCGGACCATCATCTTGAACTCCTGCACGCTCTTGCGCGGCGAGTTCTTCGACGCGTAGGCGACGTGCGGCGCGAAGAACCCGAGCGTGTTGTACCCCCAGTAGTTCGACAGCCCCTTCTCCACGAGGTGGCGGTCGTTGAGGTGGAAGTGGACCGGCAGCAACTCGACGGCCGTCACGCCGAGGTCGAGCAGGTGCTGGATCACCGCCTCGGACGCCATGCCGGCGTAGGTGCCGCGACGCTCCTCGGGCACGTCGGGGTGGAGCATCGTCATGCCCTTGACGTGCGCCTCGTAGATCAGCGTCTTGTGCCACGGCGTGCGCGGCGGGCGGTCGTCGCCCCAGGTGAAGGCGGTGTCGATCACGGACGCCAGCGGCGCGTAGGGGGCGCTGTCGCGCTCGTCGAACGAGCGGTCGTCGGAGCCGGGGCCGACCTTGTAGCTGAAGAGCGAGTCGTCCCACCGCACGTCGCGGCCGATCGCCTTGGCGTAGGGGTCGAGCACGATCTTGTTGCCGTTGAAGCGGTGGCCGTTGCCGAGGTCGTAGGGGCCGTAGACACGGTAGCCGTAAAGCTGTCCCGGCTCGATGTCCGGAAAGTAGCCGTGGAAGACCATATCGGTCTGTTCGGGCAACACGATCCGTTGCGACTCTTTCGTCGCGTCCACGCTGTCAAAAAGGCACAGTTCGACCTTCGTCGCGTGCTCGGAGAAGATGGAGAAGTTCACGCCCGCCCCGTCCCACGTCGCGCCGAGCGGGTAGGGCCGGCCCGGCCACACCCGCATGCCCGTGCGGCCGGAGGTCGTCCGGAGCGTTCGCTGCAGAAGTCCGTTCGTCATCGATGAAAACCTATTGAAGTTGAAGTGAGTCCGGTCTCGCGGCTGGCGGCCGGCAAGAGGCGAGTGGTCCTTCCCGACCACCAACCTCGACAATTAGCACCCATCATATGCAAACCGTGGGCTACGCCTCGCCGCCGCCGGCACTCCCCCATCATAGGGTGGGACGACGGGCAGGCAGGCTCCGCGGCAGGGGGTTTGCTTTGGCGAGCGACGATGGCGAAGAAACGGGCAGAACCGGCGGGGGCCGACGGACCTAAGTCACGCACCGGCGGATTGTTGTTGCACGTCACCTCACTGCCGGGACCGTACGGGATCGGTGACCTCGGGCCCGAGGCGTACGCGTGGGTCGGCGCCCTTCAGCGGGCGAAACAGTCGTGGTGGCAGATGCTACCGCTCAGCCCGCCGGGCGCGGGGAACTCGCCGTACCAGGCCTATTCCGCGTTCGCCGGCAACCCGGTCCTGATCAGCCCCGATCGGCTTGTGGAGGAGGGGTTTTTCCGGACGGGCGACGTGAAGCCGGTCCGGTCGGTCAAAGATCGCGTCGACTTCGAGCGGGTGAACCGCGCGAAAGGGGAGATGCTCGCCCTCGCCTGGGAGCGCTTCGGCGCGGCGGGTTCGAAAAAGCCCCGCGCGGCGTTCGACGCGTTCCGCAAGGCCGAGGCGGCGTGGCTCGACGACTTCACGCTCTTCATGGCCCTCCGCGAGGCGTACGGCCGCGGGTCGTGGACCGAGTGGCCGCGGAAGATCGTCGTCCGCAAGCGTTCGGCGCTCGCCGAGGCGCGGCGCGAACTCGCCGAGGCGACGGCCCGCCACGCGTTCGCACAGTTCCTGTTCTTCCGCCAACTGCGCGACCTCAAGGCGTACGCCAACGAGCGGGGCGTCGGGCTGATCGGCGATCTCCCGATCTACGTGTCGCCCGAGTCGTCGGACGTCTGGACGAACCCGCACCTGTTCCAACTCGACCGCGACCGCCGGCCGACCGCCGTCGCCGGCGTGCCGCCCGACTTCTTCTCCGCCGACGGCCAGCGGTGGGGCAACCCGCTGTACGACTGGTCGGCGATGCGGCGGGAAAAGTTCGAGTGGTGGGTCGCGCGGTGCCGGGCGGTGCTCGGGCAGGCCGACCTCGTGCGCATCGACCACTTCCGCGGGTTCGCCGGCTACTGGAAGATCCCGGCCAACGAGCCGACCGCCAAGGGCGGCCGCTGGGTGACCGCACCGGGGCCGGAGTTGTTCGACACGCTGCGCCGCCGGCTCGGCGGCCTGCCGTTCATCGCCGAGGACCTCGGCGTGATCACGCCAGACGTCGAGGCGCTCCGCGACGACAACGGACTGCCCGGCATGCGAGTCGTGCAGTTCGCCTACGGCGGCGGCGGCGGCGACAACCCGCACCTGCCCCACAACCACACGCCCGCCGTCGCGGCCTACACCGGCACGCACGACAACGACACGACCGCCGGGTGGTACCGCGCGCTCAAGGCGAAGGACCGCGCCGCCGTCCGCGCGTACCTGCCCGGCGCCGACAGAGACCCGGCGGCGGAGTTGATCCGCGCCACATGGTCGTCCGTCGCGGCGCTGGCCGTCGCCCCGGTACAGGATCTGCTCGGCCTCAACGGCGACGCCCGCATGAACCGCCCCGGCAGCGCCACCGGCAACTGGGGCTGGCGGCTCGCCGCCCCCGTCCCCCGCGCCGCCCTCGACCGCCTCGCCTCGCTCACGAACCTCTACAGCCGTGCTCCGCGGCAGCGCGACCAGAAGTCCCTGATCCAATGATGGATGGTTTAACCACGGAGGCACGGAGGCACGGAGGCGGGACAGAGCACGGTGATCGGAGACGGAGGATGACGTCACGCGTGCTGCGTCCATCTTCGTCCATCCAAATCTTCTTTCCTCCGTCTTCCCTCCGTGTCTCCGCGACTCCGTGGTTCAATTCCGCTGCTCGGGCCTTCCGCCCCCGCTCACGCCTCGGGCGTGAAGCCGAGCACCATGTCGAACTTCGCGGCCAGTTCGCCGATGCGTGAGCCCTGGACCGGCTTGAAGTCAACGAGGACCGACTCGCGGGCCTTGGCGTCGCGGATGCCGCGGATCACGCCATCGCGGTCGTTGCGGGGCTCGCCGCGCACGTAGCACTGGGTCGTGAGCTTTTCCTGGCCCTTGTGCTTCACCTTCACGTGGATGTGCGGCGTGCGGCCGGGGTAGGCGACCGGCTTGATCGTGCGGAAGTAGTACTCGCCGGTCGAGCCGGTCGTGAACCGGCCGAAGCCCTGGAAGTTGCCGTCGCGGCGCTCGCCGTTGTCGCTGCCGCTGTGCACGTAGGCCCCCTTGGCGTCGCACTGCCAGATCTCCACGACTGCGTTTCGCAGCGGGTTGCCCTTGGCGTCGAGCACGCGCCCGGTCAGGTGCGTGACCTCGCCGACGCCAGGCGTGATCGCGTCGTTGATCACGAGCAGATCGTTATCGGTGTCGAGCGGGAGTTTGTCCGGATAGAACGGTCCCTCCGTCTGCGACGGCGTGCGCGTCAACTCCTCGGCGAACGCGCCGGGCACGTACAGGCCTTGGGCGGCCGCGGCCAGGCCGGCGGCGCCGAACAGGCGCAGGAACTGGCGTCGCGAACGGTTGGAGAGGTACGCTTCCATCGGTCGATCCTCCGCGTGTCTTCCCGAACAAGCCCGGCGTTCGAAGTGCTTCGGGGTCGCCACGGGCGCACCGGAAGGTGCGCATCGTACTCGCCGCGGCTAGCATCAGGTCGTGACAGGTAGATTTGTCACGTGTCGGACGAGGCGTGTCAATTAGAAACGCCTCAACGCGCGGTGCCGCCGCTCGCGGCCGATGCGCGCCTGCCGCCGGGCGAGGCTTCGCTCACGGTCGCAGGACCACGGTGGAGGAACGCCCAGACCACGGCCTCCAGTCGAAGCGGCCCGCGCCACTGCCGACCCGGCCGACGCGTCACGGCTCCACCGTCACCACGGCCCGGCGGTAGGCGAAAAGGCTCGGCGAGCCGTCGTCCTGCGCCTGGAGGATCACGTGGACCGTCCCCGGCTTCTCGACCTGCGGCGCGACGAAACTCGCCACCTCGCCGCCGGTCGCCGACAATTTCACCTCCGCGCGGCAGGTGCCCGCCTCGGGGTAGACGAACCACGTCAGCCTCACGGCGTTGCGGTCCGGGTCGGCCGAGCCGGCGGCGGAGAGGCGTACCGTCTCACCGGACTTGACGCGCAGGGCCATGACCTTCTTCGTCGCGTCGCCGTTGAGCGCGGGCGCGGGGTTGTGATTGGCCTCGCCGTACGCGTCGGCCACGCACCAGTCCATCCGGGCGGCGAAGTCGTGTTGGAAGTGTTCGCGCCACCGCCAGATCGTGGCCTGGTCGGACGTGTAGGTCTTGCCGTCGTCGGCCATCACGCGGTCGCTGCTCTCCTTGCCGGTGTTCGTCCAGCACGGCCGCGGCTTGCCGGGGAATGTCGCGTGCACGTACCGCCCGCCCCAGCCGCCGTACGACGGGCTCACGTGCCACCCCAGGCCGTTGTCGACGAGGCCGAGGAACGCGGGCGTGTCGCCCTCCATGATGTACTTGAGCTTCGGGTACCGCGCGCCGAGCGGCCCGTGGCCGCGGATCACGTTCTCCTCGAGCCACGGGTTCTCCACGAGCGCGAACTTGTGCCGCGGGCCGTTCTTGTAGTGCCGGTCGCCGCTGATGCCGGTCCAGGTGGCGCGGAAGAACTGGCGGTGCCCCTGGTCGCTCGGGCTCACGACGTAGAACAGGTCCGGGAATTCCTTCCGCAGCCAGGGGCCGGCGTCGTCCTGGTCGGAGATCGCGTAGACGCGCAGCTTCGCGACGAGGCGCGCGAACTCGTCCTTGCCGCGATCCTTCCGCGCGTCGCGCAGCGCCTGGGCGAGCGTGTTGGCGCCGCCCCAGACGCTCACCCACAGCGGCCGATCGTCCGCACGGTCGGCGGCGGCGAGGATCAGCTTCGACCCCGGCGTCTCCTTGCCGTCGCCGACGGCGGCCATCCCGTACCCGCGCTGGCCGGTCGCGGTCACCGCGCCCAGCGCGTCGGCCGTCGGGTAGCCGGGCGCGTGTCGGAGCAGGTTCCGGCGGACCTTTCCGTAGGCGTCGAGCTGCGCGCGGATCAGGTCCTCGCGCGTGCGGTCGCGCAGAAACGTGGACGTGGTGGCGACGAGGCCCTCGACCTCGTACTCGCTTGCGTACACCAGGAACCGCACGAGCGACTCCTCGTCGTCTGGCTCATTGGCAATGTCGGTCAGCACGAAAACCCGCTGCCGTCCCGGCGCGGCCCCCGCCCCCGTATCGACTTCTGCCGCGGACTGCGCCGCGGCGACTCCGGCCCCCGCGCACGAGACGACGAGAAACACGAGCCCGAGCAGATGCTGCTTCATCGGTAGCCTCACCGCCTATGTTCGCCAAACGTGACCCGCCGCGCGCCGACTTCGCCCGTCGGCGGGCGGCGCGCGTCGACGGCGTTGGAATCGAGCTAAGCTTACCGGGCGGCGCCGCCCGCCGCACATCCCGCGCGTGGTCGGTGCACGTCGGTGGGGCGGGGCGAATCTCGAATGCCCGTGGGCTTTTCTTCGAGTTTGGGCGGCGATTTCGTACACTGAGGTCCGCCGGGGGCGGAGGCTGTCGCTGGCCGTTCACGTCGAGCAAAAGGGGTGCGCCGATGATCGTCGTCGATTGCCCGTGCGGGCGCGTCGTTCGAGCTAAGGACGAGTGGGAAGGTCGGAGGGGGTCGGGCCCGCAGTGCGGGAGCCCGTTGCTGATCACGCGCGACGCCGCGGCCGACGCTGCCGGCGACGCGCTGGCCGGGATGCTCGCGCCCGCGCATCCGGAGTCGCCGCCGCCGCCGCCGCCGCCGCCGTACCCGGCCGTCGCCCGGCGGGTGGCCGTGGCGGCCCCGTTCCCGCCGCAGCCGAACCCGCCCACCATCTACGTCCACCCCGCTCCGCCGGCGCGCGTGGTCGTGAACGTGCCGCGGCAGAAGGGGGCGAGCGGGCTGGGGATCGCGTCGCTCGCCATCGCGATCGTCGGCCTGCTCGTCTGCTGGATCCCGCTGTTCGGGCTGTTCGCGGTGCCGCTCGGCCTGATCGCGATCGCCGTCGGCGCGCTCGGCGTGATCGTGTCGCTCGCGGGCGGGCAGTCGGGGGCGGGGCTCCCGTTCACCCGGCGCGTTCCTCGGCCGCCGTCGCGGCGTCGGTGCCGATCGTGGTCGCCGGCGGGATGATGGCCGCCCTCGGCAAGGCCGCCGCCGAAGCCGACGCCCGCGAGCCGCCGCACGAGCCAGCGGGTGACGACGTTCATCCCGGCCTCCGCCGCCGCCGGCGGGCCGGAGCGGTCCAGTGCCGTCGGCATCGACCCGGCACGGCCGGCGGAACACTGGGCCGACGGGTCCCGGGCCGCCGTCACGAACGGCGACGTCGCGGTGCAGGTGATGTCGGCCCGGACCGGACTCGTCGCGGCTCCGCAGGCCGGGCGGACAACGCGCACTCGACCGGGCGATACCTCGTGCTGAAGCTCGCGCTGACGAACACGTCCGCGACGTCGAAGGTCAGCCACCGGACCTGGGCGGGCGGCGGGGCGTCGTCGTCGTCGTCGTCGGCGGCGGCCGCGCGCGCGACGCCGCCGCCCTGAGCGACGAGTACGGCAACACGTACGCTGCGTCGACTTCGGCCCCTCGGAGTCGCCGGTGGGCCGGGTGGACGTCCAGTCGCTTTACCCGCGGAAGACCGGGATCGACGTGCTCGTGTTCGAACTGCCGGTCGAGCGGGCGGGGACGCTGAAACTCGAACTGCCCGCGTCGAACATCGGCGGCACGGGCATGCTGCGCCTGTCCGTGCCCGTCGCCATGATCGAGCGGCGGTAGCGCAGTCGGTCGCGGCTGCCCGACAACGCCCACGCCCGCCACACGCGCCCTCCCCCGCGACATGGTCTCCAGTCCGTAAGCGACGCCGTAGCGGCCGCGGACGCCGAAGGGAGAGTGATCGGCAAACGCGGCGTTGCGAACGTGAACCTTCGTCCGCCCTGCGGCCGCCATCGCACCGGCAGCCTTGCGCCGCAGGTCCGGTCCGGGGGGTGATAGCGGCCGGCGTGCGGGCCCGATGGTAGACTGCGGCGATGGCAGAACCGAGCAAGTTTCGATTCGTGTCGTACACGCGCGATATGAGCGCGCAGAAGGACAAGTTCAAGCAGTTGAACCGGCTGATCAACGGGGCGAGGCAGACCGGGGACGTGGACGCCGTCGTCGTGGCGTCGCCAGAGGTGCTCGGCGACACGTACGACGAACTCGTCGCGAACCTGAACAAACTGGCCGGCGCCGAACTCGCCCTCGTGATCGTCCCACCGCCCGCCGACGAAGACGAGGACGAGGGGGGCGACGAGGACGGGGGCGACGACGACGAATGAGCGGCACGCGCCGCCGCCGAACCCCGCCGCCACCAACACGTTCAACGGCGTGGGTACATCAGCCGTCCGGCCGCGCGCGGCCCAGGAGGGAAGCGGCACGTTCCCAGAGGAGCGTCCATTCCCGCTGTTCGGCCGCCGGCAAGCGTTCCAATGCGCGGGGGTCTCGGACGCCGGCGAGGTCCGGTGAACTCGACCACGCGGCGAGGGTGGCGCGGGCCTTGGTGGGGAGGTTTCCGCCGCGCGCCCACGCGATCGACGCGGTGTCCAACTCGACGCGCAACCACTCGCGCGCTCGTTCGCGCCAGCGCGCGCGGTCCGCGTCGGTGAGCGTCGAGGCGTCTTGGCCGTGACCGCACCCGGCCAGCGCGGCGGCGATCACCGCGGGCTCCCGGGCGGCATTGGCGGGCAGTGCCGGGTCGGCGGCCAGGGCGTCGGCCCACAGGCCGGCCCGCGTGGCGTGAAGTTCCATGAACTGGCAGGCGCCGCTCAGCGCGAGCCGCTCGTCGTTGTCGCGCGGCTCGTGTTCCCGCCGGAGGAAGGCGGGGAGGTTCGGCAGGATCAGCCTCTCGGCCTCGCGCCGCAGCACGTGGCTGACCCACGTGGACGGGCCGTCGGCCCGGCGGGCATCCCAGTCGCTGTCCCACATCGCGGCCGCGAGGGTGCGCCTCGCCTCGTTCGTGTGGCCGGCGCGGTGTTGCGCCATGGCCAGCACCAGACGCGGGCCCGGGCGGTCCGCGATCTTCAGCGAGGACTCGTGCAGCAGCGGCATCGCCTCGGCGAACCGGCCCTGGCGGTATTCCGACAGCCCCTTGGCGAACAGGACGTACCCGTTGTCCGGTTCCGCGGACTTGGCCGCGGCGGCGACGGCGTGTTCCGCGAGCGCGGCCGCGCGGCGCAGGTCCTCGCCGGCCTGCGGCAGGAGCAGGCAGGCAAGGCTGGTGCGCTCGGCGATGATCCAATCGCTGGAAGTGCCCCCGAATCGGTCGAGCATGGCCGCGCACGCGCGCCAGTACGCCGGTTCGTTGCCGAGGAACAGGCACAACTCGGCGTAGCCGTACCACGGCCCGTACTCCGCCGGCCCGCTCTCGAGGAACTTCGCCCACGCGGCGCGCGCCTCCGGCAGCCGTCCTTCGGCGGCCATGACCTTGGCCATCTGCTCGGGGTTGATGTGCCCCGACCGCAGTGCGTCGAACCGGTCGTCGGCCTCGTCCTCGTCGCCCGGGTCGCGCCCGACCGTCCTCGGGACGTTCCGGGCCTGCGGGAACGGCGGCGGGCCGGGCAGGATGAGGGCCTCGGCCTCGCGCCGGAGCACGTGGCTCACCCAGCCGATCTCGTCCGCGCGGGCGGCGTTCCAATCGTAGTGCCGCACGGTCGCCGCCAGGGTCTTGCGCGCCTCCTTCGTGGAGCCGGACCGGTGCTGGGCCATCGCCAGGGCCAGCCGGGGGCCGGCACGGTCGGTGATCTTCGTCGCCGCCTCCTGGAGCAGGGGCAGCGCCCGATCGGCCCGGCCCTGCCGGTACTCCGACAGGCCCTTGACGAACTGGACGTAGGGGTTGTCGCGCTGCCTCGCGTTGGACGCGGCGGCCGCGGTGCGGTCGGCCAGTGCGGCGACGCGGCGCAACTCGTCGTCGGCGGCGGGCATGAGCAGGCAGGCGACGCTCGTGCGCTCGGCGGTGATCCAGCCGGTGGGGCGCGCGCCGAACCGCTCGAGCAGCGCCCGCCGCGCCCGGCGGTACGCCTCCTCGTTGCCGAGGAACAGGCAGAGTTGTGCGTAGCCGTGCCACCGGTCGTGGTCGGGCGGGTCGCGCTTGAGGATCTCCTCCCACGCGGCGCGGGCCTCCTCGAGCCGGCCGGCGGGGGCCAAGACGTTGACGAGGTCGTCGGCACGCGCGTTGTCCGGGTTCCGTCGGATCGCCTCGCGGAACGCGGCGATGGCGCCGTCGGTGTCGCCCCCGTCGCGCAGGGCGCGGCCCAGGAACGTGTGGGCCTGATCGCTGCCGGGGCGGAGGCCGACCGCGGCCCGCAGGTAGGCGACGGCCTCGGCGGGGCGCTGCCGCAACTGGAGCAAATGGCCGAGGAGGAAGTTGATCCAGAAGTCGCCGGGGTGGCGGCGCTGCGCCGCGTGCAGCAGCGCCCAGGCCTCCTCGTCGTGGCCCGCCGCGAGCAACGTCCCGCCGAGGCCGGAGATGATCGCCGGCGGCTGTGCGGCGCCCTCGGGCGAGACGGCCAGTTCCCTCAGCTTCTTGGTGTCCTCGGCGATGAGTAGCGCCTCGCGGAACGCCCGCCTCCACGGGTCGTCGTCGGACAGTTCGACCACGGCCCGCAGCGCCTCGCGGTTGGCGTCGGGGACCCAGTAAAGCCAGTCGTGGAGGAACACGAGCAGCACCTGGCGGATGGCCGAGTGCCGCACGCGCGCGGCCGCGGCGGCGGGCGGGGACGCCGCGGGGTCGATGCCGTACTCGCGGAACGCCGTCGCGTACAGCCGGTGGGCGAGCGGCGAGGCGCGTTCGGAGACGGCGGTGCCCTCGGACAGGCGCAGGCGGATGTCCTCGAGCTTCGCCGCCATGTCCGCGTCCCGGAGCGCCTGGCCGAGCCGGTCCTTGAGGTCGGCCGGGGCGGGGGTGTCGCGCAGGTTCGGGGCCGCCGCCAGCGCGGCGCGCGCCTCGGGCCAGCGGTCCTCCGCGCCGAGGTCGGCGGCGTGCTTGATCGCGCCCTCGGCCGCCTCCCAGGTGCGGCCCTCCTGCCGGGCGGTCATCGCGCGGCTCTCCGCCTGCTGCCGCTGGTGCCACAGTCCGCCGCCGACCGCCAGCGCGACCAGCGCCATCGCGGTCGCCACCAAGGCGGCCGCCACCGGCTCGCGGCGGCCCCAGCGCCACAGGCGGCCGCCGGGGCCGGGCGGCCGCGCGCGGATCGGCCGGCCCTGGTGGAACCGGGTCAGGTCGTCGGCCAGCGCCGCGGCGGTGGCATACCGGCGCTCGGGCTCCTTGTGCAGGCACTTGAGGCAGATCGTCTCCAGGTCGCGCGGCACGCGCGTTCAGCCGCGACGGCGGGGCGGGCTCGGCGTTGATCACCTGCTGGACGGTTTCCGCCACCGTCGCGGCGAGGAACGGCGGCCGCCCGGTCAGGCACTCGTAAAGGATCGCGCCGAGCGAGTAGACGTCCGCCGGCGGGCCGGCCGCCCCCGCCCGGCCGGCCGCCTGCTCGAGCGCCATGTAGCTCGGCGTGCCGACGCCCGCGCCGTCGACCGTGAGCCTGGTCGTCGCCGCCGAACTGCCGGGCGAGGCCGAAGTCGGTGACCTTCGGCGTGCCGTCGGCGGCGATCAGGACGTTGCCCGGCTTCAGGTCGCGGTGGACGATCCCCGCGTCGTGCGCGCCTGCACCGCCCGGGCGAGCGTCGCCAGCAGCACGGCGGCATCCGCGGGCGGTTGGGGCGTGCCGGCGAGCTTGTGCGCCAACGTGCCGCCCTCGACGTACTCCATCGTGAAGTAGGGAGACCGTCGTGCTCCCCGACGTCGTACACCTGCACGACGTGCGCGTGCCGCAGCGCCGCCACCGCCCGCGCCTCGCGCAGGAATCGGATCCGCTCGGCCCCGCCGGCGTACGCGCCCGACAGCAGCATCTTCAGCCGCGACCGACCGGCGCAGCCGGAGGTGGGCGCGCGCGTAGACGATCCCGACGCCCCCGCGGCCGAGCACCGCCTCGACCGCGTAGCCCGGGATCGACGGCAGCGCGTCCGGGCGAACGGCCGGGCCGGGCACCCCGGCCGCCGCGTCGGCACCGGCCGGCCCACCGCCGAAGCCCGGTCGCCGCGACCGCCCGTGCGAGGAGGGGAACAGGTCGTCGAGCGCGCGTAGAGGAGCCGGCACCGCTCCCACGACGCGCGGACGGCGGGCAGGAAGTGGGGCGTGTCGGCGCAGACCTGCTCGGGCGTGCGGTCGGTGTCGAGCGCCTCCTCCACCAGTTGCAGAACGCGCTCGTGGTCAGACATGGTCCGCGGCGCTTTCCCGACCGTCGGCGTACGCCCCCTCGAAGACCCGGGCGCCGGCCGCCGCCGACGGCGCGCGCCGGCTGCGCGAGGCCCGGCCGCCCAGGCACTCGCCGAGCAGCACGAGCGAGCGGTTCAGCCGCCGCTGGACCGTCTTGGCCGAGACGCCGACGACGCGGGCAGCCTCAGGCTGGGTCATTCCCTGGAGGGCGCACGAGGTTGAAGACCTCGCGGCTCCTCCTCGGGCAGGGCCTCGATCGCGGCGAGGACGCGGGCCAGGCCCCCGCTCGGCGCCGCCTGCGGGTCGGTCGCGGCCGACCGCGGCTCCGCCGCCGCCGCCGCGGGCACGCGCGAGTCGTACAGCTGGACGGTACACGTCGCCGCGTCGAGGCGGCGGGCCAGGTCGTTCAACTCCCACCGCATGTGCTGGTTGGCCAGCGCGAAGAACTGCCGGACGTTGGCCGGCCGCACGTCGCGCATCGCCTTGATCATGCGGCTCGACGACCGCGCCGAGCAGTTCTTCGGGGCAGAGGTTCAACGGGCCCCGGGTCAGCGCGGGTAGCTCCGGTACAGCAGGCGGGAGCACAACAGGTGGAGCCGGTCGACGGACCGCGCCAGCAGGTCCCGAACGATCGCGCGGCCCGTGACTCCCCGCACCTCGCCCAACTCGTCCAGGTACCTCTGAACCGCCGCCGTCGTGTGGATCTCATCCATGACGCTCCCGTCTTGTCCCGAGCAGCGGGTGGGTCGCCAGCCGCATCCCCACGATCGAGCCACTGCCGGAGCTACCGTCCCGGCGCCGACGGCGCCGAGGCGACGTGGCCCGCTTACGTACGAGGTTCAAGTCCGCAGTGTTCAGGCAGCACCGACGCCTGGTCGGCCCGGGAACCGTCTCCTGTGCGGCGAATGCGACGGCGACCCTTGCGACGGCGACGCTTGCGACGTCCGTCTTGCCGGCCGGACCATTCGCGGGTGCTGGTGATCAGTCTAACGGCGCGGGCGGCCCGGACACGACTCGGGAGCCACGTGTGGTCGACATCACAAGCCGCCGGTGCACGTCGCCGTTCTTGAACGCACCACCGCTACTACTGAGCGGGAGCCGCTGGACACGCGTGGCCGTGCTGGGGGTTTTTTTTGCACGACCGTTCGCCGGGGGCGGCTGATCCACTGCGGCCTGTACTCCGAGGAGAGCTTTCCGGGCGACCCGACGTCGTCGCCATCGTCCGAGGAACGGGACGCCAGTTGCAGGATCCCCTCACCTCGCCCTCTCCCCGAGTGCGGGTGAGAGGGGGTTGGGCCGCGAGTCCGCGACCCGGCCGCACCATCCACTACCGGGAAACCGGTCGGCGGCCCTGAGGCTCGTGGCGTCTGCGCGTCTGCGGTGTCCACCCCTCGCGGCTTATCAACTCGAGGTGGCTGTGGCGCTCGCCCGGAAGGACGCACGCCTCGAAGCGATTCCCTCTTCCGTTGGCAGGAGCCTCGAAAATGAACTCTTCGGCAACAGCCGCGGCAGGACCGGACGAACTCGCGTACGTCCCCGCCCACGCCGCCGCCCGCCGCCCGATCAGCGCCATGCGGATCGCCTGCAGCCCGAACCTCGACGTGCTCCCGATGGACCACGCGTGGCAGAAGTAGTCGCGCGCGGCGGTGCGGGCGTTGGAGGACGCGGGGCGCACGTCGAAGAGGTGAAGCTCGCGATCGCGCGCCCTGGGCGGGAACTGAGCGACGTCAATGCAGATCATCGGCCGCCGCAACGCGGACGCGGACGTGCTGGCGGCCACCGCGGCGTTCGAGCAGCCGCGCGTGGCACGAGAGTCACCGGCTGTGCTGCGAGCCCGCTCGCCGTTTCATCGAAACGGGATCGGGTCGCAGGCGCGACGAAGACCGTCGTGCCGACTTCCTGCTCGATCCCGCCGGCGCGTGATCGCGCGTCGGCCAACTTTAAGGAGTTCATGCCCACGAAGACGGGTCTCGACGCGTTGCTTCGCCCGGAAGACGGGGTCCTCGTGCTGATCGACCATCAGCCGTTCCAGTTCGCGAACCTGCACAGTCACGAGCCGACGATGATCGTCAACAACGTGGTCGCCCTGGCGAAGACGGCCAAGGTGTTCGGCGTGCCCACGATCCTGACGACCGTCCTGGAAGAGCGCGGCGGGTACCTCATCAAGGGGATCCAGGACGTCTTCCCGGACCAGAAGCCGATCGACCGCACCTTCATCAACACGTGGGAGGACCCGCGCGTCGTCGACGTCGTGAGGAAGACCGGGCGCAGGCAACTCGTGCTGGCGGGGCTCTACACCGAGATCTGCCTCGTCATGCCGGCGCTGCAGGCGATGGCGGAGGGTACGACGTGTTCGTCGTCACCAACGCGTCGGGCGGCGTTTCCGCGGAAGCCCACGACATGGCGGTCCGCCGCATGGTCGCCGCCGGCGTCGTCCCGATGACGTGGCTGGCGGTGCTGAGCGAATGGCAGCGCGACAGCGCGGCGAGAAGACGCTGGCCGGCATGGCGGGCGTCGTCGCGGAGCACGGGCGCGAGCGGCGTCGCGTTCGCGTGGGAAATGCAACTCCTCGCCGGCCGCGCGCGCCCGGCGCTGAAGCGCGCGACAGGGGGTCGTCGTCGAGCGACACGCGCCGGCTCTGCCGCGAGCGGCCGCCGTCTCCGGTCGGGCGCGCGAGCCGCTCGGGGTCTACACCCGCTGGCGGGGCATCACGGTCGACCGGATTCTCGAGGCGGCCGGGCTGGGAGCCGCCCTCGCCGTTCGTGATGGCGTTCTGCGACGGCGGCTACACGACGAACCTGCCGGTCGAGGACTTGCTCGACCGACAGCGCTGGTCGTGTGGGAGTACGTCGGTGAGCCGCTCGAACCCGAGCACGGCGGCCCGGCGCGCCTCCTCGTGCCGAAGCACCATTTCTGGAAGTCGGCCAAGTGGATGCGGGGGCTGCATTTCATGGGGGACAACGAGCCGGGCTTTGGAAGCCGCGTCCGCCATGTTGATACGGGCCGGCCAGCTGAGCCAGGCGATCCGTATAGAGCGATTTCGGGGTAGCGTCGAGATAGCGACGCCGCAACGCGGGGGATTGAGCTGCGCCTCCATGCGGGAAGCCGCGCCCGCGCGGCGTGGCTCGTGCGGCCGATCGACCCACGGGCTAGTACCGGCAGTGAGGGTCGGATCGCAGTCTCGTCGAGGGCGAGTCAACGCGCGCGCCCCCAAAGCTTTCGTGCGGTCATACGCCGCGGATCGCGTCGCCTCCCCTATGCGTTGTCGCCGCTGCCGCCGTCCATGCGCGACGATTCGGAGGTCGGTCGATTCCACCCAATGATGAAGCGGGAACTGCGCGGGTACCAGCGTGGCGTGCCGGGCGCCCCCGCTCGGCGCACGCCCCTATCTCCCGTCGCGTCGCCATTTTGCTGTGTCCACCCCTCACGCTCAGGAATCCGGCGACGACGAGCGGCGTCCGTGTTACGGGCGCACGTCTTCGACACTTATTCCCATCCATTCCCACAGGAGGTACGGCGTGAAGTCCCCCCGAACGAACCGGCGAATTGTCGGCGGCCTCGCGGCAGCGGTGGCCGTGGCGGCGCTGGTCATCTCGACGCGGAACGAGCCGACGCACGCGCAGGCGCAGGACGACAGGGCCCCCGCGGCGATCCCCGGGATCTCCCGCCAGCCGAGCGCCGCGGCGCGGGGCGCGCTGCTCGACCCGAACGACACGGTCATGCTCCTGCTCGACCACCAGACCGGGTTGTTCCAGACCGTCAAGGACGTGCCGATCCAGGACCTCCGGACGAACACGGTGGCGCTGGCGAAGATCGCGGAACTCGCCAAGGTGCCGATCATCTACACCGCGTCGGAGCCCAGCGGCACGAACGGGCCGATCATGGAGGAACTGGCCGCGGCCATGCCCCACGCGACGTACGTCCCGCGCAAGGGGGAGATCAGCGCCTGGGACAACGCCGACTTCGTGAAGGCCGTCGAGGCGACCGGCAAGAAGACGCTCGTGATCGCCGGCGTGTGGACCAGCGTGTGCGTCGCGTTCCCCGCCCTGCAGGCCAAGGCCGACGGCTACAAGGTCTACGCGGTGATCGACGCCTCGGGGGACGTGAGCCAGATGGCCACGCACGCGACGGTCACCCGGATGGCGCAGGCGGGCGTGGTCCCCGTCAGCAGCAACGTGATCCTCTGCGAGTTCCAGCGCACGTGGAACACCCCCGACGCCGCCAAGTGGGGCGCGCTCTACTCCGAGCTCGCGCCGAATTACCGTGCCGTGACCGAGAGCTATCGGAAGGCTCAAGACGTCGCCAAAGAAGCCGGGAAGTAAACAGGGCCGGGCCCGCCAGCGGTGCCGTGCTCGGCGGCCACACACTTTATGCGCGGGAGGCCCGACGTGAGAAGCGTGCTGTTCTTCGCTGTCGTCTGTGTCGTCGCCGCACGTTGCGTTTCGGCGGCGCCGGCGCGAGAGGCGGGGGGAGCGCGGGCGGCCGACGCGGCGGCGCGGCCGTCCGTCGCCCTGATCGTCCACAACGCGAAGGTCACGACGCAGGACGCCACCGTGCCGAACGCGGCGGCCATCGCGGTTGCGGGCGAGCGGGTGGTCGCGGTCGGTGCCGACGCGGACGTGCTCGCGCTCCGCGGCCCCGCCACCCGGGTCATCGACGCGAACGGGCGGCGGGTCATCCCCGGGCTGAACGACTCGCACCTGCACGCCACCCGCGAGGGCCGGTTCTACAACAGCGAGCTGCGGTGGGACGGCGTGCCGTCGCTCGCACGCGGGCTGGCGATGGTGCGCGAGCAGGCCGCGCGGACGCCCGCCGGGCAGTGGGTGCGGGTCGTGGGCGGTTGGTCGCCGCACCAGTTCGCCGAGCGGCGGATGCCGACCGTGGCGGAGCTGAACGCCGCCGCGCCCGATACGCCCACGTTCGTCATGTTCCTCTACAGCCAGGGCATGCTGAACCGCGCGGGCGTGGCCGCGCTGGGCGTCACCGCCGAGACGAAGGCGCCGCCCGGCTGCCGCTACGAACTGCTGCCCGACGGCGGGGCGGTCCTGCACGCCGAGCCGAGCCCCGTCATCCTCTACCAGACGATCGACGCGCTGCCGAAGCTGTCGGCCGCCGATCAGCTCAACTCGACCCGCCACTGGTACCGCGAGCTGAACCGCCTGGGGCTGACCAGCGCCGTCGACCCCGGCGGCGGCGGACACCTGTTCCCGGTCGACTACGCGGCCACCGACGCGATGGCGAAGGAGGGCAAGCTCCCGCTCCGGATCTCGCTCTACCTGTTCGCGCAGAAGCCCGGCGACGAACTCGCCGCCTACGAGCGCTGGACCGCCGGCCAGCGGCTCGCACTGAACATGGCCGCCGCCCGGCTCAACGGATACGTCGCCACGGGCGCGGGCGAAAACCTCGTCGCCTCCGCCGGCGACTACGAGAACTTTCTTGCCGCCCGGGTGGAGTTGAAGCCGGCGATGGAGTCCGACCTGCGTGCCGTCACGACCGTGCTCGCACGGGCCGGGTGGCCGCTGCGGATCCACGCGACGTACGACGAGTCCGTCACGCGGATGCTCGACGTGTTCGAGCCGGTATTTCGCGAGACGGCCTACAAGGGCCGCTGGGCGTTCGACCACGTCGAGACGCTCGGCCAGGCGAACCTCGCCCGGATCAAGGCGACGGGCGGCGGCATAGCGGTGCAGGACCGCATGGCGTACGCCGGCGAGACGTTCGTCGAGCGTTACGGGAAGGCCGCCGCCGCGCAGGCGCCGCCGCTGCGCAAGCTCGTCGACAGCGGCGTCCCGCTCGGCGCCGGCACCGACGGCACCCGCGTCAGCAGCTACAACCCGTGGGTCAGTCTCTACTGGATGACGACCGGCCGGACGGTCGGCGGGGCGAAGCTGTACGCCGACCCCGACCTGCTGACCCGCGCCGAGGCCCTGCGGCTCTACACGGTGGGCAGCGCGTGGTTCAGCGGCGACGAGGAGCGCAAGGGCCGACTCGCGCCGGGGCAACTGGCGGACCTCGCAATCCTGAGCGACGACTATTTCGCCGTCGACGCCGAGCGGATCAAAGGGATCGAATCGGTTCTCACGGTAACCGGCGGCGACGTCGTGTACGCCGCGGCGGAGTTCGACCGCCCGGGCCTCGCGCCGCCGCCGCTCCCCCCGGTCAGTCCGGCGTGGTCGCCCGTCGCGTACTACGGCGGGTACCAGAGGGCGCGATGAACCGGGGGCCGACAGCACGTCGTGACGCCGAGTTCCTGCGGTGGCACGAACGCTCCAGTGCTCATCCGCACGGCAACAGTCCCGTTCCACTGTCCCCGCGCCTACACGAGGCACAGATCCCGAAGCGCGGCCCGCTGTGCTGCTTGCTGCTCATGCTCGCCGGCCCGGGATGCGTCAACGAACAGTGCGAGCAACCAGATGCTTCGCCCGCCGCATTCGGAGCGGGATTAGGCGGGGGCCCGCGGGTTCCCGTTGCCGGCGCCCGTAGCCGCCGGGGGGCGGGCGTCGGCACGCGACCCGTTGAACGCGCGATGGGCGATGCGGTTTCCAGCGGTGCGGACGAGACCAGTGCGCCGACACTGCCCGACCTGTCAACCTACCGATACGACGAAGACTATTCCGGTTTGCGGGATGCGAACGTTCGACAAGCCGCCGATCCGCTTTCGCTCGCCCCCCTCAAGTACGTGCCGCTCGACGATCGCGGCGACAGCTACCTCAGCTTCGGCGGCGAGCTGCGGCTCCGCTACGAGTTCTACGACCAGAACCAATGGGGGCAGGGCACGCAGGACGACGGAGGCTACCTCTGGGGCCGCGGATTGCCGTATGCCGACCTGCACTTGGGCCCGAACTTCCGCGCGTTCGGGCAGCTCATCGCCGCGTTCGAGTGGAACGACGAGGCCGGCGTTTCCCCGCCCGACGAGGACCGGCTCGACCTCCTCCAGGCGTTCGTTGACGTGTCGGTCCCGCTCGGCGACAACGCCGCGCTGCTCGTCCGCCCGGGGCGGCAACTCCTGCGATACGGGTCCGAGCGGCTGATCGGCGTCCGGTACGGGCCGAACGTGCCCCAGCCGTTCGACGCGGCGGTCGCGCGGTACGAGCAGGGGCCGTGGCGGGTCGACGTCTTCTACGCACGGCCGGTCGAGATCGGGCGCGGCGAGTGGGATGACGCGGCCGACGACACCCAGTCCGCGTGGTCGGTTTATGCTACGCGTGAGCTGCCGTCCCTCGGGGACCGCAGCGGCCTGGACGCGTATTGCATCGGCTACCTCGACGAGCAGGCGGCGTTCGTGCAGGGCGGGGGGAGGGAACTCCGCCACACGCTCGGCACCCGCTTCTTCGGCGACCGTCGCGGCGTCGATTGGGACCTCGAGGGGTTCTACCAGTTCGGCTCCTTCGACGCGGCGGACGGCGACGGTGACATCTCCGCATGGTCGGTTGCCTCGAACGTCGGCTACACCGTGGAGCAGGTGCCGCTACGACCGCGGCTCGGGCTCCGCGCGAACGTGATCAGCGGCGACGACGACCCGGACGACCCCGACCTCCGGACGTTCAACGCGCTGTTCCCCAAGGGCAAGTACTTCGGCGAGATCGGCCTCGTCGGGCCGTACAACCTCGTCAACCTCCACCCGGCCGTGACGCTCAACATCACCAACCAGCTCGCGCTCGACCTCGCGTCGGTCTTCTACTGGCGATACAGCAGGGAGGACGGGATCTACGACAACGCGGGCAACGTGATTCGCGACGGGCTCGAGAGCCGCGAGTGGTACATCGGGACGCAGCTCGAAGCATCGCTGACCTACTCGCTCAGCCGCGAGATTGAGGCGTCGGCTGCGTACGGCGTGTTCCTGCCCGGGAGGGTCATCGAGGAGACGGGGCCGGACGAGGTCGTGCACTTCGTCGGGGTCGAACTCCTTTACAGGTTCTGAAGGAGACGCACGCGCCAGTCTTCTACTCGACGCGCCACGGGCACGGCACGGCGCTGGCCGCCGCGGGCGTGTCGGAGTCCGTCATCGCCAAGTCGATGCACCACGCGCGCCGGGCGACCACCGCCCGCTACATCCACGCCGACCGCAAGCGCGTCGGCGCCGCGACCGCCACGCTCCCCGACCTATCGCCCGCGCAGCGGCAGCGGGCGACGGGGACGACGGCAAGGGGGCGCACCCCGACGCCGACGCCGGCTCTGTCTTTGCCAAGTCTGTGCCGCTTCAGGCACGCGGGCGGACCCCGGTGGACAAAAAGCGCGGCGGCGGGTACAACCCAAAAGCACTGATTTGCCGGGAAAAACGGCGGAAACCCCGCAAAAGCAGCACGACGGCCCCTTGGCGGAATTGGCAGACGCGATGGATTCAAAATCCATTGCCCGCAAGGGCGTATCGGTTCGAGTCCGATAGGGGCCAATCCCCGCTTCACATCATGGTCGGGCCCGGAAGACGCGAGCGTCGATCGCCGAGTACCTCGCCCGGGCGAATCGTGCGGCGCGCGGTTGCCGGGACTATAGTTGCACCCATGGAGATCAACCTCGTCGTCGTCAGCCTCGGCAACTCCCGCCTCGCGGTCGGCACCTTTCGGTCCGGCGAGTTGAGCAACGTCGTGCGCGTGCCGAACGACGAGTCGGACCGCTGGGCCGACGCGATCCGCACCGCGTGGGAGCAGGTCGGCGGGCGCGACAACGCCGCCGTCGTCGCGGCGAGCGTGAACCCGCGCCTCGAGTCGACGCTGGAGGAGGCCGTCGGCGACGCGGCCGACCGGCGGGTGGTGTGGGTCGGGCGCGACCTCGATTTGCCGGTCAAGGTGCTGACCGAGGAGCCGGAAAAGACCGGCGTCGACCGCGTCCTGAACGTGGCGGCGGCGTACGAGCAGATGGGCAAGGCGTGCGTCGTCGTCGACGCGGGGACGGCCATCACCGTCGACTGCTGCAACGACGCGGGCGAGTTCCTCGGCGGATCGATCGCGCCGGGCGTCACGCTCATGCTCGAGGCGCTGCACGACGGCACCGCCCAACTGCCCCGCGTCGACGCGTTCGCGCCGCCGGCCGAGCCGTTCGGCCGCACGACCGAGCAGGCGATCCTCCACGGCGTCTACCACGGCGTACGCGGGATGGTGAAGGAACTCGTCGAAAACTACGCGACGGAGCTGGGCCGCTGGCCCGACCTCATCGCCACCGGCGGCGACGCCGCCGCGCTGTTCAACGAGTGGGAGATCGTTCACGCGATCGCGCCGGACCTGACGCTCTACGGCATCGCACTGGCCTACACGAACCACCACCTGAAGCACGACGAAGCGTGACCGGAGGCGGGGCATCCTCGAAGCGCGACCGGTGATGCGTCGGCGGTTCCCGCAGGGCAATCGCGCGCCGCTCGCTGCGTCGGCATCGGGCGCGTCTTGCCACCCTCCGCGTCGTCATCTCTCATCACGTCCTTTCCCGCGCGGCGCTCGCCCGTGTCGAGCCTATCAGAATCACCTGCAGCGGGCCCTTTTGGCCTGCGGCGACACGGGCAACGCCGGGCGGTTCGCGTAGGCTTCTCGTGCGATGAGTGCATTGGTGGAATCGACATGAGTCAGCCGGGACGTGCCATCCTCCTAACGCCGCCCGGGGCCGCCGCGATCGCGGTCGTCCGATTGTCGGGGCCGGGGGTGGGGGCGTTCCTCGCTGCGCACTTCCCGGGGAAGTCGCCGACGCCGGGGCGGTGCGTTCACGGGGAACTCGTGGACGGCACGCGGGTGATCGACGATCCGGTCGTCGTGGCCGGGCCGGATGGTGCGTTCGCCGACCTGAGCATTCACGGCGGGGCGTGGGTCGTTCGATCGACGCTCGACCTCGTCCGCCGGTTCGGATTTGACGTCGTGGAGCCGGCATCCGCGCCGCTGGCGGACGACGTGGTTGACGGCGAAGTGGAGATGGAGCGGGAGGTGTTGCGATACCTCCCGCTGGCGAAGACGGAACTGGCCCTGCGCGTGCTGCTGGTCCAGCCGGAGGCGTGGGCGGACGCGGGAATCGAATCCGGGCGGCACGTGAGCGCCGACGTTTGCCGAGCCATGCTCGCCGACCGCGCGCTGCACTGGCTGTTGCACCCGCCGCGCGTGGCGATCGTCGGACCGGCGAACGTGGGGAAGTCGACGCTGGCGAACCGGTTGTTCGGGCAGGAGCGGTCGATCACGGCCGACCTGCCCGGCACGACGCGCGACTGGGTGGGGGAGACGGCCAACCTCGACGGCCTGGCCGTCACGCTCGTCGACACGCCGGGCCTGCGCGAGACGGCCGACCCGATCGAGCGGGCCGCGATCGACCGGGCGGGCGGCGAGGTCGCCGGGGCCGACCTCATCGTGTTGGTGCTCGACGCGGCTCGTCCGCTCGAAGCGGCGGAGCGCCACTTGGTTTCGCGGTTTCCCAACGCTGTGCTCGTGGTGAACAAGTCCGACGTGGCGGGCGGGCGGGAACTGCCCGACGGGATTCGAACAGTGGCGACGACGGGGGCGGGTGTCGACGCGCTACGCGCCGCGATCCGCGGTCGGTTCCAGTGCGAGGCAATCGCGGTCGGTGCGCCGCGCTGGTGGACGGCGCGGCAGCGAGGAATGCTGGAGAAGATGCTGCGGAACGCGCAGCCCGGGCGTTGACCGAGAAGGTGATGCGATCGGGGCTGTTCGAGGGCGCGGTGATCTCCAACGTTGCGCGACCATTCGCAGCGATCGTCCCCGAAACTGGAGTCGCGAAGACGCAAGCGACTCCGGCGCCGCGCGGGGCGGGTGCCGGAGTCGCTCGATGATCGTGCGGCATCGCCGCGTTCGTCAGAACAGGCGCTGGATGTCGTTGAACGTGACGAAGACGAACACGCCGAACAGCAGGATCAGGCCGGCGAACTGGGCGACCTGTTGCGTCCGCGGGCTCACCGGGCGGCCCTTGATCTTCTCGATGATGAGGAACGTGAAGAGGCCGCCGTCGACGATCGGGATCGGCAGGAAGTTCACGACGGCGAGGTTCGCGCTGATCATCGCGAGGAACCAGATCAGCCAGTCGTTGCCGCGGTTGGCGACCTGCGTGCCGGTGTGGAAGATGCCGATCGGGCCCATGAGGTGGCCAGGGTCGACGTTGCCGTCCACCATCCGCCGAAGCGTGAGGTAGAACTGCAGGATGAAGTCGCGCGTCTCGGTCGCGCCCCAGCGGGCGGCGGTCACGAGGCTGTCGGTGTGGCGCGTCTCCTTCAACTCGCCCAGGAGCAGGCCGTGCGTGTAGCGGTTAGCGGCGATCGTGGCGATCTCCTGCTCGGTCAGCGCGAGGTCGACCCTCCGCGTCTCGCCCGCGCGCGTGCGGATCTCGACCGGCGTGCCGCCCGGCTTGGCCGCCGCTAGGGTGCGGTAGATGTCGTGCCAGTTCCGCACCGGCTGCCCGCCGATCGACACGATCGTCGAGCCGGCCTCGATGTTGGCCCGGGCAGCGGGGGTGTCGGGCAGGGGCGCGGCGACGATGGGATGCGCGAGGTCGTCGGCAGGGGCGATGCCCAGCCCGCGGCCGCCCGACTCGAGTTTCATGCTCGGCGTCAGCCCCTCGATCCGCTGCTCCTGCCCGTCGCGCAGCACGGTCATCGAGACCGCCTGCTTCTTGTCCCCGGCGTCAAGGAGCTTCTTGACCAACTCCTCGCGGCTCATGTTCGCGCTGGTGTCGCCGGCCGTGCCGAACGAGGCGGAGAGGATCACGTCGCCCGGCTTCAGCTTGCCGATCGCGGGCGAGCCCTGCACGAGTTGGACGACGCGCGGCAGCGGCGTGAGGCCCGCGAGGTCGAACGCCCGGCGGCCGAACGCCGGCAGGAACTGCGGCGTCACCCGCTCCTGGCGCTCGGCGCCCGCGCGATCGACGATCGTGAGCATTACCGGCTCGCCGCCCGACCGCTGGAGCGCCTCGTGCAGCACGCGGATGTCGTCGCGGTCGACCGGCGTGTCGTTCACGCGCGCGATCACGTCGCCCGGGCGGATCGCCAGGTGCTCGGGCAGCACCCGTGCCTCGATCTGCTTCATCTCCTCGGCGGGGATCTCCTGCTTCGGCACCGGCGGCCCGGCCAGGGCGGCCGGCGGGGCGACGCCGAGCTGCACGAACCCGCCCGCGGCGGCGTCGGCGCGTGACGGCGTCACCTCGAGCCGCACGACGCGCTCGGCGCCGTCGACGGTGCGCCGCACCTCCAGCGGCACCGGCGTGCCGTCGTCGGAGAGCGCGACGTTCAGCATCAACTTCGTGAAGTCGTGGATCGGCTTGCCCTCGTACGTCAGCAGGCGGTCGCCGACCTGGACGCCGGCGCGCTGCGCCGGCGAGCCGGGCACCACCTCACCCACGACCGCCGCCGGCGCGCTGAACCCGTAGCGGAACAGGGCCATGAACAGCACGGCCGCGAGGATCACGTTCATGATCACGCCGGCCGAGACGACGAGCATGCGGGCGGGGATCGACTTTCGGTTGTAGCTGCGGGGGTCCTCGCTCTCGGCGTTGGGGTTGAGGTCGTCCTGCCCGAGCATCTTCACGTAGCCGCCGAGCGGGATCCAGTTGAGGCGGTACTCGGTCTCGCCGTACTTCGACATGTCGACGCTCGCGTCCCCCTCGGCCGCCGCCTTCTGCAGTTCCTCGTAGCGGCGGCCGCTCGTGCCGACCTGCACGCCCATCCCCTTGCGGAACGACAGCAGCGCCTGGCCGAACCCGACGGCGAACTGCTCGACGCGGATCCCGACCCACTTGGCCGCCAGGAAGTGCCCCAGCTCGTGCCAGAAGATCACGAAGCCGAACCCGAACACGAGCAGGACGATGCTAAGGATGTATTGCCAGTTCATGCGAATCGGTTCTCACGTTCGGTCGGTCGCAAGGGGAGCGGGACGAATGCTCTCGAGCCGCGCGCATCCGCGGAGTCCGTCGTCGCCGTCGTCGTCGTTCTTCGCCGCGCCGTGGTTCAATGGGCACCCGATAGAACAAGTTGTCGGACCCATTCCCGGGCCCAGCGGTCGGCGTCCAGCAGGGCGTCGAGTGTAGGATCTTGCCGGACCCGATGCTCGTCGATTGTAAGCTCCACGAGCCGCGAAATCTCCCCGAAGCGGATCGCCCCGGCCGTGAAAGCCGTCACGGCGGCCTCGTTGGCGGCGTTGAGCACGGCGCCGGCGGTGCCGCCGGCGCGGGCCACCTGGTACGCCAGGCGGATCGCCGGGAAGCGGTCGGGGTCCGGCGGCTCGAAGTTCAGCGAGAACGGGCGGGTCAGGTCCAGCCGCTTGGCCGCGCCGTCGGCGCGCTCGGGGTAGGTCAGCGCGTACTGGATCGGCGTGCGCATGTCGGGCGGCGAGAGCTGCGCGATGACCGACCCGTCGACGAACTCGACCATCGAGTGCACGACCGACTCCGGGTGCACGACGATCTCGACCTTCTCCGGCGGCAGGTCGAACAGCCAGCACGCCTCGATCAACTCCAGCGCCTTGTTGAACATCGTGGCCGAGTCGATGGTGACCTTGCTGCCCATGCGCCACGTCGGGTGGCGCAGCGCGTCGTCGAGCGTGGCGCGCTCCATCTCGTCGCGCGGGCAGGTGCGGAACGGCCCGCCGCTGGCGGTGAGGATCACCCGGCGGACCTCGGCGAACCGCCCGCAGTGCATCGCCTGGAAGACGGCCGAGTGCTCGGAGTCGACCGGCAGGACGAGCACGCCCTTGCGCTTGGCCTCGGCGACGAGCAGCGAGCCGGCGACGACGAGCGACTCCTTGTTCGCCAGCGCCAGCGTCTTGCCCGCCCGCACCGCCGCCAGCGCCGCCGGCAGCCCCGCCGCCCCGACGACCGCCGCCAGCACGACGTCGACGTCGGCCCGCCAGACCATCTCCTCCATGCCGATCGGGCCCTCGTACACCTCCGCCCCAAGCTTCCGCAGCGCGTCGGCGAGCCCGGCCGGCGCCGGCGCGTCGGTCAGCGCGACGGCGCTGGGGCGGTGGCGGGCGACCTGCTCGATCAGCTTGTCGGTCTGCCGGTGTCCGCTAAGCGCGACCGCCCGGTAGGGCGCGCCGAGGCGGTCGATCACGTCCAGCGCGTTGCACCCGATCGAGCCGGTCGAGCCGAGGATGGCGATGCGGTTGCTCAAGGCGGCCCACTATAGCCGCCAACGCGCCGTCGCTGTCGGGGGACCGGGCGGGATGGGAAAGGCAGGCGGGGCGGCCACTTCCGATCAAGCGGCGAAGCGGCGCCACGGGCCACTTGCACGGCCGTGGCCCGCTCGGTCGGGGCGGCTTTGGAATTCCGCTCACACCAACGCCCGCGGGCGGAACCACTTGTCGAGGCTCGGGGCGAGCAGGCCGACGAACAGCAGGGCGAGGTAGGGGCCCATCGCGACCGACGCGTAGAGCTGGAACACCGCCGTCAGCGCGCCGAAGCAGACGGCGTAGATCGCACGGGCGCGGCGGGCCATCGGGCGGACCGACGGTGACGTGGCCAGGAAGAACGCGGTGAACAACAGCGGCGACGCCATCACCTCGTAGTTCGCCAGCGTGACCGCCGTCGGCCAGCCGACGTCCGGCTCGCGCATCGCCAGCCAGCGCCACTGCGGCTCGGCGCCAATCCGCGCCGGGACCGGCAGGACGAGCATCAGCGCGAACGCGACGAACACGCCCAGCAGCGGGATGCGGAAGTCGATCAGCCCCCGGTAGAGCAGGAACAGCCCCCCGATGATGACGGCGATCGCGCTGGACGTGCCGACCGGTCCGGGCTGCCCGCCGACGATCAGGTCCTCCAGCGGCGGCATGTGGTCGCGGAGCATCCCGGTCATCCGCAGCAGCCCGCGGGCGGCGTCGGCGTCGCCGCGGGTGTAGGCGGTGAGGCGGTCGCTCGCCGGCTCGAGCAGCAGCGCGTCGTGGTCGCCGACGCGGGCGCCGTTCACCCACGGCACGGCCCCGGCGGCGCGGCTCTCCACGGGCACGGCGCCGAACAGGTCGCCGCCCACCACCCGGTGGCGCTGCAGGACGTACCGCGGCGCCAGCGCGACCTGGAACAGCGCCGCCAGCAGCAGCCATGCCACGACGACCGGGTGCACGCGCCCCGCGCCCATCCCGCCCAGCACCCACAGCGCCACCACGAGCAGCGCGCCCGCCGCCGGCAGGATCGGCCAGACCGCCCACGGCAGCGAGAACGGCCGGAACGTCGCCAGGTGGGCCGGCAGCATCAGGCCCAGGAGCGTCGCCAGCCACAGCGCGTGCGACATCCGCAACTGCCGCCCGGCCGCCCCCACGCGCCGCCACGCCACCACCGTGATCGCCGCCGACGCCACGACGACCGCCACGACCGCCGGCGCCCGCCACCCGAACAGCAGCGTGCCGCCGGTGAGCGGGAAGACGGCGGCGGCGAAGTGCATGCGGTGGAACTGCCCGACGCTCGTGCCGCTGTGCAACAGCGGCGACGCGGCGGGCGACCAGGGCGGCAGGGCGGGCGAGGCACTCATCGGGTGGGCCAGAGCGTACGGACAGCCGGCGTCGGCGGCAAACGCGGCGGCGACCGCCGCGCGCCGCCGCTGCCGCGGTGGTGCCAACCGGATAATGAGCGCGCTCGCTCCCGCGGCTCGCTCGCGTGCGGGCGCGGCCCGTCGTTCTCCCGCGGTGGCGAACGGGGGTGACGACGATCAGCCCAAGCCGTCCCGACCGCCCGATTGACGAGAGCGACCGGCCGAACCTGGCGAGTCGGAAATCCCCGGCTGTGGCGGCTCGTCGTCATCGTCGTCGGCGTCGGCCGCTGCCAGTCGGCGGCGGGCCCGCCAGGTGATCAACGTCTTCAGGAGCCACAGGACCTGCGTCGACCCGGTCAGCAGGACGAGGAACCAATACGGAACCCCGACGAGTCGCTGCGTTCGGCGGACCGTTTTATCGGTGAAGACGGCGGGGATCGTCTCGTCGAAACGGTAAAAGAGGAACCCCGTGACCGACGACGGGTACGGGCGGTGGGCCGGCACCTTCTCCCACGTCCACCCCGTTCGCACCGGGTGCTGCGTTTCCCACGCCCTGCGGGCGGAAATGTCGGCGGCGTCGAGCGGCGGGAAGGTAAGCCGGCCCCAGCGGATGCTGATGACGCCTCGGTTCGATTCTACCGCGAGTTCGCCAAAGGCCGCGGGTGGGTCGCCCCCGAGGCTGCGGGCGTGGCGGAAGGCGTCCTCCACGCGGTAGCTTCGGACCCAGAGCAGGACGAGCCCGAGGACGATCGTGAAGACGACGACCGAGCGGATCGCAAGCCGCGTGTTCTGCTTCACGACCCGCCTCCCGCCCGCGCGTGCCGCCGCCGCCCCAATGCGCGGCGATTGTGCCCTCATGTACAGTCTAAACCGTGGAAGTCACTTGATAGCCGCGGGCGGAAGCCCGCCGGTGACTGAACGGAACCGTTCGTTCGCTTCCGCCGCCGGCTATTGAGCGCGGGGGCCGACTCATCACAGCACCAGCGCCACGAGCGCCACGAGCACTGCGATCGCGCTGAGGAGGATGGCGGCCAAACTCAGGATGCCGCCGGTGACGTGGGGCGAGACCGCCCGCAGCGCGCCGACGAGGCCGCAGAGCACGCCGGTGCCGGCGGCGAGGAGGGCGAGGATCTCGTTGCCCCGGAACGCGAGCAGAAAGCTCCCGATCGCCGCCACGATCGCCACGATCGACGCCGTGCTCCGAACCGGACCCGGCCTGGGGGTTTGTGTGCCGTACTCGAGCACCATGTCGCGGTGGGTTATACGACCGGTGCCGTCGCGCGCACAGGTGCAAAGGAGCGGTCGTCAAGCGAAGCGGCGGGCGGACGGGTCGCGTCAGTCCGCTCGCTCGCGCGACGCGCGATTCGCCTCGTTCACTTCTGCCCGTACCCGCGCGGGTGGTCCTTAAACCAGTTCCACGCCGAGCAGATGATCGTCTCCGGGTCCTTGTGCTTGGCCTCCCACCCCAGCAGGTTCTTCGCGCGGCTCGGGTCGGCGTAGAGCGCGATCGCGTCGCCGGCCCGGCGGGGGCCGAACGTCACCGGCACCTTCTTGCGCGTCACCTTCTCGGCCGTCGCGATGATCTCCTTCACGGAGAACCCGTGCCCGGTGCCGAGGTTGCAGAACGTCGCCGGCCGCTCGTCGAGCCGGGCCGCGGCGGCGATGTGGGCGTCGGCGAGGTCGTCGACGTGGATGTAGTCGCGCACGTTCGTGCCGTCCTTCGTCGGGTAGTCGGTGCCGAACACCGTGATGCCCGGCCGCACGCCCATGATCGCCTGCAGGACCACCGGGATCAGGTGCGTCTCGGGGTCGTGGTCCTCGCCGAGCGTGCCGTCCATCGCGCAGCCGCTGGCGTTGAAGCAGTTGCCGCCGCGAACCGGAACGACTTCCACCCCAGCGGCGTGTCCTGGAGGATCTGCTCGACCTGCAACTTGCTCCGCCCGTACGGGCTGACCGGGGCCTTCTTCTCGTCCTCGGTGATCGGGATCGTGTCCGGGTCGCCGTACACCGCGCACGTGCTGCTGAACACGAACCGCTCGACGCCCGCCTCCTGCATCGACTGGAGCACGCTGATCGTCGTCGCGACGTTGTTGCGGTAGTACTCCAGCGGCTTGTCGACGCTCTCGCCGACGTAGGCGTAGGCGCGGCGAAGTGCATGACGGTGTCGATCCGGTGCTCGCGCGGCGCGCCGACGAGCGTCGCGCGGTCGTTGAGGTCGGCCGAGACGGCCGGCACCTTCAAGATTTCGACCGCCGCGGTGGCCGCGAGGTTGTCGTAGATGACGGCGCGTGGCCCGCTTCCTTGAGGCTTTGACCGTGTGCGACCCGATGTACTTCGGCTCCGCCGGCGACCAGAACGTTCATGAACGATCTCCTTTCGATCCTTCGACGCGCGGGGCGAGTATGGGCCGGCCTTTCAAGGCGACAGGCCCAAACCGCGACGCGGCGCGGCCCGTGACGAAGGGACGACGAAGCGGCGACGCCGCGCGTCCCTACGTCCGCACGAGGCCGTCCACCGCCGGCGCGGCGCCGCCTTGGCCGTCGCCGACGACGCCCGGCGGGACGTAGTTGCCGGTCGACAGGATCGACTTGAACGCCTCCTCCATCGAGACGTCGAGGAACAGGAACTCCGCCGCCGCGCGACGAACAGCAGGCGGCCGCCGACCGGGTGGGCGCGTTGGGGACGAAGACGCAGAACGTGTCCGGGTCGCCCTCGAGTGGCTCGCCGCTGCAGAACCTGAGTACACGCGGCCGCCGGTGTCGCGCCCGATCAGCACCGCCCGGGCGAAGATCCTCCTTGCCGCCGGGCGTGACCGACACGTGCTTCCACGCCTCGTACACGTCGCGCAGCAGCGGATGCGCGACAGGACGCGGTCGACCCACCCGATCAACACCTTGCCGACGATGCTCCGCACGACCAGCCCCAGCACGTACACCGCCGCCGTCGCCAGCAGCAAAGCGGCGAACGGCGTCTGCGCGCCGAACAGGCGGCGGGTGGTCGACTCGACGTACCAGATGATGAACGCCGTCGCCGCGATCGGCATCACGGCGAACGCGCCGGCGAGGAACGTGTTGCGGAGGTGTTTTTGCAGGTCCATCGCCCGCGCATTCTGTCCGACGCCGCCCCCGCCGCCAAGCGACCCGCGGCCGGGGCAGCGGAGTGACGCCCCCTCGTCCGGCCTGCTCTACTCGCCGAGACGCCCGGTCGCCGCTTGCGGTTTCGCCGCTTGGCGCGGTTTCGTCGGGATGCGACGCGTCCAGGATGGCGGAGCGGTCTGGATGACGGTTGCGGCTCCGCGACGCGGCTCGAGCGCGCCGGCCAAACGGGCACGAAGTACAACGCGTGCTGTCGAACACCTGCGAGCCGCACGCCCGATGATCCACGTGCCGCCGTAGCGGATAACCTGCCGCCGGCTGGGCGCTCACATCCCAGTTCAATCGCATGGTGTATCGGCGGAATTTCGCTGCGCTGTGGTCGTCCGGCGGTTGCTTCCTACGGACGGTCAACTGACGCGGCGACCGTGGAGCGTGCTGACGGTTGAACGGGTCGCCCCCGTGCCGGAGCGCGCTGTGCGGCGGCGGCGACGCTACAGGTCCGGCGTCAGGCGGTCGCGGATCTGCTGGACGAGCGCGGCTTCGCGCCTCGCGGTCTTCGACCGCGGCGGCGGCGGCCGTCGGGGTCGCGGGGAGCACGCTTTCCTCGGCGGCGGCGAGGCGGATCGGCAGGTCGCGGCTGTAGGCGACGCAGCTCAAAGAAGTCGGCGTCGCGGCGGCGGCGCTCGGCCTCGCCGGGGTCGAGCGGGCGGTAGTCGTCGAGGAACGCCTCGACCTTCGCCCGCTGCTCGCGCTCAGGTCCGCCGTCGGGCGCCGCAGGGCAGCAGGGCGGCCGGCCCGCCGAGCCTACGTAGCTCGCCGAACGCCGCTCGCGGACGCGGAAGTCGTCGGCGTCGAGGCGGGCGACGAGGTCGTCGATCCGCGGCGCGAGCCGCGTCGTCGACCGGCAGCACGTCGGCCAGCACCTGCCACGCCAGTTGCAGGTCGGCCGCCATCACGGCGCCTTCCTGGCGGAACGTGCGGAAGATCGAGCCGAGGTGCTCGGCGGTCTCGCGGGGGAACTGTCGCACGAGGTCGATCACCGTCGCCGCCGCGGCGCTGCACGTCCTCGGTCGCGAGGTTCGTCGTCGTGTTCACGCGCGCACCCGCAGCGTCACCGCTCGTCGCGCGCGCCTCGCCCGGCGCCAGTTCCCGCTGCGTCAGGCTGATCGGCGAGGAGCTGCCCGGGCGTGCGGACGCTGCGTGAGCTCGACGTACCCGGGGCGGGTGTGGACGACGGTCTGCGTCGTCGACCCGTCGTCGTGCGGCGGGGCGGCGTGCATCAGGCGGAAGAAGATCGCCACGGCCGGGACGTCGTCGCCGCGCGAGCACGGTCACCGTGACGCGGGTCGTGCCGGGCAAATCGCGGATCGCCACGGCTTCATGCCGCCGGTCGGCTCGAGCCGCGTGCCGACGACGAGGTCCTTCCTCGACGCGGAACTCCACGACCTGCTTGCGGAACGGCCCGGCGATCTCCCGATCTCCGGCGGCAGCACGAGCCGCTGCGCCCGGCCGCGCCTGTCGCCACGGCGAAGAACAGGACGACCAGGGCCGGGAGATGAGGAACGCGACGCGTCATCAGCACCAATTCTACTCCCGCCGCCGGGCCGTCACCCGCAAAGGCGACGCGGAGCCTGGCCCATCGCCGCTGCCGCCGCCGCGCGTGTCGACGGCTCGCGACGTCAGACTCGGAGGACGTCGTTTCGCCGCGCCCCTCAGGCGGCCCTGATCATTGACTGCTGCACGACGACCCGGCGTTACGGCGGGCCGTCAACGGTTTACACAATACGAGAACGGACCCGGCGGCCGCGCGGGCCGCCGGGTCGATTCGAGCTTATCCAGATACCTGGCAGCGAGCGCGTTGGGCCTGCGGCTGAAACGGAGGCTTCGCGTTACGCGGATACCCGCTTGGTTGCGGGGCGACCGCGGTCGCTCAGGCCACGTCGGCCAGCGGCGCGGGCGATTGGAGCTTCTCGTTCATCAGGCCGTGCGTCGAGGCCGCGGCGGCCTCGGTGCTTCGCTGGATGAGCTGGTCGCACAGCTGCTCGAGGTGGCGGGCGGTCTGGTTGAAGCCGAAGTGCTGCTCGACGCGGCTGCGCATCGTCTTGCCGAGCTTCTGGCGGTACGCCGCGTCGCGGATGATCTTGCTGACGCGCTCGATGAACGCGCCGCTGTCGCGCCCGGCGATCGTGCACTCGCTGCCCGCGAACGCCGCCGCCTGCGAGTGCTCGGCCGACTCGCCCCAGCGCATCGCGACGACCGGCTTGGCGACGCTCATCGCGCCCAGCACGCCCGTCGGGCTGCTGACCGGGAACTCCGCGAGGTAGATGTCGGCGATCCGCAGGAACCCGGGCAGGTCCTTGCGCTTGCCGGCGTAGCCGACGCGCTTGCCGACGCCGGCCGACTCGAACTTGCGCTTCTGCCACCCGAGGTCGCCGTCGCCGACGAGCAGGTAGATCGCGTGCGGGTGGGCCCGCAGGATGTTGATCGCCGTCTCGACGAACTCCTCGCCGATCGTCGCGTCGAGGTCCGGGCCGCTCGTCGCCAGCACGACCGCCTGCTCGGGGATCCCGTACGCCGACCGCAGCGGGGCGGGGCCGAGGTGGTCCTCGACGTCGATGCCGTCGAGGATGAACTTCGCGTCCACGTCGCGCCGCTGCCAGTAGTCCTTGTCGGCGTCGAAGCGGCCCTGGTCGGTGTAGATCACGCTGTTGACCGCCGCCGCGTAGAGCGGGGTGCGGCGGACGAGGTTGATCTTGATCCGCGCGACCTCCCAGTTCGCCACGACGGCGGCGATCGGGTCGGCCTGCGTCGCGTCGAAGATCACGACGTCGACCTTGTCCTTCACGAGCTGGTTCGCCAACTCCCGCGCCGCCGCCGCCACGTCGCCGTCCGGCGGGGCGACCCAGGTCGGCACCTTGGCCTTGTTCAGGAAGTCGAACGTCTGGGCGCCGCGCTTCGTGCTCGGGCCGGTGTAGCTCGTCTGGGGGAACTGCTGCCGCTCGCGCCGCACGCCGACCTCGGTGCTGTACACCTGGAGCTTGAAGCGCTTAGCGTCGTGGTGCTTGGCGAAGCTGCGGACCGCGCGGCCGGTCGCGTCGTCGTCGGCGATCGCGCTGACGACGTAGGCGATCTTCGTCTGCTTGTTGTTCCAGTCGACCGACGACGGGGCGGCCCAGCCGATCGACTGCGCGGCGCGGTCGTACTGCGTGGCGACGAAGCCGCAGTTCTCGCGGTCGGCGATGTACGACCCGTCCTGCGACAGGTCGAACGTCACGCCGTTCTGGATCGCCTCCAGGCCCAGCGCGTACTCGCGGCGGGCGATCGCGCTGGCGCCGAAGCGGATGACCGGTGCGGCGCGGCCGTCGGTGAGGCCGAGGAAGCCGCTGACGCTGACGAACTGGTTCAGGACCTTCTGGTCGCTGTAGTCGATCGCCTCGAGGCTCTGCAGCATGTGCTGGTGGGCGCCGCGGAGGTCGAGCATCGCCAGCGCGTGGTGCGCCAGGAACTTCTCGGCGCTGTTGGGCGACTCCTGGTAGACCTCGAGGGACGCGGCGTCGACGAGCTCCCCCTTGTTCACGCGGTCCACAAGTTCCATCAGCGAAGCCATGGGCGAATCCTTTCGAGCGAGCGGTACGAACCGACGGTGCGGACGGTCGGAGTGAAAAGCCCGGCGCGGTCGCGGCCCGGGCCGTCGAGAGAATTATCGGGCACGTGCATCGACGTGCATGAATTTCCGGGAACTAGAAGTTCCCCAGCTTGCCAAGGCGGGCCGCGAGCACGACCACCGCGGCCGGGCCGATCGCGTCCGGCGCGGGCCGGGCGGCCGGGGCGACGTGGTCGTTTCCCGGGGCCTGCCGCACGGCCGCGAGCAGCGCCCGCTCGCCCGCCCGCGTCGCCCGCACCACGGGCCGGCCGGCGGACTCGATCGGGTGGGCGTGCGGCCGATGCGACGGGTGGATCAGCACCGCCGCCGAGGCGACGGCGGCCCGCAGCGCGTCGCGCGACGTCACCGGGCCCGCCGCGTGTGCCTTGAACTGGCCGAGGTCGGACCACCCGTGGCCGTGCAGCCGCAGCGGAACGCCGTGCCGCAGGAGCAGGCGGGCGAGGCCCTGCTGCCGGGCGGGCGCGATCAGCTTGACGAGGCACATCGATCGATCGCCGCCCGGCTTATCGATCGACGCGCGGCGGACCCGCCGCGCGAGGAAGGCGATCGGATCGTCGATGCCGGCGAACGGGTCGCGCGCCAGTTCCTCGGCGATCGCGTCCCACAGCAGGCGGTGGCTGGAGTAGTCGTCGAGCTTTCGGTGGGGGGCGACGCAGCGCGTGTCGGCGATGATCGCGACGGTGGCGGGGTGGGCGGCGCGCGGCGCCGCGGGCCACGCCGGCCACGCCGCCACGGCGGCGCGCGCGGCGGGCCAGCCCGCGGCGATGGCAGCTTGTTCCCTGGCGGAATCGGCGAGCAGCAGCCCGTCGCGCGGCCCGGCCGTGCCTGCGGGGGGGATGCGGCCGGCGGTTACCCACGTGATCCACGGCAGGCCCTCGGGCAGGACGCGCCCCGCTCGGCCGCGCCACGATCGGCAGCCACGACGCCGTCGCACCCTTCGGCGCTCGCCGCCAGCGCCCGCGGCGAGGCGCTCGTCGGCACGTCGGTGTCGAGTTGTCGCCATTCGACGTCAACGGCGGATGGCGACGCCGTCAGCGCCTCGGCGAGGACGGCCCCGGTGTCGTCCCACAGTCGGAACCCCGACGGCGCGACAATCGCGAGCCGGCGGGGCGACGGCCGTACCGTGATGGCCCGCTCGGACGACGCGCGCAGCACGGCGGTCCGCCGGGCGCTTTCGGCGTTGAACGTCGCCTGGGCGGCGCCGACGAGAGTTTCAACCGTTTGCTCAGTCGACATCGGCAGCCGGATGAAGTTTGAGGGAACCGGGAGGCCCGGCTGCTCGGCGAACAGGGCCGCTAGCTCCCGCGGCCACGCCTCGCCCCAGGCGAACCAGAGTCGGCCGGCGGCGAGGTCGGCGGCGAGGTCGTCACAGTGCAGAAGGAGCGCGAGGCGCGCGAGGTCTGGGTGGAGCGAAACGACCGCCTGCGTCGGCCGGAGCTTTGCAAGAGCGGCGCGTACATGGGCGGCGTGGGGCGCGTCGAGCAGGCAGGCGACGACGCCGCTGACGTCGAGCGTCCGCAGCATCGCCTCCGCGGCCCGCCGTGGCAGCGAGCAACCGGCGGCCCAGGCGCCTCCGTCGAGTCGCGCCGTGAGCGATCCGTCGCGGGCGAAGAGCCACTCGGCGACCGTCACGTTCGCGTCGAGCAGGTCGGCCGCCAAGCGGGGCTGCGTTTGCGAAAGCGCGTCCAGGTTGTGGCGCCAGCACTCGGTGGCGAGCGCGTGCGCGTCGTTCTCGGTTGAGCGAGTCGGGACTTGGAGCGTGGGAGGGGTCACATCGACTTATCGGACGATCGTGGGGTTTTGCTGAAGACGGTCCCAACGCAACGACGGTTCGGCATGGGGATTTGACTTGTGACCGGTGGTGAGAGCGTCGTGTTGTGTCGGGAAGTTCGTTGTCCGAAACGTTGGGGGGAACTCGTTCCGCGCCCGCGCCCGTCGCGCGCGTGCGGTGACGTCGAACACCTGTGGTTCGCCGGGAAATTCCGCCCTGCGGGCGGGCGCTAAAAGGGGAGACCGTGCGCGAGCCTTGTTCGATCTCGGGGGAGCACTTCGCGCTGCGCCACCCCCGGTCCAAACCCCTACAAGCGCCCTTGCGCCGCGACTATGATCCGCCCATGCGGTTCACGAAGATGCACGGGATCGGCAACGACTACGTCTACGTCAACGGGTTCGAGGAGCGCGTCGACGACCCGGCGGCCCTGGCGCCGAAGGTGGCCGACCGGCACCGCGGCATCGGCGGCGACGGGCTGATCATGGTCCTGCCGAGCGAGCGGGCCGACGTCCGCATGCGCATGTTCAACGCCGACGGCACCGAGTCCGAGATGTGCGGCAACGGCGTGCGCTGCGTGGCGAAACTCGCCTACGACCACGGCCTGTCGACGCGCAACCCGATGCGCGTCGAGACCGGCCGCGGCGTGCTGACGCTGGCGCTGGAACTCGGCGCCGACGGCAAGGTGGCGCAGGTCGAGGTGAACATGGGCCCGCCGATCCTAGACCTGGCCGAGATCCCGGTCGACGCCGCGCACCTCAGCGAGCAGGGGAACCACGAGTACCGCATGGGCCTGTCCGACCAAAACGCCCCGGCCGCCGACGCGCGCGCCGTCGACCGGCGGCACCTCGGGCAGCGGCCGGCGCTGGTGAACGCGACGTTCGTCTCGATGGGCAACCCGCACGCGGTGATCTTCGTCGACGACGTGAAGGCGGTCCCGCTCGCGCGGCAGGGGCCGCTCGTCGAGCACCACAAGGCGTTCCCGCGGCGGATCAACGCGCACTGGGCGAGCGTCGCGTCGCCGACGGAACTCACGATGCGCACCTGGGAGCGCGGCAGCGGCATCACCCAGGCCTGCGGCACCGGCGCGTGCGCGGTCTGCGTCGCCGGCGTCCTCACGGGGCGGACCGGCCGCCAGGTCGTCGCCCACCTGCCCGGCGGCGACCTGCGACTCGAGTGGCGCGAGGCCGACAACAACGTCTACATGACCGGCCCGGCCACCGAAGTCTTCCGCGGCGAGTGGAACGGGTGAGCGCCGGTCCGAAACGTCTACGCGCTACCGTTTCGCCGCAGGCCGAAAGGGCCCGCTTCCCGGGGGGGCGAGAGCGGGGCGCGCGCCACACTGCGGAGGACGACGATGCTCGGCGCGATTGTGGGTGACGTCATGCGGCTCCATCCCGCGCCCGCTGCTCGACCCCGTGCTCGACACCTACCTCAGCCCCGACCTCGTCGAGACGACGCTCGCGTTCTGCGAGCGATTCGGCGTGCCGGTGTGACGGCCTGTTGTGACGGCCTGTACCTGGCGCACGCGGGGACGTGGGACGAGGGCTATTTGGACTCGGGGGCGATCGGCCCCCTCTGGTAGGTCATGGTGAGCCGGCCCGTCGCGACGACCTTGCCGCGCATCGCTTTGGCGACCGTATCGCGGTCGGCGCCGTCGTCGAGGGCGAGGGGCGCGTTCAGCGCGAAGAGTTGGAACACGCACCGCTGCGGCGTGCCGGACGGCGGGTTGGGGCCGGTGTAGCCGGTCGAGCCGGCGGAGTTGGTGCCCTGGCGGACCAGCGCGCTGGAGCCGGCGCCGGCGGGCAGGCTCGTCGCGCCCGCCGGGATGCCGTACGCCACCCAGTGGACGAACGCCTGCTCCGCCGGGGCGTCGGGGCCCTGGGTGTCGGGGCCCTCGACGATCAGCACGTGCTCCTTCGTCTGCGCGGGCGAACCGCTCCACTGCACCGGCGGCGAATGGGTGGCGGCGCCGTTGGCCGCGTCGAGCGCGGGGATCGGCCGGCCGGGCTTGAACGCGGCGCTCGTCACCGTCAGCTTCGCGAGCCTCGACTCCGGAAAGGTGGCGATCGCGAGCGGGCGCTCGGCCTTCTTCGCGCAGCCGCCGACGCCGCTCAGGAGGAGCGCCGGCGTTAAGAACAGGAGAACGATGGTGGTGGGGCGGGGGGTCATCGTGCGGCCCTTTTAGCAGGGCGCCGTCCGGCATCCAAGGTCGATGGCGGGTAGCTTGGAAAAAGCGGAGGGATGAGGAGGAACCTCGTGCGGGTTCATCCTTCATCGTTCCGCTTTCATCTTTCGACGCGGCCCCCTCTCCCCCGCCCTCTCCCCAGAGTACTGGGAAGAGGGAGGACGGGCCTCTTCCTTCCACGTGCGAGGGTGAATCAGGACGTCGCGGGGTCGATGAGTGGCAGGCCGCCTACAGCAGGTACCGCGCCCGGCTGACCGCCCACTGGACGAACCGGTCGACGTGCGGCCGGCGGCGCCACTCCTGGAGCTCGAACTTCTTCGCGTACCGCACGTCGTTCTCGAACAACTCGTGCATCTGGCGGCCGAACTCCTTCGAGCGGATGATCGAGGAGATCTCGCAGTTGTACACGATGCTCCGCGAGTCGAGGTTCGTCGACCCGATGATCGTGCGCTCGCCGTCGACGACCATCGTCTTGGAGTGCAGCACGACCGCCTGCCGCTCGTACACCTCGATGCCGCAGCTCATCATCCGTTCGTAGAACGAGCGGGCGGCGATCTGCAACAGCTTCACGTCGCTGCGGCCGGGGAGCATGAGGCGAACGCGGGCGCCGCGCTTGGCGGCCTTGCACAGTTCGGAGACGAGCTCGTCGTCGGGCGCGAAGTAGGCCATCGTCATCAGCAGGCTGCGCTGCGCGCCGCGGATGTACTTGATCAGCGCGGGCCGCAGCGGGCTCTTGATCGACGGCACGCTCGCCAGCACGCCCAGCTCGCCCGCCTCGAGGTTGTGCACGTGCTCGGCCCGCCCGACGCGCCCGCCGCGGACGACGTAGTGCCACGTCTTGGCGAACGACTCGCGGTACATCCGCGAGCCGGGCCCGCGGATGCCGATCGCGTTGTCGCGCCACAGGTCGCAGCCGGCGGTCGAGGCGCCGGTGGCCTGCACGACCCACGACCCGGCGTAGTTGCCGCCGACGTTCAGCCCGCCGAGGCCGGCGATGTCGTCGTCGATCACGAGGAGCTTGCGGTGGTCGCGGTTCCAGGGCCGCCAGCCGAACTTCAGCTCCCACGGGTAGATCGGGTGGAACGGCTGGACGTGGACGCCCGCGCGGCGCATCCGGTCGAAGACGTCGGCGCCGCCGCCGAGCGAGCCGAGCGCGTCGTAGATCACGAACGTGCGCACGCCCTGTCGGGCCTTGTCGGCCAGCAGGTCGGCGAAGGCCATCCCGGTCTCGTCGCAGGCGAAGATGTAGACCTCGAGGCCGATCCGCCGCTTGGCGTTCTTGATCGCTTCGTAGGCGGCGTGGAGGGCCTCGCCGTCCTTGTAGAGCTGGATGTGGGTGCCGTCGGCGAGTTTGACCGGGTCGGGCACGATCCAGCCGTCGTCGTCGCTGCCGGGCGAGATGTTCACGCCGGTCGACGTGCCGAACCCGCCCTGGCCGGCGCACTCGTCGGTGAGCGGCGGGGTGGCGGGGCGGCGGCGGTCGTCTTGAGGTTCTGGCGCGCGACCTCCGCCGCGTTCGAAAGCCAACTCCATGGGGTCATCATAGGGGCGGGGCCGGTCGTGCAAACCCCCGGATTTCGTGTGCCCGCTCACACGGCGGGCCTGCCGCGGGGCGTCGGGCCGCCGATCCGCTATAATCCGCCGAGAAGGCTTATCCTATGACTATCCAACGAGACGACGTGATTGCCGCCCTGCGGACCGTGAAGGACCCCGAGCTGTTCAAGGACCTCGTCACCCTCAACATGGTGAAGGACGTGCAGGTCGACGCCGGCGGGCACGTGCGCGTCCACGTCGGGCTGACGACGCCGGCCTGCCCGATGAAGGACGTGATCCGGCGCGACGTCGAGGCGGCGGTGCGGGCGGCGGGGGCGAGCGGGGTCGACGTCGAGTTCTCCGCGCCGCCCGCGCGGGCCCCCGGGGCGGGGCCGGCCGCCGGGCCGGGGCAGGCGGGGGCGGGGCCGCGGAAGGACGTGCTGCCGCAGGTGGGGAACGTGATCGCCGTCGGCGCGGGCAAGGGGGGCGTGGGCAAGTCGACGGTGGCGGTGAACCTCGCCGTGGCGCTGCAGCGCACGGGCGCCCGCGTCGGGCTCATGGACGGCGACATCTACGGCCCCAGCATGCCGACGATGCTCGGCATCAAGGGCCGCGCGCCGCAGGTGCGCGGGCCGCGCCTCCTGCCGCACGGGGTGCACGGGCTGCACGCGGTGACGATCGGGTCGCTCGTGGAGCAGGAGAAGCCGCTCATCTGGCGCGGCCCGATGGCGCACGGCGCGTTCAAGCAGTTGCTGCTCGACAACACCGAGTGGCCGGAATTGGATTACCTCATCGTCGACCTGCCGCCCGGCACCGGCGACGTGCCGCTGACGCTCTGCCAGCTCCTGCCGCTGACCGGCGCGGTGGTGGTGGCGACGCCGCAGCAGGTGGCGCTCGACGACGCGGTGCGGGCGGTGCGGATGTTCCAGCAGCTCGGCGCGCCGGTCCTGGGCCTCGTCGAGAACATGAGCTACTTCGTCGACGCCGGCGGCACCGAGCACGACATCTTCGGCCGCGGCGGCACCGAGCAGGCGGCCCAGCGCCTCGGCCTGCCGTACCTCGGCGCGATCCCGATGTTCACCGAGCTTCGCGTCAACAGCGACGCCGGCAACCCCATCGCCAACTTCGAGGGCAACCCGAAGCTGGCCGCCGCGCTGGAGACGGTCGCAATGACACTCCTCGGCGAGGTGGCCAAGCGCAACGCGCAGCCGGCGGGGCCGAAGCTCAACGTTCTTTGACGAGACGCATCTGAGGCACGCTCGTGACGCTAACTAACTTCACTCTACCGGACGACCTCGGACCGCCCCCGATGCTGCGGGCGGCCGAATCGGGGGACGCGGCCGTGGAGGAGTGCGTTCAGGCGCCGATTCGGGTGCACCCCGTGCTGTCTGCTACGGATCCGCGGGGCGGGCCGATCTCGACGCGTCTCATATGAAGTTGACCCGGAGGCGGACAAGACGGCTTTCGGCTCCTGCAAAACGAACCCGATCGCGCTGCGAAGCGCTGCTTTGATGAGTATCTCCGGCGGCGCCGACACCTCTACACGCATTCGTCTCCGCCGACGGTCCGCCATCCGCGGCTCCCGGCGGCTCTCGCTCAACCTCCTGCCACAATGGCAACCGTTCCCGCGGGCATTGCACACCACCTGCCACCCTGACAGTGACGCCCGACTTCGGGCGAACCAAATCGCGGAACTAAGTCACTCAAATTCCGGAAGTTACGTCATCGCCCGGTTGGCGTCCGTTCGGCACCCGCTTTGTTAATGGGCGAGGCAACACCGGGCGTTTCCCCGGCTGGGCTCGCGTTCACGCGCGGGCCGCCGGGTCCCCCGACTCGACATTTGAACGTTCTGGAACGACTCGAAAGGAGACGTGGATTCATGGCCGCAAAGATGTTGGCCTTCGATAACGAGGCGCGTTCGGCGCTGCTGGCGGGCGTCACGAAGCTGGCGCGGGCCGTCAAGGTCACGCTCGGGCCGCGCGGGCGCAACGCCGTCATCGACAAGGGGTGGGGCGCCCCGACGATCACCAAGGACGGCGTCACCGTCGCGGAGGAGGTCGAGCTCAGGGACAAGTACGAGAACATCGGCGCCAAGCTCGTCAAGGAAGCCGCCAGCAAGACGTCCGACGTCGCCGGCGACGGCACGACGACCGCGACCGTCCTCGCCGAGGCGATCTTCAAGGAAGGCTACCGCGCCGTCACCGCCGGCGCCGACGCCATGGCCGTCGCCCGCGGCATCCGCCGGGCGGTCGAGCAGATCACCGAGGCGCTGAAGAAGCAGTCGCGCCCGGTCGACGCCACCCGCAAGGACGACATCGCCAACGTCGCCTCGATCTCGGCCAACAACGACCGCGAGATCGGCAACACGATGGCCGAGGCGTTCGCCCGCGTCGGCAAGGACGGCGTCATCACCGTCGAAGAGGGCAAGAGCCTCGAGACCGAGGTGAGCTACGTCGAGGGCATGCAGTTCGACCGCGGCTTCCTCTCGCCGAACTTCATCACCAACCCCGACGACATGACCGTCGAGCTGGAGAAGGCGTTCGTCCTCGTCTCAGCTCCGCCGCCAAGCTCATCCCGCTGCTGGAGAAGATCCAGAAGGGCAAGAAGCCGCTGCTGATCATCGCCGAGGACATCGAGGGCGAGGCCTTGGCGACGCTCGTCGTCAACAAGCTCCGCGGCATCCTGAACGTCGCGGCCGTCAAGGCCCCGGCTACGGCGACCGTCGCAAGGCGATGCTCGAGGACATCGCGATCCTCACCGGCGGCACCGCGATCATGAAGGACCTGGCATTGAGCTCGACAAGGTCGAGATGGAACACCTCGGCCAGGCCAAGAAGATCACGATCGACAACGACAACACGACGATCATCGAGGGCGCCGGCGAGAGCGAGGCGATCCAGGGCCGCATCGGGCAGATCCGCAACGAGATCGGCATCACGACCAGCGACTACGACAAGGAGAAGCTCCAGGAGCGCCCTCGCGAAGCTTGCGGGCGGCGTGGCGCAGATCAACGTCGCGCGCGCCACCGAGGCCGAGCTGAAGGAGAAGAAGGCCCGCATCGAGGACGCGCTGCACGCGACCCGCGCGGCGGTGGAAGAGGGCGTCGTCGCCGGCGGCGGCGTGGCGCTGATCCGGGCTGAAGTCGCTCGACGTGAACAAGAAGGGCACCGAGCCGCTCGAGGGCGACGAGGCGACGGGCGTGAAGATCATCCGCCAGGCCGTCACCGCGCCGCTCCGCCAGATCGCCGAGAACGCCGGCACGCCCGGCAGCGTAGTCGTCCGCCGCGTGATGGAGAGCAAGGACAACCAGGGCTACAACGCCTGACCGGCGAGTACGTCGACGTCGTCAAGGCCGGCATCATCACGCCGACGAAGGTCGAGCGCACCGCGCTGCAGAACGCCGCGGAAGTGGCGATCCTGCTCCTGACCACCGACTGCATCATCGTCGAGAAGCCCAAGGAAGAGGGCCACGGCGGCGGCGACCACCACCACGACCACGGCGGCGGCGGCATGGGTGGCATGGGCGGCATGGGCATGGGCGGCATGGACGGGATGATGTGAGCCGCGGAGGCACGCCGTGAGGAAATGGCGTCGCCGGACCGCACGTCGGCGGCACCGCGAATGGCTGGCGGGTCTGGAGCGGTATTCGATCCCGGGGTGGCTCATCTCAGCCATCTCTTGGGCGACGGCCATCGGGTTAATCGTTTGCGTGCTCGCATGGCCGGTTTCCTTCGGGCGTACGTGAAGCATCTGATCTTCGAAGATTGACAGAAGCGGGGCGTGCCGCGGCACGCTGATGTGGGACGAACGGATCGACGGCGTACGCGGGTACGCCTCACAGGACCATGTGGCGAACCTGGGCGATAAGCCGCGACTCAACTTCGCCGAACTGCACCACCACGGGCGCCGTCGCAAGCGGCCGTGGAGCATGACCACGGTCGGCATCGTGGTCGCGGCCGTTGTCGTGGTCGCCGTCGTGCTGTGGATCTACCGCTAACGGCGGCGGCGGCGGCGGCCCTCGCGGCCGTGACGAAATCAACGAGCCGGGCCGGCGGGATCGCCCGCCGGTTCGCGGAATGAACAAGGTCGAAGGAGCGGCGGGGACTTCCGCCCAAGGACGAGGTAATCAATCATGGCACTGAAACTCAAGCCCCTGGCGGACCGCGTGATCGTGAAGCAGACCGAGGCCGAGGAGAAGACCAAGAGCGGGATCTACCTCCCCGACGCGGCGAAGGAAAAGCCGACGCAGGGCAAGGTCATCGCCGTCGGCCAGGGCAAGCTCGACGACAACGGCAAGCCACGCCGTCGCGGTCAAGACCGGCGAGGTCGTCTACTACGGCAAGTACAGCGGCACCGACGTGGAGGTCGAGGGCGAGAAGTTCGTCATCCTCCGCGAGCAGGACATCCTCGGCGTGCTCGAGTAGGCGAGCGAATAAGTTGCTAGTTGCCAGTTGTCAGTTGCTAGTTGAGAGCACGGCGACCGGTTGACTGACCTTTACTAGCAACTAGCAACTGACAACTAGCAACTTCCGGAGTTCTTCCATGGCAGCGAAACAGATGATGTTCGAAACGGGCGCGCGGCGGGAGATCGCGACGGGGCTCCAGCAACTCGCCCGGGCCGTCAAGGCCACGCTCGGCCCCCGCGGCCGCAACGTGGTGCTGCAGAAGTCGTTCGGCAGCCCGCGCGTCACCAAGGACGGCGTGACCGTGGCGAAGGAGATCGAGCTCCCCAGCCCTTCGAGAACATGGGCGCCAAGCTCGTGATGACCGTCGCCAGCAAGACCGGCGACGTCGCCGGCGACGGCACGACGACCGCCACGGTTCTCGCCGAGGCGATCTACACCGAGGGCCTGAAGTACGTCACGAGCGGCGGGCACAACCCCGTGACGATCCGCCGCGGCATCCTCAAGGCCGCCGAGGTGGCCGCCGACTTCATCACCGGCCTGTCGAAGAAGGTGAAGGGCGCGAGGACTACAAGCCGCGTCGCGACGATCGCCGCCAACGGCGACGAGCACATCGGCAACGTGATGGCCGACGCGATGGAGAAGGTCGGCAAGGAGGGCGTGATCACCGTCGACGAGGGCAAGAGCACCGAGACGACGCTCGAGTACACCGAGGGCATGCAGTTCGACAAGGGGTACCTCAGCCCCTACTTCCTCACCAATCCCACCACGCTCGAGGCCGAGCTGGAGAACTGCTACGTCCTGCTGCACGAGAAGAAGATCTCGAACCTCGCCGAGCTGCTCCCGCTGCTCAACAAGGTCGTGGCCGGCGGCCGCCCGCTGCTGATCATCGCCGAGGACGTCGAGAGCGAGGCGCTGGCCGCGCTCGTCGTGAACAAGCTCCGCGGCGTGCTGAACATCTGCGCCGTGAAGGCGCCCGGCTTCGGCGACCGCCGCAAGGCGATGATGGCGGACCTCGCCGTCGTCACCGGCGGCGAGTTCGTGTCCGAGGACCTGGGTCTGAAGCTCGAGAACGTCGAGCTCGAGCAGCTCGGCTCGGTCAAGCGCGTCGTCGTCACGAAGGACAACACGCTCCTCGTCGAGGGCGCCGGTTCCAAGCGCGACATCCAGGCCCGGGCCGAGCAGATCCGCAGCCAGATCGAGAAGACCACGAGCGACTACGACAAGGAGAAGCTCCAGGAACGCCTCGCGAAGATCACCGGCGGCGTCGCGGTCATTAAGGCCGGCGCGAACACCGAGACCGAGATGAAGGAGCGCAAGGACCTGATCGACGACGCGCTGCACGCGACCAAGGCCGCGGCCGAGGAGGGCGTGGTGCCGGGCGGCGGCGTGTCGTTCCTGCGGGCGATCGAGGCGGTCGAGAACGGCAAGCGCCAGGCCCGCGGCGACGAGAAGGTCGGCTTCGAGATCCTCGCCGCCGCCCTCCGCAGCCCCGCCCGCCAGATCGCCGACAACGCCGGCGACGACGGCGAGGTGATCGTCGACCAGATCCTGGAGAACAAGAACCCCGCCTTCGGCTACAACGCCGCCACCGGCGAGTTCGTCGACATGTTCAAGGCCGGCATCATCGACCCGGCGAAGGTCGCCCGCACGGCCCTGCTGAACGCCGCCAGCGTCAGCGCGCTGGCGCTGACGACCGACGTGCTGCTGACCGAGTTGAAGGAGAAGAAGGGCGACGAGGACCCGCTCGTCGCCGGCGCGGTCTCCTAGGCCCGGCCGCGGCCGAGGATTTGAATTCGCGGAGACCACGGAGCGCCCGGAGAAGGAAGAAGGGTTTGAGATCTTCTTCGAATCCGGCTCCGTGGTCTCCGTGTTCTCCGAGTTTTCAAAGTTTTCCGACTCCACCGTCCGGTAAAACTCATCCCGCCGGGCCCGAAGGCACGAAGATAGACATTGGGATCTTCGCGCCTTCGTGCTTTTGCGGGAGTGATGACGGATGAACAACGAATACGAGTCCCTGCTGGACGCGTTCCGGGTGCACGACGACCTGGACGAGGCGATCGAGGCGACGATCAGTGGCGGGATGGTCGAGGCGTGCGGCCGGCCGCTCACGCAACTGTCGGCCGGGGCCGGCTCCCCGTTCGCCGACGCCGAGCCCCGCGCCAAGCGCGTGACCAGCCGCGTGATCGAACGCCTCCTGGCCGCGTAAGATGCGTCGCCGCACCGGACGCGACTTACGCGTGGGCCGCCCGCGCCGGGCGGCGCGGGCACTTGGTGGCCGGTAACGTGAAGCTCAACTACCGCTCGCCGCGGCCCCGCAGGCGGGGAATCGAACGCGATCAGGTCGGGTGCCTCCTCTTGTGCGCGATCCTGCTCGCCCCGGCCGTCCTGTTGGCTGCCGTGGCCGTGCTGCTCCTCGCGGCGGCGATCGCCTTTTCGGGCTGGTGAGCGGGCCGCATCGACCTTTAGCGATAGACAGACGTAGGATGAGCGTGGCAGCAACCAAGCGTGATTATTACGAGGTCCTGGGCGTCTCGCGGACGGCCGACGGCGAGGAGGTCAAGCGCGCCTACCGCCGCCTGGCGATGAAGTACCACCCCGACCGCAACAACGGCGACGGACGGGAGGAGGCCGAGCGCGCGTTCAAGGAGTGCGCCGAGGCCTACGAGGTGCTCTCCGACGAGAAGAAGCGCCAGCGGTACGACCAGTTCGGCCACGGCGGCGTCTCGGGCCAGCACGACTTCTCGCACATGGACGTCACGGACATCTTCTCGATGTTCGACGACATCTTCGGCGGGTCCTTCGGCCCCAGGCGCCCCCGCGGCGGCCCGGGGGGGGCGGCCGGGGCGCCGGCCCGCGGCGCGCAGCGCGGGTTCGACCTCGAGACGCAGGTCGAGCTGAGCCTCCAGGAGATCGCCAACGGCGCCGAGAAGACGATCGAGTTCGAGAAGCAGGACGCCTGCGAGAAGTGCCGGGGCTCGGGCGCCAAGCCGGGCACCAGCCCGGTCGTTTGCGTCCAGTGCGGCGGGCAGGGCCGCGTCGCCCAGCAGGGCTTCGGCGGCATGTTCCGCATGGTCACCACCTGCCCGAACTGCCGCGGCAAGGGCACCGTCGTCAAGGACCACTGCACGAACTGCGGCGGCACCGGGCGGCAGATGAAGCACCGCGTGGTGACGGTGAAGATCCCCGCCGGCGTCCACGAGGGCCAGGCCGTCCGCGTCGCCGGCGAGGGCGAGCCGGGCGAGGCCGGCGGGCCGCCGGGCGACCTGCACTGTTACATCGTCGTCAAGCCGCACCCGATGTTCACGCGGCACAACAACGACATCGTCTGCCAGGTGCCGATCTCGTTCACCGAGGCGCGAAGCGCGAAGATCGACGTGCCGACCCTCAAGGGCACCGAGCCGCTCGAGGTCCCCGCCGGCACGCAGCACGGCGAGGTCTTCAAGCTCAAGGGCAAGGGCCTGCCCGACGTGCGGTCCTACCGCACCGGCGACGAGCTGGTGCAGATCCTCGTCGAGATCCCCGCAAGCTCACGGAGAAGCAGAAAACAGCTCCTCCGCGAGTTCTCGCACACGGAAGACGACAAGGTCATGCCGCACCGCAAGGGGTTCCTCGACAAGCTCAAGAACCTCATCAAGGGCGACGAGTAAAGTGGATTTTGGATTGCGGAGTTTGGATTGCTCGCGCAACGTGGGCCGAGTTCTGCCGGGTGCTGAGAGCCGGCCGTGAGCAGGTGACCGAGAGCGACAACGAGAGACTTCCATGACCCGCATACCGATCGAGGACGAGAACGAGTTCAACGGCGATGCCGCCGCCGCCGCCGCTGGCGATCAACCCGCCGACGGGGCGGGGCAGCCGCAGGCGGGCGAGGCGGAGAAGCTGCCGAGCCGCGACGAGTTGTTCAGGCGCTCGGCGCGCGACGGCCGAGTTCAAGAACGCGCAGAGCTGCATGCAGGGCGAGCTCGACCAGCGCCTGCAGTACGCGAACGGCTCGCTCATCAAGAGCCTGCTGCCGGTCATCGACAACTTCGAGCGCGCGCTCGCCGTCGACCCGGCCAAGGCCGACGCGGCGTCGATCCTGAAGGGGATGCAGATCGTGCACGACCAGTGGATGAAGGTCCCGCGCGACCAGCACGTCGAGGAGGTCGCCCCCCAGGCCGGCGAGCCGTTCGACCCCGCCCGCCACGAGGCCCTGATGCAGCAGGACGCCCCCGAGCACGCCGGCAAGGGCCCGACGGTCGTGCAGGTGCTCCAGAAGGGGTACGCGCTCCACGAGCGAACCCTCCGCCCCGCGCAGGTCGCCGTGAGCCGCTCGTCGTAGCAGAAGTTGCCAGTTGCTGGTTGCTAGTTGGCAGTGCAGCAACCGGGCGCGTCGTCCTTTTCGCCACTAGGAACTAGCAACTCTCAACTGGCAACTACCACTCCATGCCCACCTACGAATACAAGTGCTCCGCCTGCGGCCACGCGTTCGAGAAGTTCCACTCGATCACGGCCGCGCCGATCAAGAAGTGCCCGTCGTGTGGCAAGTCGAAGGTGAGCTGCCTGCTCGGCACGCGCGGGGCTGATCTTCAAGGGAGCGGGTTCTACATCACCGACTACCGCTCCGACTCGTACAAGGACGCCGCCAAGAGCGATTCGGCCGGCGGCAACGCGCGCGACGACCGAGACGAAGTCCGACGCGAAGGATACGAAGGCGTTCGCCGCCGGCGCGCCGAGACGAAGTCGACGCCCGCCGAGGCCAAGCCGGCCGCGAAGGAGTCGAAGCCCGCGCCGAAGCCGGCGGAGACGCCGTCGAAGTCTGCAAAGAAGAAGTAGGCGACGCGGCGGTCGCCCTCGGTGCTGAAGGACGAGCAACGCCGCACCGCGCAGAATGCCGACGAGCCGCGCGGCTCCGCCGCCGGTCCCCGGGCTTCAACTCGCTACGTTCCCCCGCAGGTCCCCATGAACTGCCCGATCTGCAAAGCGTGTGCCCGACGACGAGCCCGACCGGCCGACCACGTACCCGTTCTGCAGCGAGCGATGCAAGCTCGTCGACCTCGGCCGCTGGCTCGACGGCAAGTACCAGATCCTCGTCGCCGACGACGACACCGACGAAAGCGACCCCACCGCCGACCGGCCGGGCGACGATCGGTAGGGCATCGTGGGCCAACGGTGCAGGCGTCGTCGGTCGAAGGCCGTCGGAGCTTGCTCCCACGGCCCCAAAAACGCGCGGTCGGTGCCGTTCATCCCGCAACGCGCGCTCGCGACGCATCTGCTGACGGCAACGCACGCGGCCATCGCATTTCGGAGCGCTGTCCGACGCGGCTCGCAAGCGGGCCGGCTAGATGGGGCTTGCCACGCCCGCCCGAGAGGCATTCCTCCGGATCTTCCGACAACTCGCGGAAGGCTCGGCGCGCCGTCCGACACCGTCCGAATCCCGGGCGGGCGTCGCTCCGGTCCCGTCCTCGTACTTCGCTGCCTTTGAACCAGTTACGGCCGCGACTATACTGCGGCCGCCGCCGGGCGCGGGCAGGTCCTCGGGACCGCCGCGCCGCCGCGGCGGCCCCTCCTCTCGGGGGCCGGTCGCGTCTCTCGGGAAAGGAGATCACGTCCATGGCGGACGAAGCGCAGGCGGTCCGGAGCATCCACTGGCGGGAAGTCTTCCCGTTCACCAACCTCTTCCGCGCATTCCGGATCGCCGTCCATCCGTCGAAGCTGATCCTCGCTGCAGCCGCGCTGCTGCTGATCTACTTCGGCGGCCGCACGCTCGACCTGATCTGGCCCGACCAGTACCTCGTGCAGCCCGGCGACCGGCTGTACATCGCGCCGCAGTACGGCGACGCCGGCAACCCGCGCGGCATCTTCATCACGTTCTTCGACCACGAGGTCGCGGCCATCAACTCGGTGATCGCCGGCGCGATGGGCGGCGGGCTGTTCACGATCCTGTCGGGCGTCCGCGCGCTTCCTCGCGATGCCGATGTGGCTGTTCACGAACCACCCGGTCTACTTCCTGCTGTTCATCACGTGGTTCCTGCTGGTGTGGGCCGTGTTCGGCGGCGCGATCTCCCGCATCGCCGCCGTGCACGTCGCGCGCGACGAGAAGATCTCGGTGCGCCAGGCGCTGCGGTTCTCGACGAGCAAGGTCCTCTCGTTCGTGTTTGCCCCGCTCATCCCGCTGCTGATCGTCCTGGTGATCGCCGCCGCCGTCGCGCTGGGCGGGCTGCTGTTCTACATCCCGGTGATCGGCCCGATCGTCGCCGGCATCTTCTTCATCTTCGCGCTCGTGGCCGGCGTGGTCGCCACGCTCGTGCTGCTCGGCACGGTGGGCGGCTTCAACCTGATGTACCCGACGATCGCCGTCGAGGGCTCCGACAGCTTCGACGCGATCAGCCGCAGCTTCAGCTACGTCTTCGCCCGCCCGTGGCGGATGCTGTTCTACACGCTCGTCGCGATCGTCTACGGTGCGCTGACGTACACGTTCGTCCGCTTCTTCCTCTTCGTCGCGCTGCGGCTCACGCACGCGTTCGTCGGCTGGTGGCTCGGCGGCGAGGCGGGGATGTACTGGCACGGCGCGAGCGACCCGCAGTCGGGCACGTTCGTGCAGATCTGGCCGACGCCGCAGCCCGAGAGCCTCCCGTTCCAGATCAACTACGACCACCTCGCCTGGAGCGAGAAGGCGTCGGCGGGGTTCATCTCGCTGTGGGTCTACCTCGTGATCGGGCTGCTCGGCGCGTACGCGATCTCGTTCTACTTCTCGATCAACACGATCATCTACTACCTGATGCGCCGCGAGGTCGACGCGACCGACCTCGACGACGTGTACATCGAGGACGCCGACGACGAGTTCGGCGAGGCCGGCGCCCAGCCGCTCGACGCCCCGCCCGCCGACGACACCGCGCCCCGCGCCACGCCGGCCCCCACGGTCGGCGCGACGAGCGCGCCCGGCGGGGGCGTCACCGGCACCGCCGGCTCGGCCGACGCCGGCGGCGACGGCGGGGCGGCCCGAGCCTACGGCTCCCCCGACGCCGACAACCCCGGCGGCGGCGGCACCCCGACCTGACGACCCGACCCGACCGGGCTGGCGTTTCCCGGTTGGCCTCTCACTCATCCCGACCCCCGCGGCCCCGCCGCGGGGGTTCGTCGTTTGCGGCAAACGCGTCCCGCCAGTCACACGTCGCGAGCACGTCACCTCTTCAGGTTTGCGTTCAAAGCCTACGACTGGTACCCAGGCGGAGCGGTAGGACGCATCCAGGACGAGTGTAGCAGACGCGACTACGGATCCGTGTCATTTCGAGGAGCGACCGCGACGATCCGTCTCGGGACGAGAAGGTCTCCCATAGTTAGAGGGTTTCATCGTCATTCCTCGGGATCGCGCGCTGGCAACCCTACACCTCGAGTCGGACGAGTCTTGAGGCGCGACGCGCGACGACGCTTCACGCGTACGCCAGGATCGCCGCGAGTGATGTCATGCTGATAAACGCCCAGAGCAGCAGTCCCTGGAGCAGGGGCGGCCAGCCGACGGCCGCGAGCGTCTCGCGCGTGATCCCGGCGCCGATCAGGAACAGCGTGGCCGTGAGGCCCGCGGTGGCCGCGTGCGTCAGCATCGGCGCAGCCTGCGCGACGCCGGGTGCGAAACTCCGGGCGACGCTGGCGAGGAGGAACAGCCCGATGAAGTAGGGGACCTGGACGCGCCTCACGCGGGGCGGGCGCGTCGGGCTCGAACGCGGCACATCCGGCCGCGGCACGTCAAAGCCGAACGCGCTGTTCTCGACCGCCACCCGCGCCGGCCGACCGCACCGCCACGCCATCACGATGACGAGCGGGACGATCCACAGCGCGCGCGACAACTTCACCGCGGTCGCCGTCCGGAGCGCCTCGGGACCGTAGTTCCCGGCGGCACCGACGACGCTCGACACGTCGTGGATCGCGACGCCGGCCCACGTCCCGAACTGCACCTGACTAAGCCCCAGCGCGTGCCCGATCGCCGGGAAGAGGTAGAGGGCGGCGGCGTTCAGCACGAAGACCGTGCCCATCGCGATCGTGATGTCCTTCTGGTCCGCGTCGGTCGCCGAGCCGACGGCGGCGACGGCGCTCCCGCCGCAGATCGCCGTGCCGGCCGCGAATAGCGCGCCCGGCTTAGCCGCCACCCCGAGCCACCGCGCGAGCGGCTTCGCCGCCACCCCGAGCCACCGCGCGAGTACATGGCCCAGCGCGAGCGTCGCGCCGATCGTGCCCGCCGCCAGCAGCGCCCCGCTCGCCCCCGCCCGCAGCACGACCGGCAGGTCCATGCCGAATCCCAGGAGGACCACGCTCACCTGGAGGAGGTACTTCGACGCCCGCTGCCCGGCGCGGCCGAACGGGTTCCCCAGGAGCAGCGACATCACGACCCCGCCCGCAAGCGCGACCGGCGGGCCCGCCCACGGCGTGAGGCACAGGCCGAGCGCGACGACGTACGCCGCTCGCGTCGCCACGCCGCGCGCGGCCGGGCGCGTCGCCGGCCCGGTCGGGCTCGCGCGGCGCAGGCTGAAGTTCGCCGGGCTCGCTACGCTCATGGGATCATTTCGGGGCTACGAAAACGGCACAACTACCCGCGCCGACCACACGAGTATTGCAGCCGGGTCACCATATATCAAAGACATAGTTTCTATGAGATCCATAGGTTAACGTTATGAAATGAACCGTAACCATCTGGCCCTCTTTCGTGCCGTCGGTGAGGCGGGGGGATTCTCCCGCGCGGCCCGCAAGCTCCTGGTGAGCCAGCCGTCGGTCTCGCTTCAGGTGGCGGAACTGGAAGTGGCGCTCGGCGTGAAGCTCTTCGACCGAGTGCCCCGCGGCGTCCGGCTCACCGGGGCGGGAGAGTTACTCCTCGGCTACGCCCGCCGCATCGGTGCGCTGGAGGAGGAGGCGTCGCGCGCGGTGCGGGAACTCCTCGGGCTCCAGCGCGGCCGGCTCGTGATCGGCGCGAGCCTCACGATCGGCTCGTACGTGCTCCCGCCCGTGCTGGGAGACTTCCGCCGCCGGCACCCGAAGGTCGAACTCGCCCTCGAGGTCGCCAACACGCGCGAAATCGAGCGGCGCCTCGGCTGCGGCGAGTTCGACCTCGGGTTCACCGAGGGCCCGGCCGAGAGCGGCGGCTTCGAGGCCGAGGCGTTCGCGGAGGACGAGCTGGTCGCCATCGCGCCGCCGGATCACCCGTTCGCGCGGCGCGGCCGGGCGGTGACGGCGCGGGAGTTTTGCGCGCAGCCGATGATCCTGCGAGAGGTCGGGTCGGGCACGCGGGCGGTGGTCGAGCGGGCGTTCGCGTCCGTCGGCCTCGCGCCCGCGCCGGCGATGACGCTCGGCGGCACCGAGGCGATCAAGGGGGCCGTCGCGTGCGGCGCGGGCGTGGCGCTCGTCTCCGCGCTCGCGATCGTGACGGAACTGGCGGCCGGCACCCTCGCGCGCATCCGGCTGAGCGACCTGCGAGTCCGCCGGCCCCTCTACCGCCTGGCCCCCGGGGGCCGAACCGATGGGCGTGCGGCGGCCGAGTTCCTGAACGTGCTGCGCGTGTCCGGCCCTCGCCCTGTCGACGTCCGCCGGCACCCCGCGCGACCGCCGGCGGCCCGGCGCGCGGTGCAACCGAAATCGCCGGAGGCCGCTGGCGGGTCCGGCAACGTCGGTGGACAACCCAAGGGCCGACGATCACGTGCCGTGTGATGGCCTGCCCGCGAACTTTGAATCGATGAGGTTCCCGGTCACCTCCCGTCACGCGGCGGACGGCCCGCGCGTGGTGATCGCGGAGCAAGGACGACGTCCCCGTGATTGCGACGCGTGGCACGTACGACAACACCTACGTCGGCGTCATCCGGTTCGACGACGATGGAAAGCCCGAATCGCTTCGTCGAGTTACTTTGATTCCATCGCCCTCGTCCGCGCATTCGGCGAACCCGCGAAGCTCAAGGAGAACTTCAACGTGGGCGAGGGGGGCACGCTAACCTGGCGCCGCTACAGAAGAGCCCATGACCAGTGCGCGACAACGACAAGCCCGACGGCAATCCGCCCGCCCCGACTTCCGACTCCCGCCGGAGCGGGCCGGGCGACCGGCTTCCGCTAGTCAGTCGGGAGTCGCGACCCGCGTAAACCGTCGTCGCGCAGGAGATCCGGGGCGTGCTCCACGGGGCAAACGGTCGGCCCGAAGCCGGACGGCGATTGAACGACGCGGGCACTTGCTCCCACGGTTCTCCCGAAGGCGGGTCGCTACGCAATTCGCCGCGATGCTCTGGAGTCGGCCGGTGTGGCGAAGTGCAACGCGGAGGCCCGTATCCACGCTGCGGTGACGTTCGCCAGACCCTTTTCGGTGGTTCAACCCGTTCTAGCCCGTGCGTCGGGCGCGGTGCGATTCTTGCGGCGAGACGTAGGCCGGGTCGTGCGCGAACGGCAGGGGCCGGCCTTCGCGCAGCGCGTCGAGCACGGCGGCGAAGTCGGTTTCGGCCCGGAAGCCGATCGCGCGCTCGGCCCGTGAGGCGTCGTAGACGCGGCCGATGACGGGCGGGAGCGACCAGCCGCGCGACGCGTAGAGCGCCGCGGCGTCGGGGTAGAGGCGACGGATCACCGCCGCTGCGTCGCGCCTGAGCGCCGCCGCGTCATCGCGCGAGAACGGCGTCGGCGCGGAGACGACGAGGGCCTCGAAGCCGACCGCCGGCGCCCGCTCCAGCGCGAGCAGGTGCGCGCGGGCCGCGTCCTCCACCGTCAGCCGGCGGTAGAGCAGCTCATTAGCCTTCAGGTTCTCGCCCGGGGGTTGGCGGTGCGTGTCGTCCTCTTCGGGGAAGAAGCGGGGCGTCCGCAGCGCGACGCACGCCAGGCCGTGCTCGAGGTGGAACGTGCGGCACAACCCCTCGGCGGCGAGCTTCGTCACGCCGTAGACGTTGCGCGGCTCGAGCGGGCCGAACGACTCGTCCATCCACGCCGCCGCCGCGCCCTCCTCCGCGCGCACGGCCGGGCTGACCATGAGCGACGTCGTGGACGTGAACACGAAGCGGCCGACGCCGGCGGCGACGGCCGCCCGCAGCAGGTTGAGGGTGCCGGTCACGTTCACGTCGACGAACGCCTGCGCCGGGTGACGCGCGAGGTCGGGCTTGTGCAGCGCGCCGGCGTGTATCACCGCGTCGACGCCGGGTTCGAAAGCACGCTCGACCGCCGCGGGATCGGCAACCGAGCCGACGACGCCCGTGTCACGGCCGGGAGCGACGTCGACGCCGACGACCCGGTGCCCGGCGTCGCGCAGGAGCGGCGCCAGGAAACGGCCGAGCCAACCCGAGGAGCCGGTGAGCAGAACTCGCATCCCATTCGACTACCGTCACGCGAAAGGCTACGCAAGGTTTGGAGCGCGCGGACGGCGTCGGGATCGCCGGTCGCGGTCTCGCGTCCATCTGCCGCCGCTGATCCGCTGCAACGGCACGCCGGGGGGTGAAGTTCGGTACGTGATTCAGTATGCCGCGAGGAGCCCGGCGTCCGTAGCTCCTCATCCCGTCCAAATGCACTCGGCAGGGCTCGAACCTGCAACCCTCGGTTCCGAAGACCGATGCTCTATCCAATTGAGCTACGAGTGCGTCGCCACACCCTAGGGCGGCGGGCCGCCGGAAGGCTGAACGAACCGTCTCCTCCCCCAATCCAGAAGCACGATCGATCAGGATGACGGCGGCTCGGCGAGGCGCTTTCGATTATCCGCATATCAGCCGTGGAATCCAGATGGCTGACGACCCGCCCAAGTCCGCTCTTGTCTCGCATTGGAGCCGCCGGCTGATGTGTGACAACTGATTCGGCCCAACTCGGATGTGCCGGAGTCCGGCTTCGCTGCCGTCTCGGGGGTACGTCGCTCGCGCGACGCAAGCGGCGCCCGGCGGCCGAGGCGATCGCGGGCGACGGGCCGACAAAAAGAGCCGGAGAGGTGATCTCCGGCTCCTTCTGCTGCTGATCAAGTCGGGGCGACAAGATTCGAACTTGCGACCTCTAGACCCCCAGTCTAGCGCTCTAACCAAACTGAGCTACGCCCCGGGGTGCGTCAATGCGTTGCTACAGGGGCAAGAACGATATCGCGCGGGCGGGGTGGGGTCAAGGGACCGGCCGTGCGCGGGCGGCTCGTCGTCGGCGCGTACCGGGCGTCGGGCGTCGCGCGTCCGGCGGTGCCGGTGGTGAATTGTTTCCGCCGGTGGGCCTGATATCCTCCGGGCCCGACCCCTCAGGAGCTCGCAGCGCGCATGAAAGTTCTTCTCATCGGTAACGGCGGCCGTGAACACGCTCTCGCCTGGCGACTGGCGGCGTCGCCGCGGGTGACGGCGCTGTACGTCGCGCCGGGGAACCCGGGCACCGCGCAGCTCGCGGACAACGTGAAGCTCGACCCGCTCGACTTCGCGGCCGTCGAGAAGTTCGTCCGCGCCAACGGCATCAAGTTCGTCGTGATCGGCCCGGAGGATCCGCTGGCGGCGGGCCTCGCGGATCACGTCACGAAGATGGGCGTGCCGGTGTTCGGGCCGACGAAGGAAGGCGCGCGGCTCGAGGCGGACAAGTGGTTCGCCAAGGAACTGATGCGCCAGCAGTCGATCCCCACGGCCGAGGCGCGGTCGTTCACCGACCCGGCGGCGGCCGAGGAGTACGTGAGGCGCAAGGACGAGCCGCTGGTGGTCAAGGCGTCGGGTCTGGCCAAGGGCAAGGGCGTGAGCGTCTGCTACCGCACGTCCGACGCGATCGACGCGATCGACGCGATCATGCGCAAGGGCGCGCACGGGGCGGCGGGCGCGCGGGTGGTGATCGAGGAGATGCTGACCGGCCCCGAGTGCTCGATCCTCGCGGTCGTCGACCGCCGCAACATCTACGTGATGGAGTCGGCGCAGGACCACAAGCCGGTCGACGACGGCGACACCGGCACGCCGGTCGTCACCGAGGCGATCCTCCGCACGATCGAGCGCGCGACGTGCTCGTGCCGGTCGTCGACGGCCTCGTCCGCGACGGCATCGACTACAAGGGCGTGCTGTACGCGGGGCTGATGCTCACGACGAACGGGCCGAAGGTGCTCGAGTTCAACTGCCGCTTCGGCGACCCCGAGACCCAGCCGCTGATGATGCGCGCAAAGCGACCTGCTCGAGGTGCTGCTCGCCGTCGCGGAAGGGCGGCTCGACGAGGTCCAACTCAAGTGGGACGAGCGGCCCGCGCTCGCGGTCGTGGCGGCCAGCGGCGGCTATCCGGGGAAGTTCAAGTCGCGCGCTGATCACCGGCATCGAGCAGGCCGACGCGATGCCCGACGTGAAGGTCTTCCAGGCCGGCACCCGCGCCGACGGCAAGACGATCGTCACCGACGGCGGCCGCGTGCTGAGCGTGGCCGCGCTCGGCAAGACGTTCGAGGACGCCGCAGCGGGCGTACCACGCGATGGATCAGATCAAGTTCGAGGGGATGCACTTCCGCCGCGACATCGGACGGCAGGCCGTGAAGCGGGGGTGAGTGGGGCGTTGCGAACGATCGTCTTCGTTCTCTTGGCCCTTCGGTCCAGTCGCGAAACGGTGGGCGGTGGGTCGGCGACAGATGACTCGATCCGCGCGTCGGGACGGGTCAGGGATTCGACCCTTCCTTCACCGGGCATTCGAGCGTCTTGCACATCAGCCACATGCCGGAGTTGTGGGTTCGACCTGTTCGAGGCGGTAGCCCATCTTGCGGTAGAAGCCGACCGCCCGCTCGTTCGTCGGCGAGACGTGGAGCCGGAGGCGGGCGGCCTCCCAACTGCGGAAGTATCGCTCGGCGTAGTCGTGGAGCAGGCGGCCGTAGCTCGGCCGCGAAAGCGACCGGCGACGTAGAACAGGTTCACGTAGCCAACGTTCAGCCCGTACGGCACCTGCAGTTCGAGTTGGCCGACGCACTCGGCGCGCGGTAGGCCAGGACGTGCCCGTCCGGGTATTCCTCGATCCGCGACCGCAGCCAGTTCACGTACGACGACTCCCCCTTGAACCGCGCGTCGCTGCCGAAGCTCGCGACGCACGCGTCGACGTGGTGCGCGACGGCCAGGCGGACGTCGCGCCGCAGGTCGATCGTGCGGTAGGTGAGGATGGGGGCGGCGTCGGCTCCACGACACCCCATAGCTTGCCACGCCCCGGGCGCAAAAGCAACATTGAAGCGCAGCCCGCGGGTGGTCTGATGCGGCGCGGGCGGACGCCACGGGAGCGGCGCCCCGCGGGTATAAGTACGGGACCGGAAGCGAGTCGAGACGCGTCCACGGGAACTTCGATCGCGGCGGGCGGAGTCGAGGCTTCGCTCGTCCGGGATCGGGCTTCCGCCCGAGGCTATAAAGCCCCTGGGTCTCGGCAATTAGTCAAATCGCTGTGACGCACCGAATCGCCTCCGTTACGCGTCGGGTGCTGCCGTCATTTGGTTGAGGTGTACCGTCTCAAACGAGGAACCCGCATGTCGTCGTTTCCGTCCCGCCGAACGTTTCTGAACCGCACCGTCGCCGCGACGCTGCTCGGTCCCGCCGCCGCGCTGTCGACGAGCCCGCCGCTCGCGGCCGACGAGGCGAAGGCGTACCCGCGGCTGCGCAAGGCCGTGAAGTTCGGCATGATCGACATCAAGGGGTCGGTGCTGGCGAAGTTCGAGCTCATCAAGTCGCTCGGCTTCGAGGGCGTCGAACTCGACAGCCCGAGCGGCGTGAACCGCGACGAGGCGCTGGCCGCGAAGCGGAAGACCGGCATCGACATCCACGGCGTCGTCGACTCGATCCACTGGGACGTCCGCCTCTCCGATCCCGACGCCGCCGTGCGCGCCAAGGGGCTCCAGGGCCGCGCACCGCGATCGCCGACTGCGCGCGTTCTACGGCGGCACCACCGTGCTCCTCGTGCCCGGGAAGGTGTCGAACCCGAAGACCGAGAACTTCGACCAGGTCTGGCAGCGATCGGCCGACGAGGTCCGCAAGGCGATCCCGGCGGCGAAGGCCGCGGGCGTGAAGATCGCGATCGAGGTCGTGTGGAACGACTTCCTCGACGACGCCGCAGCACCTCGTGAAGTACGTCGACGAGTTCCAGGACCCGGCCGTCGGCGCCTACTTCGACATCAGCAACATGATCAAGTACGGCGTGCCGCCGGCCGACTGGATCCGCGCCCTGGGGCCGCGGATGCTGAAGTTCGACTTCAAGGGGTACAGCCACCAGAACAAGTGGGTGAAGATCGGCGAGGGGGACGAGAACTGGCCCGAGGTGCGAAAGGCGCTGGCCGAGGTGAAGTACGACGGCTGGGCCACGTCCGAGGTCAACGGCGGCGGCCGCGAACATCTGCAGGACGTCGCGGCACGGATGGACAAGGTCCTCGGCCTAGCGTGATCGGAGCATCTTCTTAGCCACCGATGGGGCACCGGTGAACACCGATAGAAACGGATTCCCTTTCATCGGTGTTCATCGGTGCCCCATCGGTGGCTAGATTCCAGGTTCGAACGATGTACTTTTAGCGGCGGCCGGCACGGCCGCATGGAGCGACCGCTGCGACACGTCCCGCGCCTGACCCGCCTCTGTCTGATCGCGCTCATCGCGTGCGCGCCGGCGACCGCCGCCCGGGCCGACGCCACCGACGATCGCCTCGGCCGCGCCCGTGCGGCGCTCGCGGCCGGCGACTACGAGGCGGCCATGGCCCTCGCGACCGAGGCCGTGACCGCCGCGCCGAAGGACGCGCGTCCATATCTCTTTCGCGCCGGCCTCCACGACGCCCTGGGCGCGCCCGAGGAGGCGCTGGCCGACTACGACAAAGTCGTCGAGCTGCGCCCGAAGGACGCCAACGCGTACCAGCGGCGGGGCGTCGCCCGCTTCAAGCTCGGGCGCGTGAAGGAGTCGGCCGCCGACTTCGACAAGGTCGTCGCGCTGCGACCGGCCGAGAAGGCGTACCACTGGCAGCGGGGGATCTCGCTCTACTACGCCGGGGAGTACGAGGCGGGGCGCGAGCAGTTCGAGCAGCACCAGACGGTCAACCCGAGCGACGTGGAGAACGCCGCGTGGCACTTCCTGTGCGTCGCCCGCGTGGAGGGCGTCGAGCAGGCGCGCGCGTCGCTCATCCCGATCGTCGGCGACGCGCGGGTGCCGATGGCGCAGATCCACGCCCTCTACGCCGGCAAGGCCAAGCCCGACGACGTGATCGCCGCCGCCACCGCCGGCGCGCCGGCCCCCCAGCGCCTGCGCGACCAACTGTTCTACGCCCACCTCTACGTCGGCCTCTACCACGAGGCCGCCGGCGACGCGAAGGCGGCCAAGCGGCACATCGACCTCGCCGCCGGCGAGTTCGCACAGCCGCATTACATGGGCGACGTCGCCCGCGTTCACGCCAAGCGCCTCGAGCCCAAGCCCCCGGCCGCGAGTGAGCCAAAGAAGTAGCATCGCTAGCTCGCACGCGCCCGCGCGCGCAAAGTCCGTCCATAGCCGCGGAAACTCCGCAGCCGTCGCCGCGTCCAAGGCGGCGGAGGATCACGCCATGCGTCGCGCGCTCTCGCTCGAAGTTCTTCGCGTCGAAAATCCGTGCACGCAGCCTTGGGATGCCATGCGCGGCGACGGCCGCACCCGGTTCTGCGAGGGGTGCCAGTTGCACGTCCACAACCTCTCGGCGATGCCGCGGGACGAGGCCGAGCGGCTCGTGTGTGAAGCGTCGGGGCGGCTCTGCGTCCGATACGAGGTGGCGGCGGACGGCGCGGTCATGACGCTCGACTACCAGGAGCCGCGCGGCCGCCGCGGCGGGTGGCGGTTTTGGACGGCAATCGGGGCGGTGGGGGCGCTGCTCGCGGGTGCGGCTCAGGCGATCATGAGCGGGCGACAGCAGCAGACGGTCATGATCGCGGGGGCCATCACTCGCCCGGTCACGGTGGCGCCCGTGCCGGTCGGGCGGGCGGATCCGACGTGGCGGATGGGATCGCCGGCCACGGGTGTTGTCATGGGTGACGTCGCGAGCGGACCGGCGCCAGCGGCGACGCCCGTGGACGCCGCGACCCGTACCGCCGAGCAGGCGCCGCCTGCCGCCGCCGACAAAGGAGATGACGGTGCCGGCCGCACAATCAGCGCCGCCAGCGCCGCCGCCCCCGCCCGTGACGGTGACCGGCCTGGCGCGGCGGGCGCACTTGCCCCGGCCGTCGATTGAGCGACACTGCGGCCGATGAGTCCCCAAACCGACCCGACCCCGATCATCGAGCATTTCCGCGGCGACCACGCGACCGAGATCCTCGCCGCCGCCGTCTCGTACTTTGACCTCTTCGACCGCCTCGGCGCGGGGCCGCTGGCGCTGGACGAGCTGGCCCACGAGTTGGGGATCGAGCGGCGGCCGGCGGTCGTGCTGGTGACGGCGCTGCGCGCGATGGGCCTGCTGACGCGCCACGCCAGCGGCCGGCTCGACCTCACCGCGGTGGCGCGCGAGCACCTGCTGCCGGGCGGGCCGTTCTACATCGGCGACTACCTCGGCCTCGCCAGCGACTCGGCCGGCGTGCTCGACATGGTCGAGCGGCTACGCACGAACAAGCCGTCGGGCGCGCGGCCGGACGAGGGGGCGGCGTACATCTTCAAGGAGGGGATGGACTCGGCGATGGAGTCCGAGGCGACCGCGCGCCGCCTCACGCTGGCGCTGGCCGGCCGGGCCCGCAACGTCGCGCCGGTGCTGGCCGAGCGGCTGCCGCTCCCGGGCGCGCGCCGCCTGCTCGACGTCGGCGGCGGAACGGGCATTTACAGCGTGGAGCTGCTCCGCAAGAACCCGGACCTGCGCGCGGTCGTGTGGGACCGGCCCGAGGTGCTGAAGGTCGCCCGCGAGCTCGCCGCCGACAGCGGCGTCGCCGGGCGGCTGGAGTTCGTGCCGGGCAACATGTTCGCCGACGAGCCGCCCGGGCCCTGCGACACGATCCTGCTCTCGAACGTGCTGCACGACTGGGACGAGCCGGAGTGCCAGTCGATCGTCGCCCGCTGCGCCGCCGCCCTCGCGCCCGGCGGGCGGCTGCTCGTACACGACGTGTTCCTGAACGACGAGCTCGACGGCCCGCTCCCGATCGCCCTCTACTCCGCCGCGCTCTTCTCCCTCACCGAGGGCCGCGCCTACAGCGGCGCCGAGTACCGCGCGATGCTCGCGAAAGCCGGCCTCCGCCCCGAGCCGATCGTGCCCACGCTCATCCACTGCTCGGTGCTGCCCGCGCGCAAGCCCGCTTAACAAACCGAAATCAACCGCAGAGGCGCAGAGAACGCGGAGGAATGCAAAAGACGTAAGAAGTGTTAGCCACAGATGGGGCACAGATGAACACAGATTAGGTGAAGAAGATTCCTCCGCTTCTCCTCATCCGTGTTCATCCGTGCCCCATCTGTGGCTCAACTCCTCTGCGGACCACCAGCCGGCACGGCCGTCGTTAGCGCGTGAAGAGGTGATCGGTCGGGACGATCTCCTTCGGGAGCGACGCGCTGCTCCATTCGAGCTGCAGGCTGGCGTTGCCGGTGTTCTCGAAGTACTCGACGACGATCGTGTACCGCCGGCCTGCCTCGAGGTCGATCGTGCCGCTGCGCTCGCCGCTGGCGCCGTTCTTCCAGTCGTCGATCACGAGCTTCCCGTTCACGAACACGCGCACGCCATCGTCGGCGTTTGCGTGGAACGTGTACTTTTCGGTGAAGTCCGCTTCGATCATTCCGGTGAAGCGGGCGCTGAACTTGTCGGAGTCGATGCCGCCCGGCGCGCCGTCGCCCCAGTCGAAGTCGATGTTCTCCTCGTCGAAAATCGCGTCGGAGCCGATGAGCCGCGTGTTGTTGAAGTAC
>JAUJNJ010000126.1 GCA_030448225.1 Phycisphaerae bacterium
TCATGACACCACGTGTCGTGACGGCGCCGAATCCCACCCGACGATGACTTCGGTGTAGCCCGGCGTGTCCGAGACCGGGTCGGTGAACGCCAGTTCGAACCGGTCGGACACGGCGGGCCCGATCCGCAGCATTTGCACCCCGCCGGGCGCGAGATCGCGGAGCGCGACCACATGGACCCCGGACTCGCCGTACCCGTAAAGCCGCACCGACAGCCGCCGCCAACCCGACGGTCCGGGCTCGCGGTTGACGAAGTACAGCGTTTGGGCGGCGACGGGTGCGTTTGCACCGGAGCGTGAGCGTCACCGGGCCGCCGCCGTCACCGTCACCGTCACGCGCGACGGCCCACTCGGTGCGCTGCACGGGCCGGCGTGCGTGTGCGTGCTTCAACCGACTCTCCGAGGTCACGTCGGGTCGTGTTCACATCTGATGGACGGCCTCATTCACCCGTGCGGCGGGACGCATTGAAGCGGCACGGGCGAGACGGGCCGAGTAACTTGCGGATGCTGAACGATCGCCAATCGAAGGAGCTTCCGCAGCGCCGCCGGCGCCGGCAGCCGGTACTGCGCGGCCGTTTCCCCCTCGCCGACCCGGATGGTCATCATCCGGGCGTCGTGCGCCGCCAGCCGGAACATCGACTCGTCCGTGGTGTCGTCCCCGGCCAGTAGAACCAGTTCGTATTTGCGATCTTGGAGCAGGTGCGAGACCGCCGCAGCCTTATGGATGTTGGCGCTGGCCGCCTCGATGGTCTTGCGGCCGTGGCGGATTTCGACCGGGTTGTTCGCGGCGACGATCGACAACTCGTCCACGAGCTGGTTCGCCTTCCACCGGCCGAACTCCGGGTCGGACTGCCGGTAATGCCAGACGAGCCCCGTCCGTTTCTCCTCCACGTGCGAGCCGGGCGTGGACCTCTGGTACAGGCTCAGCACCTCGCGGACGGCGCCCTTCCAGGCGAAGTCGGCGTTCTGGTCGCGCTGCTGCCATTCCGCCGAATCGGGATAGCGGACGGCCGCCCCGTGCTCGGCGACGAGCGCGTACGGGGTCGGGTGACCGAAGAAACGGACCAGGTCTGCCGCCGTCCGACCGGACACCACGACGAGGTCTACCGCGCCGGTCGTCGCGATCCGCTCGAGCAGGCTGCACAACTCGGCGGACGGGGCCGCGGCCGCCGGGTCGCGCACGATCTCCGCCAACGTCCCGTCGTAGTCCAGGAAGAGGCCGACCCGCTGGCCGTGCCTGACCGCGTGCTCGAGTCGCCGGCCGACCGCTTCGGCGCCGTCGCCCGTTGCCGCGACGCGCGCGGCCGGCGACGTCACCTTGAGCAGGTCGGCAAGGAAACTCTGCGCCCAGGTGGCCGCGTCGTACTCGAACACGCGGTTGCGCATCGGCCACATCCGCCGCCGGCGCTCCTCCGCCGGCATCCGCAGGGCCTGCCGGATGGCGGCCGCCATGCCGGGGATGTCATACGGGTTGACGGTCAACGCGTTGGGCAGTTCCTGCGCCGCGCCGGCGAACTCCGAAAGGATCAGCACGCCCGGCCCGACCCGTCCGCCGACTTGCCCGCGGGCCGGGCACGCGGGCATGTCGGGTTGACAGGCGATGAACTCCTTGGCGACCAGGTTCATCCCGTCGATCAGCGGCGTGACCAGCGCGACGTCGGCCAGCGCGTACAGTGCGCACAACTCCGTGAACCCGATGGATTGGTGCAGGAAATGCACCGGAGAGTTGTGGAGCGTCGCGTACTGCCCGTTGATGCGCCCGACGCGGTGCTCGACGGTCTCGCACAGCTCGCGATACTGGTCCACGCCCCCGCGCGTCGGCACGGAGATGAAGAGGAAGTGGACCCGGTCCCGCTCCGCCGGCGCGAGCTCGGACAGGAACAGCTCGATCGCGTCGAGCCGGCGCACGATGCCCTTCGTATAGTCGAGACGCTCGACGGACAGCACCAGCTGCTTGCCCGCGTACGCCTGCGCGGACGCGCGGCAGCACTCTTTGAACCCGTCGCCCGACATCTCGCGCTCGAAACGTGCGGCGTCGATGCCGATCGGGTGCACGCCGAGGGACGTCGTGTGGCCGTCGTAGCGGACCGAGGCCATTTCCGAGTCGACGCCCAGCAGCCGCAGGACCGTCGCGCGGAAGTGCCGTAGGTAGCCGAAGGTGTGAAACCCGACCAGGTCCGCGCCCAGCAGGCCGGCGAGCAACGTCTCGCGGTGGGGGTGGCACCGGAAGACGTCGCCCGAGGGGAACGGCGTGTGAAGGAAAAACCCGATCCGCAGCGAGGGCCTCGCCTGCCTCAGCAGGCGCGGGAGGAGCATGAGGTGATAGTCGTGTACCCAGACGAGGCCGTCGTCGGACGACGTGTCGAGGACGCGTTCGGCGAACGACTCGTTGACTTGCCGGTACGCCTCCCACCACGCGCCGCGGTACTGAAACATCGTCGGCATGGAGTGCAGCAGCGGCCAGAGGGACGAGTTGGACAACCCCTCGTAGTGATCGCGCGCGACGTCCTCGTCGAGGAAGACGGGACTGCACCCGTGATCCCGGTCGAGCGCGGCCGTCAATGCCGCACGTTCGTGCGGGGTCGCGTCGCAGCCCGGCCAGCCCAGCCAGCGCACGGTATCGAAGCCCTCGGGGCGAACCCCTGCGAGGGCGGACACGAGCCCGCCAGATGACCGGGTAACCGTCCCGTCTGCTGAAATGGTGACCGGCAGGCGGTTGGAAACGATGGTCAACGTTGAGGTCATCGGCGCCCCTCCGACGCTGCCAAACTCGTGAACCGGGTGACGCCGGACCACTCCGCCTCCGATGTCCGGCGGCGACCGACGGGCGGTGTGAGAATGGTGCAGCATCATAGGTTCGTCCGAGGGGCCGCGCACTCACCGCGGTTAGGACACGGACTGGAACGGGCCCTCTCACCCGGCGCGCGGCTGAGTGCGAGACGGCAGACCGGCCCCCACCGCGCGAGGTCAGGCGATGGCCACTCCCTCGCTGGCGGCGGTGGTTCGACTTGCTCGTCTCGGCAATCTCGCCGAGCGGGTCGATCGCCGCGGTGATGAAGTACGTCCCGGCCGCCAGGCCCACCGGATAGGTGAACTTGATCGGCGTCGCCTTGGTAGCCGCCGGGCTTGACGCTCAGCTTCTGGGTGAAGGTCGTGATCTCCAGGGTCGGCCGCGTCGGCCGGGAGGCGTCCCGTCGAGGCGGCGAGCCGGATCGTGACCGGCTGAGTGAGCGGCACGTTGCCGTCGTTGATCACGTTCACCGTCACCGAGCTCGCGCCGCCCGGGGTCCGCGCGCCCGAGGGTTGGTCGACGGTCGCCCGCAGGTCCAGGAACGGCTGGGCGAGGTTCACCGGCGCCCCGCTGACGGCCACGTTGTCGCCCTCGTTGGCCTCGAGGATCGCGTTGTTCGCGTCGGCCGAGGCGATCAGGAAGTACGCGCCGTTGCCGACGGTGGGCGGGAAGCTGAACTTGAACGACAGCCTCTTGCTCTTGCCCTGCTTCAGGGTCAACGGCTTGGTCTGGGTGGCGAGCTGGGTGTCGGTCGCGTCGAGCGACGGGTTATCCGACAGGAACACGCTGACAACGACCGGCTGCTTGGTGATCGCCGCCACGCCGGTGTTGGTCACCGCGACCTTGGCCGCGCCCTTGGCCTGCCTGCTGCCGAGGATGACGGTGTCGCCGCGGACCTTCGGCGCGATCGTCGCGGTCAGGTTAGGCCCGTTGGGGTCGCCGACGTTGATGGCGATGTCGCCCAGCGTCGCCGCGGCGGCCGCGTTGCCGGCGGCGTCCTTCACCGCGCCCGCCGGCAGGCTGACGCTGATCGTGCCGTTGTCGGCGGCGGACAGCGGGGCGGGGAAGGTCACGCGGTAGGTCGCCTGGGCGCTCTTGCCGCTGCCGATGACGTTGACGAACGTCGCGGGCAGCGTGGCCCCGTTGCGGACCACCTCGACGTTGCCGACCGCAATGGTATTGAGCGCCGTCTCATCGGCGAGGTTGACGTTGAACAGGTACTCGCTCGACCCCGGCGTCGCCCCGGGTTGGGTCGGCGGGAGCGACGCGGTCGGCGGCGTCGTGTCCACGACAGGGTCCGGGTTCGGGGGGGGCGGGGTCGGATCGGGGCCGGGGCCGGGACCAGGATCAGGGTCGGGCCCCGGCGCGATCGGCGAGTTGGTGAAGAACACGTCGGTGCGGTTGTTCGTGTCGCCGGCGGCCAGGTCGGATGCCTCGCTGGTAAACGTGACGAACGCCCCGTCGCGGCTCGTGTACGTGTCGAACGACGCGCCGTTGCCGCCGGTGCCGTTGTTGGCGGCGCTGGTGCTCAGCAGGTAGATCGGTCCGTTCACAAGGTCGCGGAGGAACACGTCCTCCTGGTTGTTCGTGTCGTTCTCGACGAGGTCGGTGGCGCTGCTGCTGAAGGTGACGGCCCCGGCGTTGGCGCTGAGCCACGGGAACCGGGACTGCCCGCGGGCACTGGCGGTGCCGGTGCGGTTGACGCTGAGCAGGGTGGTGGTGTTCGTCGCGATGTTGCGGAGGAAGATGTCCGGCGCGTTATTGGTGTCGTTGGGGACGAGGTCGCTGGCGGCGCTGCGGAACGCGACGAAGTTACCCTCGCCGCCGATCGAGTTGCTCTCCGACTCGGCGTTACCCGAAGCGCCCGCGGTGCTGACGCTGACCAGGATGTTGATGCCTTCCTGGACGTCGCGTACGTACGTGTCGATCAGGCCGTTGGTGTCGTTGGCGACGAGGTTGGTCGCGGCGCTGCGGAAGCTGACGAACCGGCCGTCGTCGCTGATCTGCGGGTCGAACGAGGTGGCGTCGGCCATCGTCTCGGTCTCGTTGCCGCCGGCGGCGACGCTGACCGCGCGCGTGGCGAGCACGTCGCCGACGCCGCGGTTCATGTCGCGGACGAACACGTCCCGGGCCTCGTTGTTGTCGGGCCCGCCGAGGGTCTCTGCCTGACTGTCGAACGTGATGAACCGCCCGTCGGCGCTCACGTTGGGCTCGCCCGAATCCCCGTTGGGGAAATTGCCCAGCGCCGTCATGCTGACGAGCTCGATCGCGCCGGTCTGGATGTTGTAGCGGAACACGTCGCGGTTGCCGCCGGCTGCCGCGGACTTGTCGCCCTCGACCAGGTTGCCGGCTCCGCTGGCGAACACGACGAAGTTGCCGTCGTTGGTGACCTTCGCAGCGCTCGAGGAGTCATCGCCGATCGCCCCGGTCGCCGGGTTCTTGCTGACGAGGATGGTCGTGTTGGTCGAGCGGTCGCGGAGGAACACGTCGGACGTGCCGTTGGTGTCGCCTGCGACCAGGTCGTTGGACGTGCTGGTGAACGCGACGTAGCGGCCGCTCTGGCTGACCGACGCCTCGCCCGAGTCGCCGTTACCGGCGATGCCCGCCGGCGTGACGCTGATCAGCTCGGCGGCCAAAAGCCGGCGCCCCTCGAGCGGCTCCAACCGTGCGGGCACCGCGGCCGCGTCCGTGCGGAACGCCTTTGAATCAATCCTGGAGCGGCGTGACAACGAAACGTGGGGAGCGCGACGCATGGGCATGGTCCTTGTCAGGAGAAATTTCGACGACGCCCACAAAGGGGCTAGCGCGGACGTATCAGTGTGGCACTGTTACTCGACAGGCCGGAGCGAGCCGCAGGCGGTTTCTTCGGTGTTCGGGCATATCTAGTCTCTACGGCGGTCATCGGCGGGATGCTCTGGCGCCAGATCTTTCGATTCTCGTCCAAGTCCGCAACCGCCGCCGCACCTCCTCGGCCTCTGCTCGCGCGAAGGCCCCAAGGTTCGTGTCCAGCTGCAACCGGCGCGCCGTATGTCCTCGGCTTCATCCCGGAGTCGCTTCGCCTCCGCAGCTTTGCCGGGGCCTTGACGCTTTAAGCCATCACGTCCACACACGCTGCATTGCCACCGAAGCACGAGCCTGCCCCCGCACGACCCGAGGGGTAGCGGCCATCGGCCATTGTGACGCTTCTGCCCACGGCGGCCATCGGTGAATAGCCGCATCCGTCCCCGGGAGAATCCCCGCGGCGGCATAGGGACACGCCCTACCCGCGGCGTCTGGGGAGGGAACCACGCGTTGCGCGACCGGCCGCGTGCCGCCGCGGCCGCCGTGCGCGTCAATGCTCATCGAGCGTCTCCACAATCGCGTACCGCAGCAGTTCCACGCTGCTCTTCAGGTTGAGCTTCTCCTTAATGTGCTCGCGGTGGGCCTCGACCGTCTTAGAGCTCAGGCTCAGCCGCGCGGCGATCTCCCGCACGGTCAGGCCCAGGCCGAGCGATTGAACACCACTCCAGCTCCCGGTCGGTCAGGCGGTGGAGCGGCGAGCCGTCGGGCGTCTCCGTCTGCGGCCGCCGCGAGAGCTTCTGCAGGCATCCGCCTCGCCATGCGGCTCGCTGACCCAGACCTCGCCGTCCAGCACGCGCGCGGCGGCCTCGATGACCTTCTCGGTCGCCTCGAACTTCATGATGTAGCCGCCGGCGCCGGCTGCGAGCACCCGCTCGGCCCACAGCACCCGTCGTGCATCGACAGCACGAGGACGGGCAACCCAGGAAACCGAGCCGAGAACGTGGTCCTTGATCAGCTCAATCCCGGGGCGGCCCTGGAGCGACAGGTCGATCGATCACGACGTGCGTGTGTCGCCTCGACGGCGTCGAGCCGCCTCAAAGCGTCCGCCGCCTCTGCGACGACGAGCAGGTCGGGCCTCCTTGTTGATGAAGCGGGCGAGCCTGTCGCGGACGACCGGGTGTCGTCGACAATCACCACGCGCCGCTCCTCCGCCGGCCGGACGGGTTGCCGATCATTCATGGGTTCGCGTCTCCCGCGCCGCACGGGGATCGCTGTCGCGCGTACACGGTACCCCGCGCCAGGTGCAGGTCACCATAGTGCTCCCGGTCGCTTCCGTCCGTACGTCCAACGTGCCGCCGATTATCCGCGCCCGGCAGCTCATCAGGTCCAGCCCCATCCCCTCAGCGCCCGGACCGTCAAACCGACCCCGTCGTCCGCGACCGACAGTGCCGGGCGGCCGTCGGAGTCGTCCAGGAAGCCGGATCGTGATACGGCGCTCCGGCCGTGCTTGACCGCGTTGTTGATGGCCTCCTGCGCGATCCGGTACAGGTGGGCGGCCGCGGCGTCGTCGGCGACGGGCACGCCTCGCGTTGGCCTCGACGTCGAACGGGGATGCCGAACAGCTCGCGTCCTTGCCGGCCATCCGCTGCCGCCGGGCACAGGCCTCCGCGTCCAGGTTCACCGGGTGCCAGCCCGCGGGCCAGGTCCCGCGCGTGCCGGATGGTCTGGTTGATCGCGCCGCGGCGACCTGCCGGGCCTCCTCGGCCTCAGCCGGCAAACTCGCCGCGAGGTTGTGCCCATCTTGCTGCGGAACGCCAAGCCGGTGAGCTGTTGCCCGGCCTGTCGTGCAGGTCGTGCCCGATGCGGCGCTGCTCGCGTTCGTTGACCTCCAGATCGTGCGTTCCAGTGTCATGCTGGTCGCGTCCCGCATGACCACGGCGAACCCGCGCGCGCGCGCCGGCGTCGTCCCGCAGGGCAGTGACGCATTCGTCGGCCAGAACACAGGCCCGTCCTTCCGCACCCCGCCGGCCCTCGTCCTCGTACTGGCTGGCGATGGCGGCGGCATCCACCGCGCGGGCGGGTCACCGCGCGGGCGCGTCCTCCGGCGGGAAGATCGGTCGAAGCCGCAGCCGGCGATCTCGTCTTCGACCAACCGCTGATCCGTGCTGCGCCCGGGGTTCCAGCCTGGACGACCGCGCGTGCGGGTCCGTACAAGATCGGCGGTCGGCCACGCCCTCGATCACGAGGCGGAACCGCTCTCCGCCTGCCGCAGCGTGACCTCGACCGGCGACGCTCGTCGACCTGGAGTCGCAGGGAAGCGTTGGCCGCCCGTCGTCGGCCAGTCCGCTCCCGGACGCGCAGGCGAGCTCGTCGTGTACCCAGCCGGGGCGTGCTCTCGGCCCGCTGCCGGATGGCGGTCAGGTCGAGCTCGCGAGCACGGCCGTCGGCAGGAACACGGCCAGGCGCACGCTTGCGTCGTCCATCCCGATCAGCGAGGGAGCCGGTCGGGCCCATGAAGAAATACGCAGGCGACGACGGACAACGCCGTGCCAGCAGGCCCGGGCCGAGTCCCCGTACCAGGCCGGACCATCACGGCCACGAAGAACAGCGGCGACACGCTGTTCTGCACAAGGCGTTCGAGCACCAGCGTGACCAGCAGGGCCGCGCCCGACCAGGAGGACGCCGCGCCCATAGCCCCGCCAGCGGGGCGTCCCGCATATACGCCCGGCCGTGGCCATGCCGCCGGGCGAGGCGCCGGGGCGGGGAAGCTTGGAGAGAGCCGATGGTCATCGGGCGGCAATCCTGAACCTTTGACGGCCTCGCGCAGGTCGCCGCGACCCCGAGTTTATCGCGAGAACCCAGCGAAGCGTGTGCGCCGTTCATGTAGGTGCTCGCCCCGACCGATCGAGGGCCGGACGCAGGTTCGGGCGGCAGAGCTCGGCCACGGACCTCCTCAACTCCTCCCGCACCATCTGGTCCGCGACGGCGACGGCGAGCGCCAGAGCGTCGGCAATCTCGAAGTCCAGGTCCGGGCGCTCGGCAAGGCCGATGATCGCCTCGCACAACGCGTTCAGGTCCTCGTCCGAGGTGTAAGTCAGCACGTACCGGTGGGCCGCCTTGCGGTGTGTCACGTTGGGCATGGATGTCCTGCCGCCGCCGTCGAGTCGCCGATCCGATGCGCTCCCGAATCGCAAGACCACCGTCTGGCGGGGAGAGCCATTTACCACGGTACCGTGCGACCGTGGCGGCCGCATCGGGGGGAGTTCGCGACCGAGCGTAGGGAAACCTCCTATCGCCGGCACCCGACCCGGACGTCCCTTCGTCACGTCCCACCCCGCACCAGGAGGTAGGCGGCGAGCAACAATCCCAAGGCCGCGAGGACCATCGAGAGGATCGTACCGAGCGAGAGTGCCCGTGGCGGCGGCGGCGAGCCGCGCGACAGTTGGCGAAGAAACGAGACGTGCCGGATGGTTGCCAGCACGTTGACCAGCACGCTGACCATGACGAGCGCGATGCCCACCCAGTGTGACAAGTGATCCGGCGACGGCGATGCGCCCCGAGCGGCTGCCAGCTCGTGGATGAACAGGTCGTAGCGTGCGAGGACGAAGCCGAAGCCCATGAGGGCCAATCCCGTCCTGATCCACGCCAGTAGGGTCCGCTCGGCGGCGAGCGGCACGCGGGGGTCATCGGCCGCAACGCTCGTCGAGGCCGAGTGCTCGCTGGGGAGGAGTTCCGGCGTTTTCATGATCGTCCCTCGGCGGGAAACACGGCACAGGGCACTACGGCGAAGCAGGAACGCGGCGCGACGACAACGGGGACAACGGCGCCTCGACGGCTCACCGTCGCCCGTTCGGATTGCGCCTTGCCGCCCCGACGAGGATCGCGCCGCCCGCGAGGCCGGACAGCAAGGACGCGACGAGGATGCCGACCTTCGTCGCCGCCAGCTGGTCGGCGCTGCCGGGGAACGCGAGGTTGCCGATGAACAGCGACATCGTGAAGCCGATGCCGCACAGGACGGAGACTCCGACCAGTTGCCGCCACGTCCCGCCTTCTGGGAGTGCTGCGATGCCGCTCTTGATCGCGATCCACGAGGCAAGCAGCACGCCCAGCGGCTTGCCCACCAGCAGTCCGAGCACGACGCCCCACATGGTCATGCTGCCCAGTGGCAAGCCGCCGGTCCTGACGTTCACGCCCGCGTTCGCCAGCGCGAACAGCGGCACGATCAGGAAGGCGACGGGTCTCAGCAGTGCGTGCTCGACCCGGGCCAGCGGCGTCTGCACGGCCTCGCACGCCTCCTCGATCCCGTGCAGGGCGTGGCTCTGATCCTCGGTGATCCGGTCGGGCACCGCTGTCGCGTCCCGCTCGAACTCGCCGAGCCGCTCCCGCACGTACTCGACGTACGGCCCCTCCTCGACGCGGCGGGTGGCCGGGATGGTGAATGCCAGCAGCACGCCCGCGACGGTCGCGTGGACGCCGCTCAACAGGGTCGCGGCCCAGAGGCCGACGCCGAGAATCATGTACGGCAGCGGGCGGTGGACGCGCAGGACGTTCAGGAGCACCAAGGCCGCGAGGAACGCCCCAGCCACGCCGAGCGCGGTCGTGGAGATGTCGTCCGTGTAGAACAGCGCGATCACCAGTACCGCGCCGAGGTCGTCGACGATCGCGACCGCCAGCAGGAACACCTTCACCGAGGTCGGCACCGCCCGGCCGACGAGCGCGAGCACGCCGACCGCGAACGCGATGTCGGTCGCCATCGGCACGGCCCACCCGGCGGCACCCGGCCCGCCCGCGTTCAGGGCGGCGTAGATCAGGGCTGGCCCGACCATGCCGCCGACCGCCGCCGCGAACGGGAGGCTCGCCCGCCGCAGGGAGGTCAACTCGCCGAACAGCACCTCGCGCTTGATCTCCAGCCCGACGAGCAGGAAGAAGGCGACCATCAGGCCGTCGTTCACCCAGTGTTCAAGCGACATCGCGTGCGACAACCCGGCGGTCCCGACGCTCAGCTTCGTGTGCCAGAAGTCGTGGTAACTCTGGCCCCACGGCGAGTTCGCCCACGCGAGGGCGGCGACGGCCGAGGCCAGCAGCAGGATGCCCCCGGCGGACTCGGCACGGAGGAATGCATGCGCCGGTCGCAGGACGGGGGCGAGTCGTGACTGCCGAAATACGTGCGGGGCGGAATCCATCGCGCTTATTTACGGCATGGGGTCGGCGCTGTGAACGCGGCAACGCGCGGGAGGTGAGCGGAGTTTCGCCCGCGAGGGGCTCATGTGACCGTTCCGCTCCGTGGCAATC
>JAUJNJ010000127.1 GCA_030448225.1 Phycisphaerae bacterium
GCGCCGCCCTCGCCACGCCGGCGCTGGCGCAGTCGCGCCGGGCGCGGCCGGCGCTGGCGGCGCGGGTCGACACGTTGTACGCGGTGCGCGACGGGGCGATGGCCTGGCGGCAGCGCCTCGTCGACGCGATCCTGCTCGGCCTGACGATGCGCGGCCCGATCGAGGCCGATCGCACGACCGGCATCGTCCGCAAGGCGACGGTGGAACAGGTGACGGCCGACGGGGCCGTGCTCGCCACGTTCCCGCTCTACGAGTACGAGTCGGTCGTCGGCACCGAAGAGGGAATCACGAAACTCCGCGCGAGTCGACGCGACGTGAGCCTGCTGATCAAGGGCCTGGACGACGCCCGCCGCTACCGCCCCGGCGACGCGCTGGACGTGAACCAGGCGTTCCGCCTGACCGAGACCGTCACCGCCCCCGGCGGCGGCAAGTTCGCGTACGTCGTCGAGCCCCACCCCTGCGACGAGAACGACCTGCTCGCCGCCATCACCCGCCCGCCGCCGATGAAGGCGCCGGTGAGAGCGACGCCGGCGACAAAGCCGCGGGGGCGGGCGAAGGATGCGGAGACAGCGCAGGAATAAGCCGGATCAACGAACGACCGACGGGCGACAGGAATGACGTACCGAGTACCGTCGCAGTTCAACCCAGGGGCGATGATGGTGGCGCGGCCTTATCGGCAGCGGCGGCATTCGCCGGACGAACAACGACTATGGTTACTTCTTCGATATGATAAACCTCACATACCTTCTCGCCCGGCAGGCATGGTGCTTCGGAGTAGCCATACGTTTCGCCCCTGCCGGTGTCGACTCCGACCAGCAATCGGAGCACGCTATCGACCACGGTAAAGCGGAAGGACTCGGATGCCGGGCGTGCTAACGCGCGGGTAACCAGTTCGCTCAGTTCGGCGTCGCTTACCAGCCCCTGAACGATGACGACCTGACCGGCGACCGAGGGCGTGAAACAGGTGGCGTTCTCGCTGTCGTCCAACACGAGCATCTGCCTGCCGTACCGCTCGATGGCATGCACGCGGCCTTCGCCTCGACAGATCACGTCGTAATCGTCCTCGACGCTTCCGCCTCTCATGAGGCTGTCGTCGCCGCTCGAGGCGCCCTGCCATCGAAGGACGGCGGCCGATTGCAGAACGATCGCAGGCCCGCCATCGCCCTGAATCCACGTCGTCTTGTCACCTTCCATACGAATCCCCCAGCCGCAGAAGGCACGTCCGCTGAACGCCACCTGTTCATTCCGCGTCCCCCTGCCCCGCGCGCCACGCGGCCGCCACCTACCGCAGGCCGAGGAATTCGACCATGTGCTGCTCGTACATCTTCTGGGCCTGCGGGTCGCTCATCGGGAGGCGCAGTTCGTTGATCACCTTCGTGCCCATGCCGATCCACTCGCGCCAGCAGTCGGCGCAGATCTTCTCGTAGATCTCCTTGCCCAACTCGCTCCGCAGCGGCTGGCGGCCCTGGCGCGGCTTCACCTTGCCGCACCGCTGGCACAGCACCTGCCCCTCGCCGACGGCCACGGCCGGGCCGCGGGCTTCCATTACCGCGGGGACGGGTGCGCCAAGGTCCTGGAGCATTCGCATCATCGCATTGCGGGGCATGAGGTCGCCGCGCTCGTCGGCCTGCGTCACGCCGCGGGTGAGGACCTCGACCGCGCGGTCGCGCTGGTTCGTGCGCAGCAGCGCGGTCCCGAGCAGTTCGTACGCCTTGCTGATCTTCGGGTCGACCTCGAGCGTGCGCGACAGGCTCTGCTCGGCCTCGGCGTACATCCCCGCGCTGAGGTACTCCCGCCCGAGCGACAGGTGCCCGACCGGGTTGGTCGGGTCGTCGCTCGCCATCTTCCTGAACTGTTCGATGCGGCTGCCGTCTGCCATGGGGACCTCGGGGGAGGGGAAGTTGCTAGTTGTCAGTAGGAAAGATCTTGAACCACGAAGGCACGAAGGCACGAAGCGGGTCCCTTCACGTCAGCGCCGGTTCACAGGGCCAAAGCTCAATCTAATTGAAAATGAGGCGGAACGCGCGGAGCCCGATGATCTGCAGTGTCCACCGCTTCGTGTCCTTCGTGGCCTTCGTGGTTCAAACTCTTCCGCGATCAAAGCCTCGTCCCGTCCGTGCCGTGGATGAGGGACAGGATCTCGCCGCGGCTGGCGGGGTTTTCCTTGAAGATGCCGCGCAGCGCGCTGGTGACCATCGTGCTGCCGGTCTTCTTGGCGCCGCGGATCGTCATGCACGTGTGCGTCGCCTCGATCACGCAGGCGGCCCCCATCGGGCTCAACTCCTCCATCATCGCGTCGGCGATCTGCCCGGTGAGCCGCTCCTGCACCTGCGGCCGGCGGGCGTACCCCTCGACGAGGCGGGCGAGCTTGCTCAAGCCCACCACCTTGCCGTCGGGCAGGTAGGCGACGTGCGCCCGGCCGGTGAACGGCAGCAGGTGGTGCTCGCAGAGCGAGTGGAACGGGATGTCGCGCAGCAGCACGACCTCGTCGTACCGCTCTGTGAACACCGTATTGAGGTGCCGCTTGGGCTCGTCCTGCAGGCCGGCCATCAGCTCGCCGTAGGCGCGGGCGACGCGGTTGGGCGTCTTGATCAGCCCCTCGCGGTCGGGGTCCTCGCCGACGGCGAGCAGGATCTCGCGGACGGCCCGCTCGATGCGGGCGACGTCCACCTTCGCCGGCGGCTGCTCGGCCGGCCGGGCGTCGCTGGCGTCGCCGTCGGAATCGTTGTGGTCGAACGGCGTGATGTCGCCGCGGCGCGGTGCTGGCATATTCCTCTCCGCCGGCGGACGAAGAAGCCGCCGGACGCGGGCATTATAGGCCCACCGGGCGGCGCGGCGAGGGCATGGGACGGGAGAGTTAAACCACGGAGACACGGAGACACGGAGAGAAGACAGAGGCGAAGATGGAGGATGGAAGATAGAGAGCGGAAGAAGACGGGCGGGGGCGGGGCGCTGGCCTTGCTTCCTCCATCTGCGATCCACCACCTTCCATCCTCGACTTCTCTTCCTACCTCCGTGTCTCCGTGGCTCCGTGGTTCAATTCCTCAGCAGTAGCCGCCCTACCGCCGCACGAGGCGGAGGCCTTCACCCTGCCACAGGACGTGCAAATCGTCGACCGACCAGTGCTCGCGGCCGATGGCGGGGTCGCCGACCTCGAGTTCGGCGCCGCCGGCGCGGAACCCGAACGCCACGACCGTGTGGCGGACGCCGGGCACCCAGCCCCAGAGTTGCTCGTAGCGCGCGTCGGGGACGCCGCCGCGCGGGATGCCGACCGAGAGGATCGCCGGGCCGTCGAACGCGCGCAGGTCGGCGGTGCCGGTGGCGAACGGCTCGACGCGCCAGGGCGTGCCGGCGGTCTTGAGCCGCAGCCCGCGGTACAGGCCGAGCATCGACGTGCCGTTGCGTCGCGTGAGGCAGAGGCGGGCCATCTCCGCCTCGTCGGTGGCGATGCCGTACGCGCGCAGCAGCGTCGCCGCCGCCGCCGGGCTGCACGACGCGCCCGACGTCTGCACGCACACGCCCCGCCGCCAGTGGTTGGCCAGCGGCGGCGGGTCGGCGAGCATCCAGGAGTAGGAGTGGTGGACGCCGACGAGCAGCAGCGGCACGACGAGCACCGCCCGCCGCCCCGCCCCGCCGGGGATGCGCGCCCACGCCAGCCCCGCCAGCAGCGCCGCGGCGGGCGGCACGGCGTCGGCCAGGACGATCGCGTTGGTCATCGGGACGATCTGCGCCAGCAGCACGCCGCGCGACCAGCGCAGCACGAACGCGACGAGGAACCCGACGACCGCGACGGCCAGCAGCGTCGACACGTCCGGCCGCAGCCGCCGCCCGGCCCGCAGGCCCAGCGCGAACAGCATCGCCGACAGTGCGGCCACGATCGCGACACCGACGTAAAGGTCCAGCACGCGGTCCTCGCACACATCGGCCGGCGGTGCCCCCGCACCGACCCCGGCCATGACATCTTCTCTCGCCTCGACCGGCCGCCCAAACGCGGGCCCGGCCTGCGCCGAGCGGCCCGCACGACGAGCCGGTTAACGATTGATCATAGCGGTGCCAAACGCACCGCGTTCACCGAAGGGGCCGACGCCCGCCCAAGCGGGAACCACATGAGCCGACGCGGATTTTGAAACGGGCCGTTCCTCAATCCGCCTCGCACGATCCGGTTCTACTGACGTGTAGCACCGCGCGTAGCAAACAGCGAGCCGTCGGGGCGGCGGCGAGGCGAAATCCGTCCCCGTCACCGCGCCGCCGGGGCCTCCGCCGGGATTGGCCGCGCCGCCCGCCGGGGCAGGACTTCCCGCCGCACGGCCGTCACGGCGGCGCGGCGGGCCTCGCCGTCGAGAGCGGCGTCGAACCGCACCGACCGGCCGAGCCGCTTCTCCAGTGCGCGGCGGGCGGCGTCGCGGACCGCGCGGTCGGGGTCGTCGAGGCACTCGACGAGAAAGCCGACGTCGCCGCCGGCGGCGGCGCCGTCGGGGAAGTCGCGCCGCCGCCCGGCGTCGAGGAGGCGGTTGAGCCGGCCGCGCTGCTCGGCGCCGAGCTCCGGCCCCGCCGCCGAATCCAGCCGCAGCACGGCCAGCACGCCCGGCGGCCCAGCTGCCGCCAGCGCGCGGCTGGCGGCGTCGCGGTCGGCGAACGCGCCGGCCTCGAGTTGCGGCAGCAGGTCGAGCACGCGCGCGGTCACGCCCGCGTCGGCCGGCAGGTCGGGGAACGCCGCGTACACGTCGGTGGGGCCGGGCGCAGGAACGGGAGGTCGGAGAACTTCGCCAGCAGCGGCACGACGAGGTCCTCGAACTCCGCCGGCCGCGCCGCCCGCAGGTCGCGGAGCGACGCGGCCCGGGTCGACAGCACGTTGCGGAACCCGCCCGCGGCCGACCAGCGGATCACGACGAACCGCACCTCGTCGGCGTTCTGCACGAGGTTCACGCGGCCCGCGGGGCTCTCGCGCCGTCATCGTGAGGTAGCCGGCGCCGGCGTTGAGGTGGGCGGCCCACGTGGCGTCGGGGCCGGGGGCGGCGAAGTCGTAGCGGCTGAGGCGCACGAGCGGGCGCGCGGGCCGCCCGCCGGCGGCGACGAACGAGCCGCGCGTGTTGACCTCGAAGTCGCCGACGATCCCGGTCACCCGCAGCCGGGCCCGCGGCCGCCTCGGCGGGCGGCCGCACCTCGGCCGACAGCCGCCCGTCGCGCTCGTCGATCCGCACGAGGTCCCCCAGCCGCCGCCACCGCCGCGCCGGCGGCAGCGCGTCGAACGTCTCCTCGCGCCTTCGTCCGCGTCTCGTCCTGCTGTTTGAAGAACGCGCGCGTCCGCCGCTCGGCGGCCGTCAGTCGCGGCTCACCGCCCTCGGCCGCGATCGACGGCGACTGAAGCGCCAACGACAACGCGCGAGCGCCGCGGCCAAGGCCACGACGAGGCGAACGAATGGCTGCGGCGGATACGCGGGACGACGGGCCAGCAGACGTGCCTCCTCCGACGGGCCGGCTCATCTTACGGCCGGGCCGGGCCCGGCCGAAGGATTTTCCGCCGGCGACGGCCAGGAACGCGCGTCGCGCGCCGGCATCGTTCGCCCTTGCCGCGGTCGCGCGATCACCGCGCTACGTTCGCCCCCGCCGGCTAATCACACGTGGGGCAACCGTCGGGGCTGTCGCCAAGAACCTGCCCGCAGTCCCGGCATTCGCCGCGGCGATTCCGGCCGCGCGCCGTGCCGTGCCGGCGGGCGCGGAAGACCCCCCACACCGCCGCGACGCCCGCGGCCGGCCAGAGCGGAGGCCGACCGTGTCGACGCGCCACGTCGCCATCCGCCCCGCCTCCTCGCCCTGCGACGGGCCGGGGCCGGCGAGCGAGAAGCGGTCGGGCATCATGAACGGCGACGGCGGGAACCGGCCCGGCGCGTACGACGAGTGATGCCACACGAGCGACCGCCGGCGCGCGGGTCCGGGTCGTCGGCGGCCAGTTCCTCCCGAGCTGCCCCAACCCCAGCCGCCCCGGCGCGGTGTAGAGCCGCGGCCGACGACACGCCCCACGGCCGGCCGGTGCCGAGGCGGAACTCGTCGCACCGGTAGTACGTGGCGAGCCACAGGGCGATCACCCCGCGCAGACCAGCACGGGCAGCACGCGCCCGACGGCGGAAAACGGGGACGGCCGCGACGGATCAAGTCACACCTCCGGCTGTTGACGTGCCGCACTCCGGGCAGCGGTCCGGGCTGGCGCGCAGATCATACCCGCAGCCGACGCACTGCCCGCGCGCCCGGCGGCCGCGCGTCGCGTGCCACATGCGGGCGGCGGACGACGAGCCACGCCCCGACGACGACCGCCGCCGGCCAGATCGGCACGTTGAACGTGTCGACGCGCCAGATCGCCGGCAAGCCGGGGACGGGCCCGGCCGACGCGCCGAAGCTCTCGCGCGTCGCGCGCGCGGCAGCAGTAGGTGAAACGGGGATAGCCGCCGGCGCGTACGACGCGCGCGCCAGACGAACGTGCGGCGCGCCGGGGGTGTGGATCGCTGACGGTCAGTTCCTCCCGATAGCAGGCGCGAAGCCGAGCCGGCCGGCGCGGTGTACACCGACAGCGACCACACGCCCCACGGCCGGCCGGTGCCGAGGCGGAACTCGTGGCAGCGGTAGTAGGTCGACAGCCAAACGACGATTGCCGCCCCGCCGATCAGCGCGGGGAGGAGACGCCCGGCGGCACGGAAGCGTCGGCGGCGGTGGCTCAAGTCGCACCTCCCGTCGTCGACGTGCCGCACTCCGGGCAGCGGTCCGGGCGGGCGCGGAGATCGTAGCCGCAGCCGCGGCCGTGCGGGGCTCTTCTCCGCGGCCACCATCGGCACGAGCCTGCTCGCTTCCCCCACGACGCCGGACGGGATCGCGGTCAGGACGGCCAGGAACCAGTACGGCATGCACGTCGCAGCGAAATAGCACCCACGCCGTTGCCCGGTCGTCGGCTGGAAGCGGTAGGTTGCCAGCGGCTGCGTATTGTCCCAATCGACCCAGAACTCCAAGGTCGGCCAGCAGGATGTTCAGGTCGCTCATCCGGCGGTCCGGCCGCGTTCAGCCGATCTTCCGGCGGGCGACTGGGTGCCGGTTGCACCTCACCCGGCAGCGGTTCGTACCTTGGCGACTCGTACGCCTCGTCGGTGTCGAACACGACGCTCCATAGTGCAGCCGTGACGATCCCGCCGTTCGAGACACCATCATGCAGTTGATCGACTCGCGGCTTGACCGATCATTGTACCGGATTTCGAGGAGAGTGATGTCCGCTCCGCCCCCACAGCACGCACACCGCCACGCACAGCACCAGCGACAGGGTCGACGCGATCGTGAACAGCCGGCGGCGCACGGGCGGAGTGTAACACGGGGGGAGGAGGGGAAGAGGATGGAGGATAAGATCGAGGAGGAAGACCAGACGTTCGGGCTGCTCGTCGCCTTCCTCCATCTTCCGTCCCTCCATCCTCCATCCTCGACTTCAGCTTCTCGTTTCGCCCGCCGCGGGGAGTAGAATCGGGGCGCGATGACGCTCCGCCGGAAGATGGCTTACCAGATCGCCGCGATGATCGTGGGGCTGCTGCTCGTGAGCGCGGCGGCTGTGGGGGCCGCGCGGGCTGCACCAGGATTACGGGCTGGCGCTGGCGGGTACGAGGAGCTGCGCGAGGTGTACCGCATCGGCTCGCACCTCGAGACCGCCCGCACGCTGCTGGCGATCCGGCCGCCCCAGCGGGAGCGGGCGGCCGGCGAGGTGGCGACGGCGGCGACGGGGGTTGGCGCTGCTCCAGAAGTCGCGCGGCGGCGGCGGCGGCGGCGGGACCGTTTCGGGCGATGCCGACGCGGCGCTGCGGGCGAGGCTGACGGCCGCCGAGAACCGCCTGCGGGCGCCGGCCGCCGGCGATGACGACGGCGACCCATTGGGCGACGACGCGCGCCGCGCGGGACGGACGCCGACGCCCGCCGACGCGGCCGGCGTGGCGGGCGACGTGGCGGCGGTCAACGCGCGCGCGTTGCTGCGACCTGGGCGGCGGGCGTGCAGGCGCGAGATCGAGGCGGGCGAGGCGGCGGCCGACGGCGGCTGCGGTCGACGACGCTCGCCACCGCCGCCGTCTCGGCGCGGCGGTCATCGCCGGCGGTGCTGCTGGGCGCGTGGCAGTACCGCGGCGTGGTCCGCCCGCTCCAGCTGCCTCGGCGCGGGCGTCCGCCGGGTGGCGGCCGGGCGGTTCGCCGAGCGCGTCGAGCCCGACGCCCGCGCCGAGGAGTTCACCCGCCTCGCCGCCGACTTCAACCGCATGGCCGGCGAGCTCGACCTCGTTCTACCGCGAGCTGGAACAGAAGGTCGCGGCCAAGAGCAAGGAGCTGATCGCTCGGCCGCCTCGCGAGCGTCGGGTACCTCGCCGCGGGCGTCGCGCACGAGATCAACAACCCGCTCGGCATCATCACCGGCTACGCCGAGCTGTCGCTCGCGAAGCTCGCCGGCGCGCGCGGCGGCGGCGGCGATCACAACGGCCGCGACGGCACCCACGGCGACGCGACATCGGCGCCGACGCCGACGCCGACCGCGCCGAGCGCGCGAGACGCCGCGCGTGATCTGCGACGAGGCGTTCCGCTGCAAGGACATCACCGCCCGCCTCCTCTCGCTCGCCCGCCCCCGGCGACGGCCACCGCGCTCGCGTCGACCTCGGCCGGGTGGCCGAGGGCGTCGTCGCCGTCGTGGCCGGGCTCCCGCAGTTCGCCGGCCGCGTGCCGACGGTGCGCGCGCAGCGCGGGCGAGGACCTCGTCGTGACGGCGGTCGAGGCGGAGATGCGGCAGGTCGTGATGAACCTCGTCATCAACGCGATGGAAGCGATCGATTTGCGCGCCCGCGACGGGTCGCGACGTCGGCGGCGGCGTGAGCGTGAGCGTCAGCGGGCGCGGCGCGGCGGCGACGGCGGCGCCGCGGGCGGGGCCGTCACGGTCGACGTGCGCCGCGACGATGTCGTGGAACTCGCGGTGAGCGACGACGGCGCGGGATGACGCGCCCGGCGACGATCGCGCGCGTTCGAGCCGTTCTACACCGAGAGCGCGGCCCGCGCCAGCACGGGACGGGCCTGGGCCTGTCGATCACGCACGCGATCGTCACGTCGCACGGCGGCCGGATCGACGCCGCCAGCGACGGCCCCGGCCGCGGCAGCCGGTTCACCGTGCGCCTGCCCGCCGCGACGCCCGGCGACGCCGACGGTGCCGCGAACGCGGAAGGAACGAGTCGCCTGAACGCGTCGCCTCGAGGAACGGACCGTTATCCTCAGCGACGCTCTCGCATGCTCGCCTACAGCGGTGCATTCCAGATCCAAATCCAAGGCGGCGTAGAAGCATCGGGATGACGTGGCCTTGTGCGTTGTCACTGACGTGGACCGAGGGGAGCGGTAGCGACGTCGAGCATCCGCAGCAGCACCCGTCGCCGGGAAGCTCGCCGCGGTTCCAACTGACGTCGTATTCAATGAGGACGTTCGGATTGAACCGAGATCTGCGCACGATCGGCGTCGCCGTCGCTGCCTCGGGATGACATGGCTCACCATAGATGTAGATCCGGCGGACGCGTTGCTGCACGCGGACACGATCGGGCTGACCGGCTTCGCCAGCCTCGACGCCGCCCGGCGAGACGCCCAAACTGACCGCGCCCGTTTCGAACGAGCGGCTCGACATGGGGAAGCATCCGCTCGCGCCGCCGCCGCCGGGGAAGCTCGACCCGCGGGTGATGATCGTGGAGGACGAGCCGCGGCTGCGCGAGTTGTTGCTGCGGGCGATCGGCGGGTGGGGGTTCGACGTGGTCGCCGCCCGCAGCGGCGAGGCCCTGCGCGCGCCTGGCCGAGGAGCCGCAGGGGGTGGACATCGTCCTGCTCGACTTGAACCTGCCGGGCGTCGACGGGGATCGAGACGTTCCGCCGCCTGCGGCGAGCGGCGGCCGGCGGTGCAGGGGATCGTGCTGACCGGCTTCGCCACCTCGACGCCGCCCGGCAGGCGATCCACCTCGACGTCGTGGAGTTCACCAAACCCGGCCGCTCGGCGAGATCGAGCGCGCTCGACCGGACGATGCGGCGGCTCGCCCCGACGCCGCCGGCGGTCGTCGAGCCGTTCGACGCCCCCGCCGCCGCCCGCCGGGCCGGCCGCCGATGTCTCCGCCGCCGGCGCGCGCGGACGCTCGAGGAGGTCCGGCGCGACCACATCCTCGCCGCCCTGCGTCGCAACGACGGACCGCACCGCGACCGCCGCCGAACGCATCAGCCGCCGCACGCTCTACTACAAGCTCGGCGTTGCGCGGCAGGGTCACGTGCCGGAGTGACGCAACGGGGAGGAATTGAACCACGGAGACACGGAGGTAGGAGGAGAATACGAAGATGGAGGATGGAGGATGGAGGATCGGTGGGGAGACGGATTCGCGACACCCGCTCCTGCGTCTTCCTCTATCCTCTATCTTCCATCCTCCACCTTCGCTTCCTCCTCCGGCCTCCGTGTCTCCGTGCCTCCGTGGTTCAATTCCGCCGGGCGCGGTGGCCGGCGACGTCGTGGGCGGCGGCGGGACTTGGCCGAGGACCCGGCCGACGTCGTTGACGCCGAAGGGCGCGGACGTTCCAGGATCACGTTGACCGGCGGGCGGGAGTCGTCGATCAGGGAGACGGCGCAGCTCGGCCGCCGGGGCGTCGCCGACGACGAAGCCGGCGACGTACATCGAGCCGCCGTCGTCGCCCGTCTCGCCGAGCTTCACGCCGAGGAACCGCTCGTCGCCGGCGAGGCGGGCCGACAGCAGTCGCGCGTGGTCGGCGGCCTGGCGGAGGTTGCGCCGCAGCGACCACTCCCGCGGCGAAGACCACCACGGCCGCCAGCACGCCCGCCGCCACCGCCGACGCGAACAGCCACGTCCGCCCGCGCGACGGGCGCGCGCGCCTCGGGCAACCCGGCGGGTTGCGGGGCGTCGGCAGCGCTGGCGTCGGACTCGCTCATCGGGGTGGCGAAGTTGAACCACGGAGACACGGAGACACGGAGAGGAGGCGGAGAAGAGGATGGAAGGATGGAAAATGGTAGATGAAGTGAAACGACGTGCGTCCGTCGAACCGATCTTCCTCCATCCTTCATCCTCCATTCTCCATCTTCGTTTTCTCCTCCTACCTCCGTGTCTCCGTGTCTCCGTGGTTCAATTCCCCCTCAGTCGAACTCACGCCCCGCTCTGCGAGAGTTGCTCCATGATCTGCCGCAGGACTTCCTCGGGCGCGCTCGGGGCGCGGCACGCGGGCCTCGCGGTCCCAGCAGCGCTGCCCCTCGGCCGGGCCGCTGCTCGGTCTCGGCGGTCACGGCGAGGCGGCTCTTGGCGGCCGGCTCGTTCCAGTCGGGGATCACCTCGATGCGGTAGCGCGCGGTCCTGCCAGTAGCGGGCGATGTGGAAGTCGCCGCGGTAGCGCTTCCACCCGGTGACCACGATGCCGTCCTGCGCCTCGGCCACGCCGAGCGACAGCGGCGTGGCCGACACGATCTGCTTCACCCGCTCGACGAGTTGCTTCGGCGGCACCGCCACCGTCCCCGACGCCAGCGCGCCACCCGCGACGCCGCCGCCATCCGCGCCGGCTCGTTCCCGCAGCCGCCGGCGGCGAGGGCGCACTGGCTGCCAGGACGGGGACCATGACACGGGCGAGGCGGAGCGGCGATCGGTTCGGCATGCGGGCGGACCTCCAGTGAAAGAGCGACAGACCTTAGCAGAACCGGCCGGGACGGGAAACACGACCGAAGGTGCGGCGACGCGGGGCGGGGCGGGGGGGTATGATCGGGCTAGTCGTTATGTTCCAGGGCCGGTGCGGGAGGCGTGGGTCACGGGTCGGCGGCGGTGGCCCGGCGGATGTCGGCCTGGAGCTTTTGGAAGTTGATCGGCTTGGTCAGGTGCTCGAAGAAGCCGGCCTCCTTCGACTTGCGGACGTCCTCCTCCATGCCGAAGCCGCTCAGCGCGATGCCGCGGATCTCCGGGCCCCCGCCGTCGCTGCGGCGCTGGCGGATGGCCTGCATGAGTTCCAGGCCGCTGCCGTCGGGCAGGCCGATGTCGCTGATCACGAGGTCGGCGCCGTCGCGGTCGAACGCGTCGAGCGCCTCGCCGACGCTGTGGGCGGTTGCGATGCGGTGGCCGAGGCGCTGGAGCAGGCGGCCCATGGCGCGGGCGGTGTCCTCGTGGTCGTCCACGAGCAGGATGCGCAGCGTCGCGGCGCGGGCGTCGGCCCCGGGCAGGCCGGGGGCGGGCTCGAGCGTTCTGGATGGGTCCGGTGCGTCCACGGTCCCCAATTCTACGACGACCGCCGCGCCGTGTCCTGTCCCCTCGCTTTCAGCCTTTAGGCGACCCCCGGACATATCGATTAACGCCTTGCTGATCGCCAGGCCCAGCCCCAGCCCGCCGAACCGGCGGGTGATCGACCGCTCGCCCTGCTCGAACGCGTCGAAAATGCGGGGCAACAGGTCCGGCTCGATGCCGATGCCGGTGTCGCGCACCTCGACCACGAGCCGCTCGCCGGCGCCCCCGACGTGGGGCGAGCCGTTCGGCGACCTGTTGCCCCCGTCGCCGGCGGGCGACCCGTTGCCCCCCTCGGCCGGCGACCCGTTGCCGTTGCCCCCGTCGCCCGGCGACCCGTGGCCCGCCTCGGCGGCGGCGGCGGGGCCGGCGGGCTCGTTGCGGGTGCGGATCCAGATCTGCCCGCCGGCGGGGGTGAACTTCACCGCGTTCTTGATGAGGTTCCAGAACACCTGCTGGAGCCGGGCCGAGTCGCCGCGGGTGTGGAAGCGGGCGGCGGCGAGGTCGGCGTGGAGGCGCTGGCCCTTGCCGCCGATCTCGTCGCGGCAGATGTCGATCGCGTCGGCCAGCGACTGGTGGACATCCACCAGCTGCGCGTTCAACTCCAGCTTGCCGCGGGAGATGCGCGTCAGGTCGAGCAGGTCGTCGATCAGCCGGGCCTCGAGCTCGACGTTGCGCTTGATCATCGCGACCGACGGGCGCATCTCCGGCGGCAGGTCCGGCTCGGACTCCATCGCCTGCACGGTCGACAGCACCGGGGTCAGCGGCGTGCGCAGCTCGTGGCTCAGGACGGCGAGGAAGCGGTCCTTGGCGGCGTTGGCGCCCTCGGCGGCGTCCTTCGCCTCGCGCAGCTCCTGCTCGAACCGCTTGCGGTCGTGGATGTCGGTCGAGGTGCCGAACCACTTGGTCGCCCGCCCCTCGGCGTCGCGCAGCGGCACGCCGCGCGTGGCGAACCAGCGGTAGGTGCCGTCGGCGCCGCGGAGGCGGTACTCGCAGTCGTAGTCCCCCTGCCCCGCCACCGCCGCCCGCCAGGCCTCGGCGGTGCCGGCGCGGTCGTCGGGGTGGATGGCCTGCGCCCAGCCCTCGCCGAGCTGCTCGGCCTCGGGCACGCCGGTGTAGCGGACCCACTGGGTGCTGAGGTAGTCGCAGTACCCGTCGGCGCGGGTCGTCCAGACGAGCTGGGGGATCGCCTCGGCGAGCACGCGGTACTGCTGCTCGCTCGTGCGCAGCGCCTGGTAGAGGCGGGCGTTGTCGATCGCGATGGCCGCCTGCGCCGCCACGCCGGCGATGAGGCGCTCGTCGCGGTCGCCGAACACCCCGGCCCGCGGGTGACCGAAGAACAGCCCGCCGAGCACCTCGCCCGAGCGGGAGACGACCGGGGCGGCGAGGTAGCTCTTGACCGGCAGGTGCCCGGCGGGCAGGCCGGCGTGGGGCGCGTTGCGGCCGAAGTGGGGCTGGGCGGTGACGTCGTCGTAGCGGACGACGCCCTCGCCGCGGAACGTGGGGCCGAACACGTCGGTGGCGCGGGGCATCGGGAAGGCGGCGAACGCCTCGCGCGGCACGCCGGAGATCGTGTAGAGCGTGTAGGACTCGCCCCCCGCGCCGCGGACGTTGTAGAAGACCGCGCCGAACGCGGCGCCGGTGAGGGCGGTCGTCTCGTCGGTGACGGTCTGCACGAGCGTGTGGACGTCGAGCTCGGCGGCGAGGCGGCCGCCGATGCGGTACAGCGCGTCGGTCGTGCGCGTCTCCTCGCGGAGCCGCTGCTCGGCGCGCTTGCGGTCGGTGATCTCCACGACGACCACGCCCGCTTCGTTTATTTTCGTAAACGCGAAAACGCCTCGCCCGACTACCACCCTTACGAAGACCCGAACCCATTCGAGGTGACGCTGATGGCCGGCCTGCCCGGCGCGGGCAAGGACACACGGATAAAAAACAACGTGCCGCCCAACATGCCCGTGTTGTCGCTCGACAATATCCGGCGCGAACTCGGCATCACGCCCACGAACGATCAAAGCGCGGTCATTCGCACGGCAAAGGAGCGGGCGAAAACGTTGCTGCGCGCCCAGCGATCGTTCGTGTGGAACGCGACCAACATTTCCAAACCGCTGCGCGCATCGCTGGTTGATCTGTTCACGGCCTACGCGGGCGCAGCAGCGCGGGTGCGCATCGTGTACGTCCACGCACCGCTCAGCCGAATCTTGGAGCACAACCGGCGACGTAACGGCGAGGCCGTTGTTCCCGAACAGGTCATCCGCGCCCTGCACGCCCGCCTCGACGTTCCCGACCCGACCGAAGCCCATCGCGTCGAAATTGCCTGTTCGGGAAGGTGAACGGGCCGTAAAAAGGGAACCTGAGCACATGAACGAAGCACAAGGCGGCGGCGACGGCAAGGTCGCCCTGATCACCGGCGGCGCGAAGGGCATCGGGCTGGCGGCGGCGCGCGCGCTGCGCGCCCAGGGCTGGCGGATTGCCCTTGCCGACCGGGACGAGGCTACGCTGAACGCGGCCGTCGCGGAAATCGGGCCGGGCACCTTTCCCGTGGTCCTCGACGTAAGTGACATCGGGGCCGTGCGCCGAACCATCCCCCAGGTCGCCGCGCACTTCAGCAACCGCCTCGACTGCCTGG
>JAUJNJ010000128.1 GCA_030448225.1 Phycisphaerae bacterium
GGTAGTCGCGTCGAGCGCCATCACGCGGCCGGTGTTGGTCCTGACGCAGAGCACGCCGTTGGCGATGGGCGGCGACGAGAAGCCGATCTCGAGCCCGTCATTGCGCCATAATTCCTTAGGCTGGGGACCACTGGCATCGATGCAGCGCACGGTGCCCATCGGCGTGCCCGGCTCGACGTTCTCCTCGGAGTTGGCGGCGTAGACGAGGTCGCCGTCGACGACGACCGACGCGTTGATGCCGCGCTGGCTGATCTTGTGCGACCAGGCCATCTTGCCCGTGCGCGCCTGGAACGCGGTGACCGAGCCGTCGCCCGCGCCGGTGACGACGAGCTTCTGCCCGCCGATCACGCTGATGACGGGCGTGTTGTACGGCGCGTCGACCGGGATGCCGCCGGTGCCGTTGCTCCAGCGAAGCTCGCCGGTGTTCTTGTCGAAGCAGAAGACGCGGTACTGGCTGCGGGCGTGGTCGCCCCAGCCGAACGCGACGCCGCCGAGGAAGAGGTGGTCCTCGTCGATCGCCGGCGACGACGTGCGCCCGCCGAACGTCGAGATCATGCCGAACTCCTCGCTCATGCTGCGCTTCCAGACCTCCTTGCCGGTCTCGGCGTCGAGCGCGTAGAGCATGCCCTGGGCGCCGTAGGCGTAGACGCGCTTCGTCTCCGGGTCGCCGACGACGTTGCTCCAGCCGAGGCGGTGGAACGGCAGGTCGGTCTGGAACATGTTCTCGGCGTGCTGCCAGAGGACCTCGCCGGTCTTGGCATCGAGGCAGACCAGCGCCTCCTGCGTGCGCTCGCCGCCGCGGACGTTGCCGCCTTCGGGGACGTCGCCGATGCGGGTGAGCGTGTAGACGCGCCCGTTCATGACGATCGGGCTGGACATCCCGCCGACGCCGTCCTTCTTCCAGACGAGGTTCTCGCCGGTGTCGGGGTCCCAGCTTTCGGGCAGGCCCTTCTCGCGGCTGACGCCGTTCTGCTCCGGCCCGCGCCACTGGTACCAGTCGGCCGCCATCGCCGGGGCGGCGGACAGCGCCGCGCCGACGAGCATCGTCCACAGTCTGAACTTCATGATGTTCCCTTGCACTCGTGTTTCGGACGAGGATTTCTTACCGCGAAGATCGCGAAGGGCGCGAAGAACGCGGCGTCATTGTGGATCAAATAGGGTCAAATGAGCACGGCAATTGTCGAGCCGATCATTCAACGCCGCTCGACGGCTATGCCGGACGGGCTCATACACATTAGCGCTCCGCAACCGCAGACAATTGTTCAAACAATTGAAGCCGCGTGCCGTTGCCTCTCCGAGTCGAATCATTCCGTCTTCTTCGCGACCTTCCCGGACTTCGCGGTAAACGCTCGTGACCTAGACCGTCTTCCGAACGAACCGTTTCGCCTTCATCTCGAACCGCGGCAGCGTGCCGGGCGCGACGGCCGTCACCTCGGCGCGGAATGATAGGGACTCCTGCATCGCGCGGGCCACCCGGGCGGCAATCGCGTCCGCCTCGCCGGCGCCGGGGGTGGGCTCGACCTCGACGGCTACGTCCGCCATCGCGCCGGCCTGCGTCACCGTGACCCGGAACTCGGCCACCTCCCCGAACCGGCGGATCGTCGCCTCGACCGCGGCCGGGAAGACGTTGTTGCCGCGGACGATGAACATGTCGTCGATCCGGCCGAGGATACCCCCGTCGAGCCGGGCGTACCACCGCCCGCAGGGGCAGGCGCCGCGCGTCAGGCGCACGTGGTCGCCCGTCCGGTAGCGAATGAGCGGGCTGGCGACGCGGCCGAGGTTCGTCAGCACGAGTTCGCCGGCCTCGCCGTCGGGCAAAACTTGCCCGGTCGGCGGGTCGATCACCTCCGGGATGCACTCGCTCTCGATGAGGTGCAACCCCTCGCCGGGACGCTCCCAGCACTCGAAACCCAACGGCCCGATCTCGGTCATGCCGCTGTGGTCGAACACGCGAGCGCCCCACGCGGCCTCAATCTTCCGCCGGACCTCCGGCACGCTGCCGCCGGCCTCGCCCGCGACGATGAGCGCCCGCACGGCGCACCCGGCGAGGTCGACGCCGCTCTCGACCGCCACCTCCGCCATGTGCAGCGCGTAGGTCGGCGTGCAGCAGACGACGTCGGCGGCGTTGTCGGTGAGCATCTTCAGCCGCCCGGGCGTCGACAGCCCGCCCGCCGGCAGGCAGAGGTTCCCCAGTGCCACGCCCCCCTCGAACGCGGCCCAGAATCCGAGGAACGGCCCGAACGAGAACGGGAACATCATCCGCTCGCCCGGCCGCACGCGGGCGGCGCGAAAGATGATGCCCCAGCACCGCTTGCACCAGTCCCACGACTCGCGCGTGTCGAGCCACCGCATTGGCCGCCCGCCCGAGCCGGACGTCTGGTGAAAGCGGCAGTAATCGCCGAGCGGGAACGTCCGGTTCGTCCCGAACGGCCCGTGCTCGACCTGGTCCGCCTCGAGCTCCGCCCGCGTCGTGAACGGCAGCGTCTCCAGCGGATCCTTCTCCGGATCGAACGAAACGCCCTCGTACTTCCGGCGGTAGAACGGGTTCGTGGCGCGGACCGCGTCGACCAGTCGCTTGAGCTTTCGTCGCTGCAGGGCGACGAGGCCAATTGGGTCGAGGGTTTCTTCTTCAGGGATGAAGTATCGCGGTGATTCGCCGGGTGGGTTCGTCACGGTCCCTGTTATACGCGTGGACGCGTGGCCGCGTTAACCTGTGACGGACGCGTCGTCGCCGCATGGCGGGCGAGACGATCGCCGGGAGCCGCCACGGCGACGACGAACGCGATGGCCCGGCGGCGGGGTCGCTGCGGCCGCACCGAGGGGCGACACGACGCGCGGCGCGCGGGAAGGAATGCGATGGAACTCTTCGTTCGTGTGGCGACCGTTCTGGGATGCCTCTTCACGGTAGCGTCGGCCGGCGCGTCCGTTGCGCCGTTCGCCATCGAAATCGTCGACGACCGGACCGGCCGCGGCGTGCCGCTGGTGGAACTCACCACCGTCAGCAACGTCCGCCACGTCACCGACAGCGCGGGGCTCGTCGCGCTCGACGAGCCGGCGCTGATGGGGCAGGAGGTCTTCTTCCACGTGAAGAGCCACGGCTACGAGGTGGCCGCCGATGGGTTCGGCATTCGCGGGGCGCGGCTGAAGGTGACGCCGGGCGGGTCGGGGCAGATCAAGATCAAGCGGCTGAACGTCGCCGAGCGCCTCTACCGCGTCACCGGGGAGGGGATCTATCACGACAGCGTGAAGCTCGGCCGGCCGGTGCCGATCAAACAGCCGCTGCTGAACGGGCAAGTGACGGGGCAGGACTCGGCGCAGCCGATCGTTTACCGCGGGAAGCTTTACTGGTTCTGGGGCGACACGAACCGCGTGTCGTACCCGCTGGGGCAGTTCTGGATGTCGGGGGCCACGTCCGACCTGCCGGGGCAGGGCGGGCTCGATCCGGCGAAAGGCGTGAACCTGAGCTATTGGGTCGGCGCCGACGGCTTCAGCCGTCCCATGGTGCCGCGCGAGGCCGCGGGGCCGGCGTGGCTCGACGGGCTGGCGGTGCTGAAGGGCCCGAGCGGCGCGGACCAGATGGTCGCCAAGGTCACCGTCATAAAGCGCCTCGGTGAAGTCGTCGCCCGCCGCCACGTCGTGTTCAACGACAAGACCGAGATGTTCGACCCGCTGAAGGAACTGCCGCTCGACGAGCCGCGGTTCCTCGTGGGGCACCCGTACCGCGTGGAGGTGGCGGGCAAGACGTACCTCTACTGCGGCGAGGGGTACCCGTACCTGCGCGTGCCGGCCGAGTGGAACGCCGTGCAAGATCCGGCCGCCTACGAGGCGTTCACGCCATTGGCGACCGGGTCGCGGTACGAGAGGGCGAATTCGAAGATCGAGCGCGACAGGGACGGCCGCGCCCTCTGGGCGTGGAAGCGCAACACGCCGCCGCTGGGGTGGAACGAACTGAAGGCGCTCGTGGCGGCCGGCCAACTGCGGGCGGACGAGGTGTGGCCGTTGTCGGTCGACGTCGAGACGAAGCGGCCGGTCGTCCTGCGGATCGACTCGGTGCAGTACAACGCGCACCGCAGGAAATGGATCGGCATCGCCGCGCAGGAAGGCGGCGACCGCTCGTTCCTCGGCGAGATCTGGTACACCGAATCCGACCACGCCGAAGGCCCCTGGCCTTGGGCGCGGAAGGTGATGACCCATGACAAGTACTCGTTCTACAACCCGGTCCTCCACCCGTACTTCGATCAGGAGGGCGGGCGCGTCGTCTACTACGAGGGCACGTACACGTACACGTTCAGCCGCGAGGGCGACCCCACGCCGCGCTACGACTACAACCAGATCATGTACCGCCTGGACCTGGCCGACCCGCGCCTGAAGATGCCGGCCGGGGCGCCGCCGAAGCCGACGGCGCTAAGGTGAACCCTGCCGCTCATGACGGAGATGTAAGGGATGCAAAAAGAAAGAGATCTCCTCGCGTACTGGAAGCCCGCGACCGCGGATTTCAACTGGAACAATGACGGGCCGCTCGACCATGCGGCGAGCAACCAGTTCGACCGGGTCTATCCCGGCGACCGGGTTTGGCTAGTCACTGTACGCGACGGCACGCTCTACTTAATCGGCCGGATTGTTGTACGACTCGTAACGGACCAACAAGGTGCGAGCGCAGCCTTAGGAACAACGAATTTGTGGGACGCGAGACACCACATCCTTCCGGCGGCGGGAACCGTCGAACCGATTCGTCAGATAGACGTTTCGGATCTCGCGGCGGATTTACGGTTCATTAGCGCCTCTGGACGCGACAGACTGACTGTTGCCGAGGGCGAGGTTAGCGGGCAACAACTGCAGACGATGAGAGTTCTAACTGCTGAAGCTGCACGGCTTCTGGCAGATGCATTGGGCACTCGTTCCTAATGCCTTTGACGAATTTGGTCCGCCTCCTGCTTCCGCATATTATCCCGCCGCCGTTCAACCCGAAGGGTCTTGCTGATGAAATACGCGTGGCTGATGTTCGTGGCTGGGGCGTTTCTGACGTGGGGCGCGTACGTGGTCACGATCGACCACGGCCGCTCGGCGATGGCGGGGCTGAAGATGGCCGGCCGCCCGCTCGTGCCGCCGCCGGTGGCCGCGATGCGGGCGTTCATCTTCATCGGCCTGGCGTACTTCCTGCTCGGCGTGATCGCGCCGGCGATCTACCTCATGATCAACAAGGTCGACCCGGCGCAGTACCCCAACGACCCCGGCTTCCTGCGCCAGGGCGTGACGCTCTCGTTCGTGGCCGGCATCCTCGGGGCGGCCGGCGCGCTGTCGATCGTGTTCGCGGTCGGCGCGGCGCGGGCGGCGAAGGTGTCGCCGGCGGCGGTGGCGTCGCTCGTGTTCTGCTTCGCGCCGATCGTGAACGTGCTGATCTCGATGATCATCGAGCCGCCGGCGCGGTCGCCGTCGCCGCTGTTCTTCGTCGGCATCCTGATGGCCGCGGGCGGCGCCGCGATGGTGCTCTACTTCAAGCCCGAGCCCAAGCCCCACGCCCCGACCGGCGCGGCGGCGCCCCACGCCGAGGCGGCGCCGGCGGTTTCCGTGCAAGCCGCCGCGGCCGCGCCGGCAGCCCCACCCGCGCCACCGGCGCATTGATGGCCGGCGGGCAACCGCATCTGGAGCTCACCGGTCTTTCCGCGCGACGTCGGAGGGGCAGAAGTGGCGCCCGCTCGTCGACCGCACTCGGGCGTTTTACGTCCGCTGCCGGCGCTTCATCTCCGCGCAGGCTGCGAAACTGCAAGCGGCTGCCGGGCCGTTCGGGGCGAAGAAGTTGCGCGTTGAATGCGCGCCGCGTCCCGCCGCAAAAAGAGCGCGCAGGAGGAGGCACCCCTGCTCCCGGGGGCCGCGCGATCGGGTACTGACGTTTTAAGATGAAGCGGGGGCGGCGGGGGGTGAGCCGTCTTGCGTTACTTCGTCTCGCCGGGCGCGGTGCTGGGCGTCGCGTCGTCCATCCCGAAGAGCGTGGCGAGGGAGACGCGGCGGAAGACGTCGCGGACGACCGGGGCGGCCGCCACGGTGCGGATCTCGCCGCCGTTGCGGACGATCGCGCGGCGCAGCGCGACGAGCGCGCCGAGCAGGAGGCTGGAGATCATCGTCAGGCCGCCGAGGTCGAGGCGGACGATCTTCGGGCGGTCGGCGATCACGGCGTCGAACTCGCGCTGCAGGTCGGCGACGTCGAACCCGAACTCCCCCGACAGCCGCACGGTCCAGCCGTCGACCGATCGCCTGACCTCCATCTGACGCTCCGCCGTCCGGGCGGGGCTTCGCTTGGCTTGGTTCTTCATCGTGGATTCCCCGTGCACCGCGGCGTGTCGCAGAGTTTAAACGCGGCCGGCGTCCGATAAAAGCCTCACGCCCCGCCTCGGCCCGCCCGCCGGTCGCGGGCCGCTCGCGTCTAACCCGTTGCGTCACTTACGCATAAAGCGGGCGAGGCGTTCGGCGGCGTGGCGAGGGGGCGGACCCGTCGCGGGCGCGGGCAAGGGGGTGATATTCTGGCGCGGCGGAATTATACTGTGGCGCGGGGCCGGCAGTGACGCCCGGGTGGGTTCCCGCGCGTCGCCGACAACTCTTGCCGACCTGCCTGCACCGACTCGTGAACGAGGGCCTATGGACGCCGAACGTGGCATCGACACGCACGTGCTGACCGGGCTGCTCTCGGCCGTCGGCGCCGGCGAGACGGGGGCGACCGACCGCCTGGCCAACGCGATCCACGGCGAGCTGCGGGCGATGGCCCGCCGCCGACTCGCGCGCGACTTCGGCCCGCGGATGGGCGGGGTCACGATCCAGCCGACCGTGCTGGCGAACGACACGCTCATGCGGCTGATCCGCCAGCGCGGGAAGTTCGACAACGCCGGGCACTTCTTCGCGATCGCGTCGCGGATGATGATGCGCGTCCTGCTCGACTACCACCGCGAGCGCAAGGCCGCCAAGCGCGGCGGGCGGGCGGTGCAGGTGTCGCTCGACCCCGAACGCAACGACGTGCCCGAGGAGGACGCGGCGCCCGGCGGCGACATCGAGGCGCTGAATGACGCTTTGGAGAAACTCGCGACCCTCGACCCGCGTAAGGCTGATGTCGTCCGCTACCGCGTCCTCTGGGGGCTGACCACCACCGACGTCGCCGAGGCGCTGGCCGTGTCGCCCGCCACGGTCGAGCGCGACTGGTCATTCGCCAAGGCGTGGCTCGCGAAGGAACTGGCGAAGGGCGAGGCCGAACGCGACGAGTAGACGCCCCGGTCGGGTTGAACGGAACGGGGCGGGCCGGCAGACGGGCAGACAACAGCAACTGGCGCGACGCGTCGGCGCCGCTCGCCCGAAAGCCCCTGCCGCGAACGGGCCGCGGCTGGCGCTTCGCGGTTTCGCGAGGATTCCTCGCGCGGGCGCCCGGGACACGCACCTCGTTCGGTGCGCACCTTCGGCGCCTCGATTCGCCCCCGCGCGTGCCGGTGTGAAGCCGCGGGGACGGAGCCGTCCGATACGTAACGCGGGGAACCGCGCACGTCGCCCTCACGAAATTTTCGGAGTGGTCCTGCCGTGACGGAGCAGACCAGAGAATTCGACGTGCCCACGATGACCCCCGACCAGTTCGGCCGGGTCGAGCGCCTGTTTTTCGAAGCGTCGGAGCTTCCTCCGGACCAGCGCCCGGCCTACCTCGACCGCGAGTGCGGCGGCGACGGGGCGGTGCGCCGCGAGGTCGAGGAGATGCTGCGCCAGAAGAGCGGCGGCATCGGCCTGGCCACCACGCCGCTCGCCGCCCCGATCGAGGCGGCGCTGCTGGCGATGAAGGGTTCGGCCGAGCGGGCGATC
>JAUJNJ010000129.1:0-8181 GCA_030448225.1 Phycisphaerae bacterium
CCACCGGGCCGGCCGGCCGGCGCGGATCGTGGCGAAGATGAACAGCCTCGAGGAGCGCAAGGTCTGCCGCGCGCTCTACCGCGCCAGCCAGGCGGGCGTGCCGATCGACCTGATCGTCCGCGGGTTCTGCACGCTGCGGCCGGGCGTGCCGGGGCTGAGCGACAACATCCGCGTGATCAGCGTGATCGGCCGCTTCCTCGAGCACAGCCGCGTCTTCTACTTCCGCAACGCCGCGCCCGACGAGGCCGACGGCGAGTTCCTGATCGGGTCGGCCGACTGGATGTACCGCAACCTGCTCGCCCGCGTCGAGGCCGTCGTCCCCGTCGAGCGCCGCCCGCTCAAAGAACGGCTCTGGGAAGTGCTGCAAATCATGCTGAATGACCGCCGCCAGGCGTGGGACATGGACGCCGACGGCACCTACACCCAGCGCCGTCCCGCCACGGGCGCCGAGGAGATCGGCACGCACCAAACGCTGATGGCGCTGACGCGACAACGGTCGAGCCTCGTGGCAACCGAGCCGCCGCCGCCGGCCCCGAGGTGACGAGCGTTGCGGCGCGGTTGCTCCCTTCCCCGGGCTACAACCCTACGACTGCCGTCGATATCATCTCGCCACGCCGATCGTGGTGACGTCGTGCCCCCCAGTGATGTGATTAGCATGCCCTACCGCTCGCAGAAGGGTCCGTTCCGCCCCCGACGGTCGCGCCGACGCGAGCGTCGGTCACCGACCGAAGCGAGACCGAGCGAGTTCGGGGAGAATGTTGCCGGACTGCTACAGGTGTTGTTCGAGATGATGCGATGGGCCGTTCGTCGTGCGTTCGGCCGTCCTGGCTCTACCGCCACGACGGTACGGGCTCCGTCGGCACCACCCAAGGTTTCGCCCCGCCGATCGTCGCCCCCGCCGGCACCGCTCCCGCCGCGGGGTAGACGTCCAACTCTGGCAGACGGGCGTCCGCTGCCTTACCTTCGCCAGCCGCATCTCCTTACCAAGGGCGAGCGAGCCGCGTGGTATCCCCTGTACCGCGCAGTTCAAGGAAGGTATCGCCTGTTCTGTAAGGTCCGGCTGGCGGACATCGTTCGGGCGCCGGAAACACTGGGTTGGAACGATCACTGGTTCAGGAAGATCCGTGGGTATCACGTCGATTTTGTCGTTTGCGACCCGGAGTCGACCGAGCCGCTCCTGGTGGTCGAGTTGGACGACCGGTCGCACGAGACGGATCGACAGCGCGAACGGGACGATTTCAAGGGATGCAGTCCTCCGCGCCGCGGGCGTGCCGGTCCTTCGCGTCCCGGCGGCCGCGGCGTACGACGTGCAAGACCTGACCGAAACGGTCAGGACAATGATGGCGGCATCCGGTGCGCCTACGCGAGAGGGCGGCTTGGGGAACGCGCCGCGAGCTTGAACACGTAAAGCTGAGACGGACCGTCGCGCGGCCCGCCGCCGCGGCGGCTCAGCGTCCTGTTGTTGTCTCCTGGAGCAACCCGTGCGCGTGAATCCCTTGATCGGCGAGGAATACCGCACCTTCGACGGCAAGCGGCGATGGGAACTCTTGTTCGAGGACATGTACCTCGTGATCCTCGACACCGGCCTGACGCGGGGCCGTGATATGAACTTGATCGGCGTGTCGGCCGACGACCTGCGCGTAAGGTGGGTGGTTGGCGGCGAGGTCGATAGCCGACATCAGTACGACGGCGTCGTGGAGGTTTTCGTGCGCAACGGTGAGGTCTGGGCGAGCACGTGGTCGTGCTTCACGTACCGCCTCGATTACCGAACGGGCGAGATGCTCGAACGGACCTTCACCAAGTGACGTCGCTGCCCGTGCCGTTCGACGTGGAAGTCGTCGCACTCCTGGAGTGAACGCAATGGCCAGCAAAACGTCCACCAAATCTACGAAGGTCGCCCCTCCGAAGAAGGCTGCCGCCACGCGGGCCGGCGCGGCGCCCAAGCTCCTGTCCGGCGGCAACCCGCAGATCCCCAAAGCCGACGGCGACGCGCCCGTGCAGGCCTACATCGCGGCGATGCCGGGCTGGAAGCGCGACGTCGGCCGTCGGATCGACGCGCTGATCGTGCGCACCGCGCCCGCCGTCCGTAAGGCCGTGCGGTGGAACACGCCGTTCTACGGCGTCGAGGGCCAAGGCTGGTTCTTGGGATTCCATTGCTTCACGAAGTACGTGAAGGTGACCTTCGTGAAGGGCGCGTCGCTGCGGCCACTCCCGCCCGGCGAGTCGAAGCACAAGGACGTTCGCTACCTCGACATCTACGAGGACCGCCCGCTCGACGAGGCGCAGTTCGTCAGTTGGATTCAACAGGCGTCGGAGCAGCCGGGCGATCCGCTTTTCTAGCGCGGCTCCCGACGCCGGTGCGATGCTTGCTTCCGGCGTCGCCGGCACGATACAGGCGCGTCGCTGCGCCGGCGGTGACGAGCCGTTGGCGCGAGGTGCGATACGGTGTGGACCATTCCCGGGGTCTTCCGAGTTCGCGATCGCCGGTTCACCGTGAGGGAGGTGCCAATGTCACAAGCGAACAGCCAGCCGAGCGCCGTCGTGAGCAATGCACGCGTGTTCCCCGTGCCGCCCCGGACGATCTTCGCGGCGTTCGAGCAGCCGGATCAACTCGCGCGGTGGTGGGGGCCGAAGGACTTCACGAACACGTTCGAACGGTTCGAGTTCAAGCCCGGCGGGCGGTGGGTCTTCGTGATGCACGGCCCGAAGGGCGCGAACTACGCGAACGAGAGCGTCTTCCGGGAGATTCAGCCCGACGCGCGAATCGTGATCGAGCACGTCGTCAAGCCGTGGTACAGGCTAACGGTGACGCTGACGCCACGCGGCGACCAGGCGGACGGCGCGCAAACGCACCTGACGTGGGAGCAGGAGTTCGAGAGCCCGGAGGTGGCTGCAAAGATGCGCGCGTTCATTGAGAACGCCAATGAGCAGAACCTCGACCGCCTTCAGGCCGTGCTGGCGAGCCAGAACGCCTGAAGGCCGCCGGGGGCGGACGACGAGCGATCTCCCCGTGACGCGCCGAGCGGCAACGACCATGAAGAAAGCAACAACCACCAGGGAGCAGAAGGGCAAGAGCGGCGCGAAGGACGCAAGCGAAGGGGACTCCCCTTCGCGGCTGATCGACGCGCGGATCGAGGAATTGGGCGATTGGCGACGCGCGCTCGCCCGGGTCCGGACGCTCATCAAGCAGGCCGACCCCGACGTGGTGGAGGAGTGGAAGTGGCGGGGCGTTCCGGTCTGGTCGCACGCCGGGATGATCTGCACCGGCGAGACGTACAAGGACGTCGTGAAACTGACGTTCGCCAAGACTCGCTGGCCGACCCGTCGGGCCTGTTCAACTCCAGCCTCGAGGGCAACACGAGCGCGCCATCGATATCCGCGAAGGCGACGTGATCGACGAGAAGGCGTTGACGGCCTCCTCCGCGCGCGCGGCGGCTGAACACGTCTGGGCGAGCCGCCGCTCGTCCCGTCGGCACGCGGCGAAGCGAGAACAACGCGACTAGCCGCGTTGGGTCGTCGAACGCGGTGTGCGCGTTCTCCCACGTCGCGTAGGCCGGGGAGCGACGGCCGCGATCGCCGATGCGCCGTCGGGCGCGAAAGGCCCCGCCGCCCGACCGGCCGCCGGCCGCGCCCTGCGGCCCGCGTCGGCGCCCCTCGCCTTGCCAACGTCCACCTCGCCGACTAGGCTTCGCGTCGCTCGAGCAACTTCAGCCGCGGAGACAGCGTTCCATGAGCATTCTCGTCAACCAAGACACGAAGGTGATCTGCCAGGGCATCACCGGGTCGGCCGGGGCGTTCCACACGAAGGGGTGCCTCGACTACGGCACGAAGATGGTCGGCGGCGTGACGCCGGGCAAGGGCGGGCAGAAGATCCCAACGGCCTGCCGATCTTCGACACCGTCGAGCAGGCGGTGCGGGCGACCGGCGCCGACGCGACGATGATCTTCGTCCCCCCGCCGTTCGCCGCCGACGCCATCATGGAGGCCGCCGACGCCGGCGTCCGCGTGATCGTCGCGATCACCGAGGGCATCCTGGTGCTCGACATGGTGAAGGTCAAGGCGTTCCTGCGGGACAAGGAGTCAGGGATCAGGAGTCAGGGGTCATCAGGGTCTTCAGCACGCTCGACTTACTCCCATCCTGGCCCCAACTGCCCCGGCGTCATCACGCCCGGCGAATGCAAGATCGGCATCATGCCCGGCTACATCCACCTCGCCGCCAAGGAGGCCAAGAGCGGCAAGAAGGTCGGCATCATCAGCCGCAGCGGCACGCTCACCTACGAGGCGGTCTGGCAGTGCGCGACGCGCGGGCATCGGCCAGACGACCGCCGTCGGCATCGGCGGCGACCCGATCAAGGGCCTGAACTTCATCGAGTGCCTCGACCTGTTCAACCGCGATCCGGCGACCGACGCGATCGTGATGATCGGCGAGATCGGCGGCTCCGACGAGGCCGACGCCGCGGTCTGGGCGAAGGCCAACGTGAAAAAGCCGATCGTCGGCTTCATCGCCGGCCGCACCGCACCCCCGGCAAGCGCATGGGCCACGCCGGCGTGATCATCAGCGGCGGCGACGACACCGCCGACGCGAAGATCAAGACGTTCAAGGCCTGCGGCATCCACGTCAGCGAGAGCCCCGCCACGATCGGCGAGACGATGGCCAAGGCCCTCGGCGTGGCCGGTACCGCCGCGGCGTGGGCAGCTGACGACGACAACGATGACGGGAGCTGCAGGTGTCGAAGGCGACGGACGACACTCGACTCACCGACTGCAACGGCAACGAGCCGCGCGACGCCATCCATCGCCCCGGCGCCGGGGTCGCGTCGTCCGACCGTGGCGGCGACGCCGCGGCCGAACCAACTGCGGTCGTCGCGCCGCCGCCCGCGTGCCCGGCGTGCGGATCGGCGGACGTCGTGGCCGAGGGGGCGACGGTCGGCGTGCCGGTACTTCTGGTGTGGTGGGTGAACGTCCCCACCCGCCGGACCGCCTGCGCGCGTGCGGCCTCGTCGTGACGCGGATCGAACGCCTCGAGGACCTGCGCCCGCCCGCGAGATCCGCGACTGGCGCGCGGCTACCTGCGGCACCTCCGCCACTGGTGGGACCCCCGCGGTCGGCGACACAGGGTGCGGCACGGCCTGTGCCTCAGGTGCGGCTACGACCTCCGCGGCAGCCCGCCCGGCCGCTGCCCCCGAATGCGGCGAGCCGACGCCGCCGCCGAAGCAGCAGCAGCAGCAGCAGCAGTTGTCAGAACGTGCTTGAGAAGCCGCAAGACCGGGCGTGGCGCGTGCGTCCCGCCCGCGTTCTAACTCAAGACGCGGACGGGACGCCGTGGCGACGCACGGTCCGTCGACTTCTTGAACACGTTCCTGAGCAGCTCGACCTTCCCGATCCGACGCGCGGCCGTCTTCGCCCGGCGAGGCGTGCCGCCCGTTGACGTCGGGCGACGGATAATGCCATGGGGGACGTGGCCCGGGCGCACGAATGGCCGACCTGTTCCCCAAGTTCCCCCGCGTCGTCGCGGACGTGCTGGCGCGGGCGACGCACGTGAGGTCTTTGCTCCACGGCGTGGGGCACTGGAAGTGCGTCGCCCACGCCGGGCTGCAACTCCTGCCCGACGTGCCCGGCTGCGACCCGGCCGTCGTGCTCCTGTTCGGGCTCTTCCACGACGCGATGCGCCAGAACGACGGGCACGACCCCGACCACGGCCGCCGCGCCGCCCGGCTCGTGCGGGATTTGCGCGGCTCGTTCGACGCCCTCGCGCCGGCCCGGCTCGACCTGCTCGAACACGCCTGCGCCGAACACGCCGACGGCACGGTGACGGGCGACCCGACCGTCGGCACCTGCTGGGACGCCGACCGCCTCAACCTGTGGCGCGTGGGGATCCGCCCCACGCCGCGGTATCTCTGCACGGCCGCGGCGAAGCGGCCCCGTCGGATCGCGTGGGCCGAACGGTTGCACGGCCAGCACCTGACTTGGAAAGCGATCCACGACGCGTTCTCCGCGGCGGCCGCGCCGGCGGCGGCGAGCGGCGGCGGCGGCGGCGGCGGCGGACGATCGTGAGTCATGCGTCGGCGGTCGCGTGAAACGGTCGTCCGCGCCCCTGCGTCTGCCGGTCCGGAGGCGTCTGCGGACGCGATCGTCGGCGAGTCGATCCGGTGGATGGTCGCTCGAAACGCGCACGACGTGAGTCGACCGCGGGCATCGGGTGTGGAACCGCGGGCGCGAACGTCCGACAGTGTCGGGCCCTCACCACCTGTCGCATCGCCGTCATAACCACCCCACCCGGCGCGGCCGCCCCTCGCGCGGAACGTCTTTTTATTTCCGATCTTCTGTACACGCGGCGGCGTACCGATATACTGACTACACAACTGTTTGCTCCCGCCTGCGATGTCTTTGGGGTTTCGCCTTCCAGTTTTGGCACTCCTTCGGATTGAGTCGGAACCGAGCCAGTTGTAGCGCCCGGTTAGGTTTCCTCGGCTCCTCGCCGTGCCTTTTCTCGGTGCGCACGTTCACCCGGAAAAGGTAGGAACATGCAGTTTGCAGATCTCCGGCTCGCCGAGCCGCTCCTCCGCGCCCTCGCCCACGAGGGCTACACCACCCCGACCCCTATCCAGGCCAAGGCGATCCCGCACGTGCTCGACGGCCGCGACGTCGTCGGCTGCGCCCAGACCGGCACCGGCAAGACGGCCGCGTTCGCGCTGCCGATCCTCCAGCACCTCTCGGGCGAGCACGTGCCGCACCCCAACGGGTCGCAGCACCGCCGCATCCGCTGCCTCGTCCTCTCGCCGACGCGCGAGCTGGCGCTGCAGATCGACGAGAGCTTCAAGACCTACGGCAAGCAGCTCAAGCTCCGCTCGACCGTCGTGTTCGGCGGCGTCGGGCAGCACGCCCAGGTGCAGGCGATCCGCGCCGGCGTCGACATCCTGATCGCCACGCCCGGCCGGCTGATGGACCTGATGAACCAGGGGTTCATCAACCTCGGGCACGTCGAGATCTTCGTGCTCGACGAGGCCGACCGGATGCTCGACATGGGCTTCATCCACGACATCCGCCGGATCGTGCCCAAGCTCCCGGCCAAGCGCCAGAACCTGCTGTTCAGCGCGACGATGCCGAACGACATCCGCCAGCTCGCCAACACGATCCTGCGCAACCCGGTGGCGGTCGAGGTCGCGCCGATCTCGTCGACGGCCGAGAAGGTGAAGCAGTACGCGTACTTCGTCGACAAGCGTGCCAAGCCCACGCTGCTGGCGCACTACATCAACAGCAACCCGGTCGGTCGGATGATCGTGTTCAGCCGCACGAAGCACGGCGCCGACCGCATCGCCAAGGGCCTGTGCGCCGCGGGCATCAAGGCCGAGGCGATCCACGGCAACAAGGCGCAGAACGCCCGCCAGCGGGCGCTGGCCAACTTCAAGAGCAGCGCGCCGCCGGTGCTGGTGGCGACCGACATCGCGGCCCGCGGGATCGACGTCGACGACGTGTCGCACGTCGTGAACTTCGACGTGCCGAACGTGCCCGAGAGCTACGTGCACCGCATCGGCCGGACCGCCCGCGCCGGCGCCAGCGGCGTGGCCGTGTCGTTCGTCGACCACGAGGAGCGCGCCTGGCTCCGCGCGATCGAGCGGCTGACGCGCATCCAGATCGAGGTCCTGGAAGACCACCCGAGCTACGAGCACCGCAACTCCAGCAACGGCGCCGGCCGCCCCGCCGCCGGCAGCAGCGAGGTCCACCCGGTTGCCTACCCGCACCTCAACGAGCAGCGCCCCGCCCCGCAGCAGCGCTCGCGCCAGGGCGGCGGCTCGGGCGGCGGCCGCCGCGACGAGCAGCAGAAGCGCCGCCTCGCGGCGTCGGGCGCCGGCTCTTCCAACGGCTCGGGCAACCGCTCCGGCGGCAGCGGCGGCGGCCACGGGGGTGGCGGCAACCGCGGCGGTAGCGGCGGCGGCGGGCAGCGATCCGGGCAGAAGCCCAAGTCGCAGGGCGCGTCGTCCAACCGCCGCTCGCAGGGGAACATCGGCGACGCCCCGCAGGGGATGCCGCAGGGGATGAATCAGTTCCGCGGCCGCAAGCCGACCCGCAAGGCCGGCAGCTTCACCGGCGCCGGCGTCGTCCGCCGCCGGCCGTAGGCCGCCGGTCGCGCCACGAACACCACGAACACTCACGCCCCCCGCGACGCCTGCGTCACGGGGGG
>JAUJNJ010000129.1:8281-10103 GCA_030448225.1 Phycisphaerae bacterium
CGCCCTACTTTCCTTGCCGCAGCAACTCCTGCCCCGGGCCGGGTGCCGGCGCCGTCGTGGGGGCGGTGGCGGGCGTGTGGCGGGGGTCGAAGAGGCGGCTGAGCGATTCGCCCATCCGGTAGCCGCCCTGGGCGACGCGGCGCCGGGCGACGGCGGCGCTGGCCTCGTCGTAGCCGGGCGGCAGGTCGGGCGCGGGCGCGAGCAGGTTGCCGTCGGGGCCGCGGCGCGTGTACGGCAGGTGGCCGTGAAGGTAGGCGTACGTCACCGCCAGCCGCCGGCCCTCGACCGCCACCTCCGCCGGCGTCGCGGGCAGCGCCGCGGCGGCCATCGCCGGCCGCGGGTGGTCGCCGGTCACGCGGTCGGCGAGCGCGGCGAGCTCGCCCGGCTCACGCGTCTTGCCGACGCGGTTGTCCCACAGCGCGTGCAGGTTCACCGCCTCGCCCCCGTAGCTCACGAGCGTCGAGTTGCCGCCGCGATCCCCCTCGGGGAAGTCGGCATTCACCAGCGACGTCGAGTGCAGCGGCTGGTGCAAATCGCTGACGAGGTGCAGGAACCAGCAGAGCATGACCGCCCGCCGCGCGTCGGGCAGCGACGCGTCGGCGAGGTCGGCCTCGGCCTTGCGGATCCCCTGGAGCACGTTCAGCGGCTCCGTTCCGAGTCCCCAGTCCGGCGGCCCGTCACGGTAGGACCGGCGGTCGCCGTCGGGGGCGTAGGCCCAGTCGACGTAGTGCCACGGGCCCTTGTGGTGCTCCTTGTGCATCGGGTGCTTCTCGTCGCGGATGATGTCCGGCCACGTGGCGGCCGTCATGAACGCCCAGAGCTCGGGCCGCTCGTACCCGGCGGGCATGTCGCTCAGCAGGTCCTCGCGGTACCGCGGGTGAGCCCGCAGCAGCCGGACGGCTTCCGCCTGGGCGGCGGGCGTCATGTTCCGCCACGCGATCAGCGCGCTGGCGCGATGACCTGTGTGGTTCCACGCCGGGGCGTCGGACGCGCCGCAGGCGAACGTGAGGCAGACGAGGACGACGAGACGGCGGGCGTGCTGCATGAACGGCACCGTACGGGTTTCGCGCTAAGGGTCTGTTTACGCGGCGGTCGTCGCCGGTGTCGTGCGGGCGGGACTCCCGCCTCCCGTTTGCCGGCGGACCGCGGGGGCGTCGGCGGCTCGCGCACCGCCGCGCGGCGCGCCGCGTCGCCGTCACCGCGGCCGGACGACGATCTGCTCCACCACCGCGCGCAGCGGCAGGTCGATCGCCAGCATCACGCACTCGGCCACATCCTCGGGCTGGAGCATCTTCTCCCGCGCGTCGGGCGGCGGCGGGACCGGGCGCTTGTCAAGGATCGGCGTGTTGATGTCGCCGGGGCACACCGCGCAGGCGCGGATGCCGTGCTGCCGCTCCTCGGCGTTGATCGACTGCGTCAGCCCGTTCATCCCGAACTTGCTCGCCACGTACGCCGGCCCCGCCTTGGCGTTGGCGACGAGGCCCGCGTCGGAGACGACGTTGACGATCGTCCCCTCCCGCTGGCGGCGCATGACCGGCAGCAGTTCGCGCACGCAGTAGAACGCGCCGTGCAGGTTGACGGCCACGACGGCGTCGAAGTCCTCGACCGTCAGCACCTCCAGCGCGCGCCGCGGCACGTTGGTGCCGGCGGAGTTGACCAGCGCGTGGACGGTGCCGAACTGGCGGAGGATCTGCGCGACCGCGTCGCGCACCTCGTCGGCGCGGGCGACGTCGCAGGCGATCGCACGGGCGCCGCCGGCGCAGTCGACGCCGAGGCGGGCCGTCTGCTCCAGCGCGTCGCGGCGGCGGCCGAGCAGCGCGAC
>JAUJNJ010000130.1:0-1181 GCA_030448225.1 Phycisphaerae bacterium
CCTCGGCGACGTCGGCACCTTTTCCGTGGCCGCCCACGAGGGGTGGCACCAGTTCGTCGCCCGCCACTTCCGCACGCGGCCGCCGCCGTTTTTGGAGGAGGGGCTGTCGTGCATGTTCGAGGACGTGCGGTGGCGGAACGGCCTGCCGCGGTGGGACCTGTCGAGCAATTTTGGCCGGCAGGCGGGTCTGCGCAACGCGATCGAGGAGGGGAACCTGTTCCCGCTCGAGACGCTCATCGCGATGCACGCCGGGCAGATCGTCGACCGGCCCCGGCGGGAGGTGGAGGCGTTCTACGCGCAGAACTGGGGCTTCGCCCGCTTCCTCTGGGACGGCGACGGCGGCCGCCACCGCCCGGCCCTTCAGCGCCTGCTCGGCGACGCGGCGGCGGGACGGCTTTACTCCGACGGCGGCCTCCGGACGACGGTCTCGGCGACGTGGAAGCCGCGGTCGGTCAAGCCGATGCTCGAGCACTACCTCGGCATGCCCCTGGCCGACATCGAGGCCGCCTACGTCCGGTACCTCCGCCGGATCGCCTACGCGAACTACCGGCCCGACCCGGAGACGTGAACCGGGCCCCGCCGCAAGCCGCACGCGGGCGGCGGCGGCGAGCTTTGATCTCCCCGACGGCGTCCGTTACGATAATTCCTGAACGCGGCGGTCCCGCGACGATCAAAATCGCCCGACGCTCCCTATTACCCGCCAGCCCGAAGGGCTCGTCTCGGACGATCCGAAATCAACGCGAACGACCCCCCGCGAAGGCGGAGCGCGACGGCCAGTGCAGCGGCGAACGTACCTTTTCAGCGGCCACGTCCAGGGCGTCGGGTTCCGGTACACGGCCCAGGCCATCGCGGCGTTGCACGCCGTCACCGGCTACGTGCGGAACCTCGACGACGGGCGCGTCGAACTCGTCGTCGAGGGTGAAGACCTGGAGATGGACCACCTCGTCCAGCGCCTGCAGGACCAGATGGCAGGGCACATCAGTCGGACGCGCTGCGAACCGTCACCGGCGACCGGGGAGTTCCAAGGCTTCAACGTTCGCCCCGGGTGATCCGATCGGACGAACGGCGGACACGCGGTCCGCGGCTAAACGAAAAGAACTAGCACACGGCGCCAATGTACGCTCTTCTGACTCCTGACTCCTGACTCCTGACCCCTGACCCCTGACCCCCGACCCCCGACC
>JAUJNJ010000130.1:1281-9330 GCA_030448225.1 Phycisphaerae bacterium
CTGACTCCTGACTCCTGACTCCTGACCCCTGACCCCTGACCCCCGACCCCCGACCCCTCACCACCTCCCCATGTACCGCACCTTCGTCATCCTGCGTCACACGTTCACCGAGTCGGTCGTCCAGCCGATCTACTCGCTGTTGATCGCGCTGGGGGCCGGCATCCTCATCGTGTTCGGCACGTTGCCGTTCTTCACGCTCGGCGAGGACACGGTGATGTACAAGTCCGTGGCGCTGGACGTGATCCTGCTGCTCGTGCTGATCTCCACGCTGTTCGCCACGAGCCGCTCGATCTACGACGAGATCGAGGACCGCACGATGCTCACGCTCATGAGCAAGCCGGTGCGGCGGTGGGAGGTGCTGCTGGGCAAGTACCTCGGCATCATCACCGCGGCGCTGCTGGCCGTGGCGATCCTGGGCGGCATCCTGATCCTGGCGACGTACCTGCGCATCCCCACCGACTACCAGTTCCGCACGCGCACGCTCGACGACCGCGAGATCAAGCAACTCTGGGACTACCGCCGGATGCACATCTCCGGGCTGATCCCGAGCCTGGCGCTGCTCTGGATGCAGGTGAGCGTGCTGGCGGCGATCGGGGTGGCGCTGTCGACGCGGTTCTCGCTCGTGGTGAACCTGCCCGCGGTCATCCTGATCTACATCGCGGGAAACCTGACGCGCTTCCTCTACCCGCTCGACGGCCGCGGCCCGATCACGCGGGCGCTGGCGTGGGTCGTCAGCACGATCCTGCCGTACCTGGCCGTGTTCGACCAGCGCGACAAGACGGTCTACCAGAAGATCTCCCTGCCGTTCACCGAGTTCGAGGACGCCGCCAACTCGGTCACGCTCCCGACGATCTGGGCCCTGGTCGGCCTCGCGGGCCTCTACGCCGTCTGCTACGCCACCTTCGCCCTCGCCGCCGGCCTCTGGTCGTTCCGCACCCGCGAGCTGGGCGGGGCCGAAGGGTGAGGAGTGGTTGGGTGGTGGCGGGGTGGGGTGGTGGAGTAGGGCTTTATCGCGCCACGCGGGCGGGACAGCACCGGCGTCTTGTCCCCTCGCCCCTGTACTCAGGGGAGAGGGTTAGGGTGAGGGGCTTCTCGTGGTGGACGTGGGGGGGAAAACGTCCAACGTCCAACGCGTCCAACCTCCAACCTCCAACCTCCAACCTCCAACCTCCAACCTCCAACCTCCAACCTCCAACCTCCAACCTCCAACCTCCAACCTCCAACCCAACCTCCAACGTCGGACGCGTGACGCGTGACCCTCTTCGTTCGACGTTGGACGCTGAGCGTCGGACGTTGGACGTTCGCCTTCCATTCCCCCGCAACGCCTCACCTGCCCCCTACGTTCCCTTTCGCGTCTTGCCGCTCGCGCGCTCGCCGGGGATCGCGTCGATCATCGCCATCAGCACGGCGGTCGTCCGGGCGCCGCCGGGGCGGGGCTGGTCGGCGCCCGGCGATGCACTGGCCTGGAAGTGCCGCGAGGGCCAGGTAGAGCACGATCTTCGGCAGCTTCCAGCACCTCCTTCGCCTCGCCCTTGGGGCCGAAGTTGCGGTACAGGACTGGGCCCTTGGGCGTGTAGACCTCCAGCGCGCCGGGCGTCGCCGTGGACGCGGCAGAGCGTGCCCTGTTGCTGGGGCGCCTGGTTCATCGCCCAACTCGTCGACAGCTCGACCGACTTCTCCCTCGAACCGCAGCAGCGCGAACCCCGCGTCCCGACGTCGAACGCCGGCCCGTCGCCTCGGCCGCCTGCCGCCCGAACCGCTGCGGCAGCACGGCGAACGCCGTCCAGCGGGCGGCTGGCCCAGAGGTGCCACGCGAGGTCGAGGACACCTGGAGCCGGTGTCGATCATCGCCGCCGCCCGACTTCTCGCGGCTCGCCGTACCACCCCGGTGCCGGCGGGGATGCCGCGTGCATCCACGACGCGGGGGCGTGGTAGGGCTCGCCGGCGTACCCCTGGGCGATCGCCGGGTGCGCCGCCTGCTCGGCGCCGCCGAAGCGGCGCTGCGCCGCGTAGAGCAGCACCTTCCCCGCCCGCTCGGCCGCCGCCGCGAGCTTCCGCGCCTCCCCGCCGTCGAGCGTGGGGGGCGTCTCAATCAGCACGTGCTTGTCGGCCTTGAGGGCCCGCAGCGCGATCGGCGCGTGGAGGTGGTTCGGCAGGCAGATGCTGACGGCCTCGATCGCGTCGTCGTCGAGCACCGCCCCGGCGTCGGCGTGCTCGGCGGCGGTCGGCGCGAACTGGTGGATGAGCGTCTTGCGCCGCGACGGGATCAGGTCGGCCACCGCGCCGAGCTGGAACCCGCCGGCCGCCTTGTACCCCTCCGCGTGCTTCAGACCGGGCCAGCCGGCGCCGATGATGCCTACCCGAATGCCTTGCGCCATGCCCGAGAACCTCCGGTTGGTGGGGCGGGTGTTATAGCGCGGCCGGTGGGGCGTTGCAAACGGCGGGCGATCGACGGTGACCCGGCGAACGAATCAGAATTGAACCACGGAGACACGGAGACACGGAGGGGAGACAGAGGCGAAGACGCAAAACGAAGGATCGAGGATTCACGAAAGCGTCGGCGCCGGGGTGCCAATCCCATTTCCTCTGTCTCCAAGAGTTCACGATTCGTCTTCTCCTCCTACCTCCGTGTCTCCGTGTCTCCGTGGTTCAATCTTCCGCCAAGCCCGTCACAAGCGCGCGGACAACCGGCATGGCCAGCGCGGCGCGGCGGGCATATGATTTCCGGAATGGACACCCCGTCCCGCGAAGCGTTCGTCGAGCAGGTGCTGGCGGTGGTGGCCGGCCGCTTCCCCCTCGTGAAGATCGCCGAGGGGGACGAGCCGTTCTCGATGCGGGTCAACGGCAACCTCGCCTCGCTGGAGAACCTCTACCGCGTCGCGCTGCTCAGCCCGGAGAACGCCACGCACCACATCGAGCGGTGGGTCGTGGAGCTGATCCGCGCCGGCGAGGGCACGCCCGACCGCGGCGGCTCGTTCGACGAGCTGCGCGACCGCATCATGCCGATCATCATGGCCGAGGAACGCGCGACCGACTCGTCCACCGTCAGCCAGCCGCTGGTGACCGGGCTGTGCGTCGGCTACGCGATCGACGGCGACCGCACGATCGCGCACATCCCCAAGGCGCAGTTCGACGAGTGGGGCGTCACGCTCGACGACCTCCACGACGCGGCGATCGAGAACCTCCAGTCGCGCAGCGAGCAGATGAAGGCCGACGCTCTGCAGGACGAGGACGGGCAGGTCTACATGATCATCTTCCAGACGCTCGACGGCTACGACGCCAGCCGGGTCATGCTCCCGACGCTGCACGACCGCCTGAGCGAGTACCTCGGCAGCCCGTTCTCCGCCGCCATCCCCAGCCGCGACGTGCTGCTCTGCTTCCGCAACGACGGCGTGACCGTCGAGCGCCTCCGCGAACAGATCAAGGCCGACCACGCCCGCCTGCCCCACGGCATCACCGACCACCTGCTGCTGGTGACGCCGGATGGCATCGCGCCGCGGGATTAAGGTGCGTTGCGGCGGCACGGACGCGCGGAGGCGCGCAGGCACGCAGGACGCGCGGCCACGGAGGCACGCGGGCACAGAGGCACGCGCGGGCACGTACGGTTCCTAACATTTCGCGAAACTGCGACCTCCCTCTCCCCAGTACGCGGGGGAGAGGGCACGGGAGAGGGGCTCGCGCAACGGGCGCGGCACGCCCAGGAGCGTTCGTCGCGTGAGTCGCGCTACCACTCGATCTGATATGTAGTCGTTCGGATCTCCGCGCCGGAAAGGCGTGGCGGGCGCCTGCGGTTTGGCCGCCTGAGCGAGCCGAGCCCCCGCGGCCAGCCAACCGATTCCATCTGAGGCGAAGGTTGCGGTTTGTGCCCACGCCCGATCACCCGTTGCCGAGTGCCACTCTCGCGGTGTCGTGTAATCCGGTGGGGAGCGGTAGCGACCCGAGGGATCTCGGGCCGGCTTGAAGCGCACCCTCTGGGCCCGAGATCCCTCGTCGCTATCGCTCCTCGGGATGACGGTCTGCGCACGTTCCAGATGACTTGAAACGTCAACCGAACTCTCGGGTACCTTCCGCGAGCGCCGGCTGCGGCCTTACAGATCCAGTCGGTGCACCACCCGCACCAAGGAACGCCACCAGCTGCCGCCGTCACCGGCTTCCCGTCATCGCCTGCACCGCGTCCGGCGTACGCGTTGAGTTGCGATCGGTACGCCTTCTCGCGGGCGGGCCAGCGTCTTCCGCGGACACGCGGTCGGTCTTGTAATCGACGATAATTGACCCGGCGTCGTCCACCACGGTAAAGATCAGGCCGTCCGCAGCATCACGCGGTCAGGCGGATCGGCCGACGCAGGCGCTGCGTCGGCCGGCAGGGCGGCGGCGTGGATCGGCACTTCCCGGCGCGCTTCTTGCCCTTCGACCGGAACGAACTGCCCGACCTCGCTCACGGCGAGCCAGGCGACGCTGTCGACGTCGATGCAGCAGACCCGTCGTCATCGTGCCGATGCCGACGAGTTCCTCGATCTGCGGCCGCACGTCGGCCACATCGCACGACCGGCGGAAGTCGGGGTGTTCGAGCAGCAGGTGCGTCGCCGTGCCGTTTCGTCGCCGCGGAGCGCGCCACGTCGGCCGACAGGAACCGCGGCAGCGCGAGCGAGCCGCCCACGCCGCCGGCCGCGGCGCGACCCATCGCGCGTCGCCGAGGACGACGGCTCGTCGGCGGCGGGTGCAGCCCCCGTCGTCGGACCGCCGCGCGGGTGACCTGCTGCCGCGATAGGCCACGGCCACCGGCATGCAGCATGTCGCCGGCGTCGACGACCCTTTCACCGATAGGCAGGGCGCTGGCGTCGGCACGTCGCGCGCCCGACGGCCCATCACCGATCGACGCGGCCGCCGCCGGCGATATGTCGTTCGACGATGACTCGTCAACGATTGGCGACCGCCGTGCCCGTGATGTCGCGCGGAACGATGGCGTCGTCGCTCGCCGCGCGCGGCCGGCACTTTCGTGTACGCCTCGAACGGGTATCGCATCGTCAGCCGGCGGATCACTTCTTCGGCCGCCGGGTCGGCCGGCGGGGCGGGGTCGAGCGGCTCGAGGCGGGCGAGCTTTTCCTGCTCGGGCGTCCACGTGGCGCGCGACTTGTCCGGACCCTTCCACTCCTTCACGTCCGCGCTCGCGTGCGCGACGACGTCGAACACGCCGTGACCCGCGGCGGCGGCGACGGGGCCGAGCCAGTCGAGCATGCACCCGGCGTCGAGCACGTCGGCCGGCGGCAGCGGGCCGGCGTGGCCCGCCCACCGGCTCGACCATCGGTCGGGCGCGCTCTCGCCGCACGTGCCGATCAGGATCAGGTGCTCCTTCGCGCGCGTCATCGCCACGTAGAGCACGCGCAGTTCCTCGGCCAGCGCCTGCTGGCGCAGCCGGTTCTTCACGAGGAACGATGCGAGCGACGGGTAGCGCACCTGAAGCCGCGTGTCGACCACGGCCATGCCCAAACCTGCGGCGCGGTCGACGAGGACCGACCCCGAGCAGTCCTTCACGTTGATCGCCTTGCCGAGGTCCGGCAGGATCACGACCGGGAACTCCAGCCCCTTCGAGCGGTGCACGCTCATGATCCGCACGACGTCCTGCGCCTCGGTCGCCACCGACGGCTGGCCGAGGTCCGACTCCTCGCGCAGGCTGTCGAGGAACTCGAGGAACCGCGACAGCCCCTGCCGGTGAAACGTCCCGAACTGCGCCGCCCGCTCCTGCAAGTGCAGCAGGTTCGCCACGCGCTGCTCGCCGCCGTGCAGCGCGCCGCAGTAGGCGAGGTAGCCGGTCTCCTCGAAGATCGCCGACAGCAAATCCGCCAGCGGCCGGCGCTGCGCCAGTTCGCGCCAGCGGACGAGGTTGCGGAGCAAATCGCGAAGCCGGGCCGCGAGCTCGTCGTCCCGTTCGGCGGCGTAGCGCGTGACGGCCTCGTGGAACGCGACGCCCGGTTCCGGGTACGCGAGGCGCACGCGGGCGAGCGCGTCCTCCGGTTCCGGCATCTCGCCGAGCGGGCTGCGCAGCAGCGACGCCAGCGGCACGTCCTGCTGCCGGTTGTCGAGCAGCGCGAGCAGGGCCAGCACGTCGCGCACCTCGGTCGACTCGAAGTAGCCGCTGCCGCTCTCGCTGTGCACCGGGATGCCGCACGAGACAAGCGTGTCGGCGAACGCGTCGGCCTTGTGGCGCATCGCGCGGAGCAGGATGACGACGTCGCGGAACCGAACCGGCCGCGGCGCCATCACGCCGTCGGCGCCGCGCTCGGTGACGTTCCACGGCGGCGCCCCGTCGAGGCCGACGAGTTCGCGAATGCGCCGGGCGACGAGCAGCGCTTCGGTCTCGGTCCGATCGAGATCGCCGCCGCCGCCGCCGCCGTCGTCTTCCGCGTCGCCGCCGCTCTCGGAGTCCGACGACGATGCCGGGCCGAGCTTCGGGAGCAGGTGCATCTCGATCGGCGCGCCGCCGAACGCGCGGGCCTGCCCGTCGTGCGGCGGGAACGTGAGGCCGGCCCGCAGGCGGTGCGTGGCGTCGTAGGCGATGTCGGCGGCGGCCTCGGTCATGAGGCGCTCGAACGTCGCGTTGATCGCCTCGAGCAGGGCCGGGCGGCTGCGGAAGTTCGCCTGGAGCGCGACGAGCGCGCCGCGGCGGGGCGTCGAGCGGTCGTCGTGGAAGAGGCGCTGGCGGTCGAGGAACCGCGCGGGCTCGGCGAGGCGGAAGCGGTAGATGCTCTGCTTCACGTCGCCGACGCAGAACAGGTTCGTCGCCACGCCCGGCTCGCCGCACACGCACTCGCAGCTCAGCAGCGACAGGATCGCGTCCTGCACCTCGTTGATGTCCTGGTACTCGTCGACGAGCACGTGCCGGAACCGCCGGTGGTACGCCCGCGCCGCCCGCGTGGGGAAGACGCCGTCGGGCCGCGCGCCGTCGCGCAGCGCGCGGAGCGTGAGGCGTTCGAGGTCGGAGAAGTCGACCGTGCGGGCCGCGTCCTTCGCCCCCTTGTAGCGCACGCCGAACTTGCGGACGAGGTCGAGCAGGACGCGCGCGTGCGGCCGGACCGCCGCCAGCCCGTCGCGCCACTGCGCCGACGTGAAGCGGAGGCAGTCGCGCCACGGCCCCTCCTTCATCGCCCCGCGCACGCCGTCGATCGCGGCCTTGGCGGCGTCCTTGCCGGGCGTCCCGTTCGGCACGATCGGGAGTCGCTTCTGGTCCTCCGTCTTGTTCACCTCGTCGGCCAGCGCGTCGAGACCGTGATCGCGGAGCTTGCGCTGCCAGTGGCCGAGCGTCGCCTGGTGCAGTTGGAGTTGCTGCACGTACTTCGGGAATCCGCCGATCGCCTCCACCTGCCGGATCGCGTCGTCGCAGCGCTCCTTCAGCGCGTCGAGGCCGTCGCCGACGTAGCGAAGGAGTTCGACGCCGAGGTCGGACTGCCCGATCGGCAGGTCGGCCGCCTCGCTGATGCGCCGTTCGGCGCGGGCCATCCACGCCTCAGGGTCGCGGAGGCTGGCGAGCATCTCGTGGACGTTGACCACGAGGCGGGCGAGGCGCTCGTCGTCGCCGTCGCCGTACGCGTCGACGAACCGCGCGAACGCGCCGGGCGCGTCGCCGCCGTCGTCGAGCTCGAACGTGTCGGCCATGAGCTGGCGGGCGGTGTCGGTGCGGAGGAGCTTGGCCTCCTCGCCGTCGAGGACGCTGAACGTGGGGTCGATGCCGACGGCGTGGAAGTGCTGGCGCAACACGCGCGAGCAGAACGAGTGCAGCGTGCTGACGTTGGCGTGCTCCATCAGCGCGAGCTGGCGCGACAGCCGCTCCGACGGCTCGCGCGCCGCGCGGTCGCGGATGGCGGCGCGGATGCGCCCCTTCATCTCGGCGGCGGCGGCCTCGGTGAAGGTTACGACGAGCAGCTCGTCGATGTCGCACGGCTCGTCGCAGTCGCACACGAGGTGCGCGCACCGCTCGGCGAGCACCGACGTCTTCCCCGACCCGGCGGCCGCCGACACGAGCAGGCTGTGGCCGACCATCGTGATGCCCAGGAC
>JAUJNJ010000131.1 GCA_030448225.1 Phycisphaerae bacterium
GCACTCCATCAGGGCGCGGTTGTAGCGCATCACCGGGCACTGGCCGGTCGTGAAGCTGTGACTCTTGGCCCAGCCCAGGCCGAGGCGGATCGCGAGCGTGCCGGTCTTGGCGTTGGCGTCGATGCCGCCGGGGTCGCCGGTGACGTAGAGCCCCGGGATGCCAAGGGCGCCGCCGGCGCGGGTGACGGCCATGATGCTGTTCAGCACCGTCGCGGGCGCCTCGTGCGACGCCTCCTTGCCGTGGCCGCGCGCCTCGAAGCCGACGCAGTCGACGGCGCAGTCGACCTCGGGCACGCCGAGGATCTGGTCGAGCGCGTCCTCGAGCTTCGGGGTCTTCTTCAGGTCGATCGTCTCGCAGCCGAAGATCTTCGCCTGCGCGAGGCGCTCGTCGATCATGTCGCCGACGATGACGACCGCCGCCCCCAGCAGGTGGCAGGCGGCCGCGCACGCCAGCCCGACCGGGCCGGCGCCGGCGACGTAGACCTTGCTGCCCGGCGCGACGCCCGCGGTGACCGCGCCGTGGTAGCCGGTGGGGAAGATGTCCGAGAGCAGCGTGAGGTCCCTGATCTTCTCCATCGCCTGCGCCTTGTCGGGGAACTTCAGCGCGTTGAAGTCGGCGTAGGGGACCATCACGTACTCGGCTTGGCCGCCGACCCACCCGCCCATGTCGACGTACCCGTAGGCCGCCCCCGGGCGCGCCGGGTTCACGGTCAGGCAGATCCCGGTCTTGCCTTCCTTGCAGTTGCGGCAGCGGCCGCACGCGATGTTGAAGGGGACGGAGACGAGGTCGCCGACCTTGATGAACTCGACGTCGCTCCCCGCCTCGATCACCTCGCCGGTGATCTCGTGCCCGAGGATGAGTCCCGCCGGCGCGGTGGTGCGGCCGCGGACCATGTGCTGCTCGGAGCCGCAGATGTTCGTGCTGACGACCTTCAGGATCACGCCGTGGTCGGCCTTCTTGCCGTTCCACGGATTCTCCAACTTCGGGAAGTCGATCGACTGGACCTGCACTTCGCCCGGCGTGATGTAGGCGACGCCGCGATTGGATGCCATGGCCGTACCTCCGCCGAAAGGGGTGTGTGAGGTTCTCTGTGTCGCGCCGCACGAAGACTCCGCTTCGCACCTGCCCGAGTCCGCGGTCGGCTTGACGTGATTCCGCCGCACGAAACGGTAAAACGCAACCGCCGCGGTTGCAAGTCGCCACGCCCAGCGCCGCCCGGTAGAAGGTCAAGGAACCGCTTCACCTCGGCCATGCCGATCGAGCGGAGCGGCAGGCCGCCGCCGGCGGAACCGGCTGTCGCGCCGAGTCGTCCGGCATGGATCAGAGGACGGGGAGTTGATGGATGGGATGGGACGAGGCATGGGCAGCTCCGGCTCGTGCGGGGGTGTCGATCGGCACCCAGTACGTCCGTGGCCGGCGCGACGGGCGAAAACTTTCGGTGGGGGCAGCGGCGCGATGCTGCCGAAACGAGTGCCGCTGGTCGGCGGCGGCAGTGACCGTGTACGGCATCCGCTGATAACTACGGCGTCTCCTGCTAGTCACGGTGTAGTGTCAACGCTTTGAGCCGCTCCCGCGCGTACGCGGCCCGCCCGCCCTGATCGTCGAGCCGCAGGTACGCCGCCAGTGCTCCGCCGCGTCCGCCGGCCGCCCGGTCTCCTCCAGCGTGTCCGCCAGGTTGTAGCGGGCCCGCGCGTCCAGCGGCGCCGCGGCCAGCGCGCGGCGGAACGCGGTGCACGCGGCCAGCGGCCGCCCCAGCCCCGCCACCAGCACGCCGAGGTTGTTCCACGCGTCGGCCGCGTCCGGCCGCAGCTCCACGGCCTGCACGTACCGCTCCACCGATGCCTGCGCGTGACCCGCCTCGGCCAGCACGTGCGCCAGGTCGAAGCACACCTGCGGGTCCGGCCCCCCCCGCCTGCAGCGCCGCCCGGTAGGACTCCGCCGCCGCCTCCAGCTGGCCGTCGCGCTCCTGCTCCACGCCCTTCGCGTGCCACTCCGCGGCGGTGGCGGGACCGGGCTTGAGCGGGAACGCCGCCGGCGGCCCGTCGCCGGGGCAGAAGTCGAGGTGGAGCTGGCCGTCGGCCGCGGCCAGCGCGTCGTCCGTTCGGCGGACCAGCAGCCGCCCGTCCCGTTCCACGACCGGCAGGTGCTCGGAAGGCGACTTGGCATCTGGTGCAACCGCCTGAAGTTGTTCGAGGTGGCGGCGGAGCTTCGGCAGGCTCATGCCGGACGCGAGCAGCTCGCAGACCGTGCGGACGGCGGTGACTTGGCGGAAGTCGAACAGCCACTCGCCACCCGCCTGCCCGACCGGCCGCGCCAGCCCCGGGGTGACCCACGCCCGCACCCGCTCCGGCGCCACGGCCAGCACGTCCGCGACCTCGCCCAGCGTGTAGAGGCGCGCCCCCTCCGCCGGCGGGAGGTCGACCTCCGGTACCTCGCTCTCCGTGTACAGCTTCAGTGACATCCGTCTCCCGCTCCATCGGAAGGTATAGCCGCCGGCGGACCTGCTCGCGAACCGGCGGCCGTCAGGGTCAGTCGTGCCGCCGCTCACCCGGAAGACTTGCGCTTCGTCGCCGCCGCCGCACGGGCGGCGGTGCGGGGCGCGACCAGCTTCGACGGCTTCCTCGCCGGCCGCGCCTCGTTCCCCTGCGCCAGGCTCCGCTCCAGCGCCTCCATCAGGTTGACCGTCCCCGCCGGCGCGACCACCTCCCGCCCCGCCACCTCAGCGACCGCGATTGGATGACGGCCACTGGCCAGTCGACGCTGACCTACTCAAGCGCATCCGCTGCGGCGGCGCGACAGCACCCCCTGCCGCGTCGCCCGCCACAGCCACCGAAGAGAACGGCGGGTGAGCGCCAGCATGGTCCCCGTGATCCTCTGTGGCGGCCGACGTTGCCGAGCGGACGTTCCCGTACCTGACGCCGTCGCCCGCCGCGGCGTCCGCGTCGAGCTTGCTGTGCCGGTCAGGTCAGCCTAGTCGTTGGGCGGTGAACGGGATGAGCAGCGCGTGCGGACGCCAAACGGCGCCTCTACGGTGCCCCGCGTGCCGGCCATCGTCTCACCGCTGCGCCCGTCCCTGGACCAAGCCGATGCAGTCAAGGTCCATCATCCCATACGCGAATAATCCGATTACGGGGTTGCCGTCGCCCCCCATCGTTGCGGGTTTGGCCCGCGACGGGCTCGGGGAGGCGCCAAGCCACGGCGCGTCGTACGCGTCACGGGGATCGAGCGTCGTGCCGCGGACGCGCATGAACCGGACGCGGAGGCCGTGTACCCGCTTCGCCGCGTCCACCGTCAGCCCGGCCACGGCGTAACCGTCCTCCGCCTCCACGACCAGTTCCGGGCCGACGGCCGGCTGCCCGCGGCGGCGGCCGTCGGTGCGGCCGTCGGCGGTCAGGAAGATCGGCGTGAGGCACTTGATCGCCGGGCGACCGTCGTACTCGAACAGCTGCGCGCGGAAGCCGACCAGCAGCCCCGGCTGGGCCGGCAGATCCTCGTCGGCCTTGGATTGGTTGCCGCCGGCGAGCGGGCTGCGAACGTGCTCGTCGGCGACCACGGACTTCAGGCCTGCGAAGGAGGGCCCGACGAGAGATTCGAGGAACGCAGCGGCCGTGGCACGGTCGGGTCCCTCAGTGAGGTGAGGGATCGCGGCCCGATACAGGTCGGCGGCGTGACGTTCGCACTGCGCGGCGATCAGCAGGCGGTCGCGTACGCCGGGATCGGCACGCGCGACGGCCGCCGCAGCGTACCGGCCCCATGCCGCCGCCACGTCCGCGCGCAGGCGGATGCCCGGACGCCTTGACGTCTGCCGGCAGCAGCTCACGCGCACGGCAGGCGGGCGGTGTCGCCGTCGCCTCCGCCCGCGAGCAGCTGCAGGCCGGCAGCCCAGTCGCCGCCCGGCTTGATGGTAGCGGCCCCGCCGCAGGCCTGGCCGGCTGCACGTAGGTTCGGCATGCGTACCCGGCGGCGGCCAGGTCCGCGTGCACGTTGCCCTACCGGGTGGTCGTGCGCGCCAAGCTCGTCTTGCTGGCGGGCGAGCGGCGCCGCCGACGACTGCTTCGCCAGCGTGCCGAGTGCCGCCGCGGCCTTCAGCGCGGCGGCGTAGTCGTCGGCCCTGATGGCGTCGTCGATCAGGCGGTCGGCCGCACGTGCGGCGGCCCGTGCCTCGTGCGGCAGCAGCTTGGCATGCGCTAGCGCCGAGACGACCGTCAGTCGAGCCCCGACCGGCCCGCCCGCGACGGCGAATGCCGCCGCGAGCCGCTCGGCGCACTCGATTGCGACCGCGACCTCTCCGGCGCGTACGGCCGCGTCGCGGGCCTCGCGGAGCATCACGAACCGTTCCGCCGCCGCCACGTCGGGGCGGGCCGTGGCCCGGTCGAGCAACTTGCGGGCGAGGAACTGCTGACTCTCGACGGTGCGGCCGCGGTACCGCTCGCGGTACTCGGCTCGCACCCGCTTGGTCGACGCCGCCTGTTCGGCGGCGCTCGGAATCGGGAGGGGCTGAGGCGCCTGCGCGGCGGCCGTGAGCGGACCGGCCAGCGCGGCCAGTGAACAGGCGAGCAGTCCCATGATCAGCCGACGAGCGGCCGCGACCGGCCGCGGCAACTCCTCCGCACCGCCGCGCCCGGACCCGGCGGCGGTGCCGTCTCGCCGCGGTTCCGGCCAACGCTCCAGCGACTCCATTGCGACCTCCTCAGGATGGTTCCAAGCCCCGTGTGCCGTCGACCGGCGGCCACTCAAAGGTCCTCTCAAGGGCCTTCGAATTGGCTCGGCCACTGCGACGCTTCCGCCCGGGCGTTGGCGGCGATCCACGCGGCCTCGGTTCCCGTCAGCACTTGCCCGTGACTCAGCCCAGCGCTGTAACCGAGGGCCGCGGCGAGCACGACCAACAGCCCGACCAGGAGCGGTCTCACCGCTTGCTCCGACATCACGTTCCGCCCTCCTTCTTCGAACGGCTCTTGCTTCCCGGTGAGGCACTCTCACAACCGTTCATCTCCGCAGCGGCGACGGAGTTGACCGCGTTCCCAAAATCGGCTGCCGGGGCACCTTCTGTACGATGCGTGGCTTTCGGCAGATTCTCGGTCAGCAACTCGTCGAGTGCGGACATGGTGGTGTGAGACGGGGCACGATCTGGCTCGCGTACCCTCCGGTATGATGGGGTCGGGAGAGAGTTAGCAAATGAGACAGAGGGCATCAATCAAATGCAGGACCCCCCAGCGGTGCGCGCGCCGGGGCGGGGGCTTCTCCCTGCTCGAACTCATCGTCGTCATCGGGGTCGTCGGGTTCCTCGTGGCCCTGCTGCTGCCGGTGCTGAACATGTCCAAGGCCCGCGCGAAGGAGGTGAAGTGCGCCGCGCAGCTCCAGCAGGTCGGCCTCGCGTTCCAGCTCCACGAGATCACGCACGGGTACATGCCGCTGGCGGGCTGGCACTGGGACCCGGTCAACGCCCGCGTCAACCCTGCCGGCTTGAACGACACCGACGCACGCCGCTACACGTATTACCACGACAACGGCGAACGACGCCCCGCGCCCACGACCGTCGCGCTGGCGTTGAGCCTCGGCGCCAGCGTGCGGCTCGACAGCCGGGCGGAGATGGAGGAGGACATGCAGGGCGACGCGGTGCGCCGGCCCTTCACCTGCCCCAGCCAAGAGTTGCTGCTGACCGGCATCACGCAGGTGAGTTCGGAGCCGTGGTCGTCGCCGCCGGAGTGGTCGAGCTACGTGTTCAATGAGTCGGTCCTCGGCCGCGGGAAGGCGGAGCGGCACCAGTCCGCCCCGATGGCGCGGCGCGCCCGCGTGCGGCGGCCGTCGACCGTCATGCTGGCGATGGACGGCCGGCCGCGCGCGCAGGACATGGACAACTTCCTCCTCGTGCCCGACCAGGGGACCGACACGACGCTGCTCGGCTTCCGCCTGCACTGCCTGGACCCGGCCAGCGGCAAGGGGCGGCAGACGTTCGACTACCTGCGGCACCGCTGGCGGGCGAACGTGCTGTTCGTCGACGGCCACGTCGCCAGCGTCCCGTTGAGCGACGCGTCGCTCGACGAGGTGGGCGTGTCGCGGGGCGTGTACCAGTAGCGTCGTCGACCGTGTCCGCGCAAGACCTTCGGAGCCGACCGTGGAAAGAGTTCGCCGCTGGCAGTGGGTGCTGATCGGCCTGACCGTCGGCTTCGCGTTGGCGGAAGCGCGACGCCTTGCGGGCACCGATTGGATCAAGTTCGGCGTCGGCTTCGACGACCAGGCCGTCTTCGAGCGGTCGTTGACGCAGGAGACGGGCGGCGTCCGGCACTTCAGGGATCTGACGGTCTACCCGATCCACGTCCACACGGGCGCCGACCGGCGGCTCGTGCACGTCGTACGCGGCAGCTTTTACGACGGCACGCCGACCCGGGCCGGCGACGAGGTCAAGGCGGTGTGGGAGACGCGCAGCTTCCTCGCGCCTTACCCGTACCGCCCGCTCACGGCCCCGCAGGAGGCGACGGACGGGCCGACGCCGCCGCGAGGGGTGGCGGATTACCTGTCCACGCTGCCGGGCGTGCGATACCGCTACGCGTGGTGGCACGACCCCGGGCGGGCCCGCGCGTTCTACGCGACCGGCGGCGTCGTCCTCATCGGGCTGCTGTGGCCGACCGTGATCAACCTGCTCGTCTACGGGCAGCTTCGTCGCCCCACCGACGCGCGGGCCGCGAAACAGTCACCGGCGCATTCGGAGCAGATGCCGGCGGCGGCGGCGGCGCCAGCACCGGCGGCGCTCGACCCACTACTGGCGGCGCTGCAGGCGGAACTGTCGGCGGACGTCGTCGCCACCGCAGTGCCCGGGGTGGGATCGGGCGCGGGTTCGCCGGCGCCGGCTCTCGCTAGGCTGGCGCCGCCGGCGCCGGCCGGGGCCGCGGCCGCCGCGCCGAACGGGGAGGCGAAGGCGTTCGGCGCGGACGCGGGCGACTACTACCCGACTGAGGTACACGGCCGTGACAAGCGGCGCAGGGCGTGACCGGCCACCGCATGTCGCGCGGAAAAACTGGTCAGGATCGTCTAGGCGGCGGAGATATGGGGGAGGGAGGCCCGAGCGTGGCAACTACTGACTGGCAGCTCCTGCAGGCTTACGCGCACGGCGGCGACGCCGCCGCGTTCGCCCGACTGGTCGCCGCGCACGTGGACCTCGTCTACTCGTCGGCGCTTCGCCGCCTGCGCGACCGGCACATGGCCGAGGACGTGACGCAGGTCGTCTTCTGCGTGCTCGCCCGGAAGGCGGGGACGATCGGCCCCGACGTCGTGCTGGCGGGGTGGCTCTTCAACACGACGGCGTACGCGTCGGCGAACGCGCTGCGGGAAGCGAAGCGGCGCGAGCGGCGCGAACGGGAGGCGGCGACCATGAAACAAGCGCGAGGGACGCCCGACGCCGGCTGGGAAACGCTCGCGCCGTACCTGGAGGACGGGATCGCCCGCCTCCCCCGGCACGAGCGGGAGGCCGTGCTGTTGCGGTACTTCCAGGGCAAGAGCCTGCGCGAGACCGGCGCGGAGCTGGGGATCGCCGAGGACGCCGCGGCCAAGCGCGTGTCGCGGGCGGTCGAGCGGCTTCGGAAGCACTTCGCGGGGCGGGGAGTGACGGTGCCGGTCGCGGCGCTGGCGGCGATGGTGTCGACCCACGCCGTGCACGCGGCACCCGTCGGACTGGCGCACGCGGCGGCCCTTGCCGGCAACGCGGCGGGCGCGACCGCCGCGGTCGGCGCATCGGCGGA
>JAUJNJ010000007.1 GCA_030448225.1 Phycisphaerae bacterium
AGTAAATCGGACGCGGTCTTGCAGAAGCTGTTGGTCCTTCTTAGAAAGATTACTCATCCGCGAGGGATCGGCGACGAGTTTGCCGTACACCCAGTCGCGTACCTGCTGGGCCCGGAATGTGGGCCAGCCCCACGCCCGGACGGCGGCGTCGAACTGGGCCGCGTCGAGGGCGAAAAAGTAGAGTTGCGGCGACAGGTCGGGAGCGGACGGCATATGATGTGATACGCTAAAGGGTTGGGTCAGGTTGCGTCGGGCTCGCGGGGATTTGCCGACGACAGGGCGTACGACAGGGCCTACGCGAGGGCACGCAGGACGCCCTGCGCGGCCGGCGGCGACGGCCGAGGCCGACGTGGGCCCCGAAACGCGGCGGGGCGGGCGGCGTTCTGACGCGAGGGGCGTCGCGAAGGGGAGCCCGTCCCGGCCAATCGGCGGGCGAGCGGCCGCCCCATACGTGGTCCCCGGACGGAGTCTGGCGGCCGCGAGAGGTGTTTTGCGGAAAGCGTGGGCCGGAACGTGTTTTACGGAACGCGATTCGCGGGGCATAATTGATTCGCGAGCTATACTTGCTTCGCGAGATTTACTTGAGTCGCGATTTACTTGAGTCGCGAGGCATAACTTGAGGCCGCTGGTCAGGTTGAGCCCGCCAATCGGTGTGAGCGTGTCGGTTAACCGGCGGGGGTTGTTCGCGGTTGACGGGCTGAACAGTTTTGGCGGTTGACGGGCGGGACGGTAATTGGTCTGCTGGAGAAGTGCAATGAACACGTCCACATACAACCAGGGCGGCAACGGCCGCCGGGCGAACGGTGAGGACGGGGGCGCGGCGATGATGCCGGGCGGCGGGCACGGCACCGGCCAGGGGGAGGGCGCGGCCGCCGGCTCGCTGCACTACCCCCCCGTAGGACGGATGGACCGCACCGACGAACAACTCCTGTCCGACTACCGCCACGGCGACAAGGCCAGCTTCGGCGACTTGGTGGGGCGTTACCAGCGCGAGTTGTACCATTTCCTGGTCAGGTTCCTGGGCAACCGGGCGTCGGCGGAAGATGTGTTCCAGGAGACGTTTTTGCAGGTGCACCAGTCGGCCGAGCAATTCGACCCGCAGCGGCGGTTCAGGCCGTGGCTGTTCACGATCGCGGCGAACAAGGCGCGCGATTTAATTCGCTCCCAGGCGCGGCGGCCGACCAACCCCTTGCAGGCGTCGATCAGCCCCGGCGACGAGGAGAGCGGCGAGTTCATCGACCTGATGAAATCGACCACCGCCCTGCCGTCCGATCCGATGGAACGGCAGGAACTCCAGCAGCAGGTCCAGCAGACCGTGACAGCCATGCCGGAACATCTCCGGGAAATTCTTCTGCTCAGTTATTTCCACCAATTCCCGTATAAACAGATCAGCGAGATCCTCGATATTCCGCTCGGAACTGTTAAAAGTCGCCTCCACGCGGCGGTCGCGCATTTCGCAGACCGGTGGCGGGCGTCGAACACCAAGCGCCCGGGTGGCGTAGGCAGTTAAAGAGGGATCGAGGGCTCGAGCCGTTGCGTAGGGCGGCGAGCAAGTGATCTTGTTCCGTGGCGGGCTTGTTGACGGGCGGCCCGCGTCGAGAAGTTGGGGTTCAACCATGAGCGTTAGACTTGGATCGGAAGACCGGCGTGCGATCGATCTGATTCTGGATCAGGGGCAATCGGGCGTGGGGTTCACCGAGGCGACGGTCGATCAGTCGCGCGTCAGCAGCGCGCACGACGTCCTGAAGATGCTCGACCTGTTCGCCGCCGACGAGCCCGCACCGGACCTGCTGACGCGCACGATGCACCGCGTCGGTGCCGAGCCCGCCACCGCCGCCGCGATCTCGGCGTTTGGCCAAACGATCACCGCCGGGCAGCAAGCCCACGCTTAACGCAGTTGCGGTGATTCCGCCCACTCGATGGACGGCCCTGCACCGGCCGGCTTCGTGGGCGGTCATACCGACTGAAGCGAGCGGCTTCTAATGAAGCCCTTAAAGATGAACGAAACGCGACGCGTGAGTCGTGCCGATTGCGGCATGACTCACGCGTTTTTTTTGATCCGCATCACGGCGTCGATCAGGTGGTCTACGTCCTCGTCGGTGTGCTCGCTCGATAACGTGACTCGCAGGCGACTACCGCCGCGGGGCACGGTCGGCGGGCGGACGGCGAGCACCCAGATCCCCTCGTCTTGAAGAGACGCCGCCGCGTCGAGGGCGGCTCGTTCGGTGCCGAGGAGGATGGGCACGATCGGCGAACTTTTTTCGCCCGCGGCTCCGATCGCGCCTCGCACGCGCGACGACAGGGCCCGCAGCCGCGCCTGCCGCTGCGGTTCGCGTTCCAGCACGTCGAGCGCGGCGATCGCGCCGGCTGCGATGCACGCCGGCAGACTTGTTGAGTAGACGTAGGCCCGGCCGCGGTTGACGACGAGATCGCAAAAGTCGCGCGAGCCGCACACCGCCCCGCCGTAGCAGCCGAGGGCTTTGGAGAGCGTGACGATCGTCGCGTCGACCGCCGGCCCCACCCCGAGTTCCGCCGCCAGCCCCGCGCCGCGTTCGCCGTAGACGCCGCTGCCGTGCGCCTCGTCGAGCAGCAGGAAGAACGGCCGCTCCGCCTTCAGGCGGGCGAGGCCGCGGAGGTCGGCGGCGTCGCCGTCCATGCTGAAGATCGATTCGGTGATTACGACTTGCGGCTCGCCTGCCGGCGTCTCGATGAGCAACCGCCGGAGCTTGTCGAGCCCGTTGTGCGGGAAGACGCGATACGGCAACCCGGTGCCGCGGACGGCGTCGACGATGGAGGCGTGGACGAGTTTGTCCAGCAGAAACCGGACGCCGCGCCCCATGCCCGCGAGCGACGCGATCGCCTGCACCGCCGCGAGGTTAGCGACGTACCCGCTTCCGAGCAGCACGGCCGCCTCCGTCTGCTTCCACAGCGCGAGGCGACGCTCGGCCTCGGCATGATGACGGGTGTAACCGCTGATGAGGGCGGACGCGCCGCTGCCCACTCCCTCGGTTCCGGCGGCGGACCGGACGGCGGTGATGACGTCGGGGTGGTGGCTGAGGCCGAGGTAGTCGTTCGAGGCGAAGTTGACGAGTCGCCGGCCGTCGTCGCGCTCGACGTGCGTCGCGTCGACGTGCCGGATCGCCCGGCGGGCGCGGAGGAGGTCCGACGCCCGGAGGCGCTGAAGTTCGTCGCGGATGAGCGGGGAAAGGTCAGACCCGGCGGACCGGACGGCCGCCGCGTCGGACGAAGGCGGCGCGGTCGCCGGCACGGGGGGCTCGACCGTGCGGTCGTCTGCTACATCCGACACCGGCTTCACCTACGCGCCGGTGCCTTCGGTCACGCTCTGCCCCTGGCCGCCGGCGTTCTCATCGTCGGCCTCGTCGCGATCGTCTTCCTCACTCGCCGCTTCGGACATCTCGTCGATGTCGCCCGCCTCGTCGTCGATGGCGGCGCCGGTCAACTCGCCGAGGCGCTGCTTCATCAGCCGGCCGACCTTGAACTTCACGGTGCGCTTCTCGGGGACGGCGACGGGCTCGAGCGTCTTGGGGTTCTGCGCCTTGCGGGCCTTGCGGAGCTTCGTCTCGAACACGCCGAAGTCACGGAACTCCAAGCGGTTCCCCCGACCCAGTTCGTTCACGATCTCGTCCAGAAACTGTTGAACGACCTTCTTCACCAGCACCCGCCGACTTCCGGTGCTGTCGGCAATACGGTCAATCAACTCTTTCTTGGTGATCGTTGCCATAGCTCCCTCAAATAACGCTCTAAAACGCGATGGGTAACAGACTTAATCAATATGCCGATGGGGAGAGGTAATTGCAACTGGTAAATCGCGTTCTCACAAATGAGTTACGCGCGGCCGTAGAAGCCGGGACGTGCGGTGACGACTCAGCGGCCGCCGGTAGCGGTGGGTAGGCGGCGTGAGGACTAGCGGTAGCGTACGCCGACCTTCGTGCTGACGGCCCGGCGTTCGTAGCGGTCGCGGAACGAGTTGTCGCTCTGGCGGTCTTCCCAGCGCAGCGCGTAGTACTCGGCCACGCCCTCGTCGTAACCGAGAAACGCGCTCCGCTCGCGCCCTTCGCGGGACAAATCCAGCGGCTCGCGGTACGTGTCGTCGTTGGGCAAGTCGAACGCGAGCGTTGAAGCGGCGACGGGTTCGTACGCGTCGCTTACGAAATCGGCCTCGGCTTCCATGTCTACGTCGGCGGCTAGAGCCGGCGCCGCTTGGAGGTCAACCACCGTCGACCGCTCGGCGCGCGGGGCGGGCGAGTTCGAGGCACAACCGCAGACGACGGCGAGGGCGCAAACGGCGAGGAGTCGAGACATGTCCTGCCGGGATCACAAAGCGGGTGCCAGACGATAGGTGCGCGGGCGCGACTGCCATTTCGGTGCCGCACGACCGCTTCGCATCAAGAAGGGCGCACGCCGGTTGTCCCGGATGATGCGTGGCCGCCACAAGGGGCGTGTAGCGCCGCGGCAACGCGCTCGGGTATTCGGTGCGTTCGATGCTCGCTTCAGATCTGAAAGTCCAGCGCGTACTCCGCCCGGCCGTCCGGTTTCGGTCGCCGGTCGCGGTACTTCAGCTTCGGCGGTTCGGCGCTGACCTGGTTGAGCGGCGGGACGCTCATCGTGATGAAGACGTTGCCGCCGATCACCGCGCCTTGCCCGATCACCGTGTCGCCGCCGAGGATCGTGGCGCCGGCGTAGATGGTGACGTTGTCCTCGATCTTCGGGTGCCGCTTGTGGCCGCGGAGGCGCTGGCCGTAGCCGGGCGCGAGCGCGCCGAGCGTCACGCCCTGGTAGATCTTGACGTTATCGCCGATCTCGGCCGTCTCGCCGATCACCACGCCGGTGCCGTGGTCGATGAAGAAGCTGCGGCCGAGCCGGGCCGCCGGGGTGGATGTCGATGCCGGTGAGGCTGTGCGCGTACTCGGTCATGATCCGCGGCAGCAGCGGCACGTCGAGCTTGTAGAACTCGTGCGCGAGGGCGCTGCACCGAAGATCGCGAACAGCCCGGGGTAGCAGAAGATCGTCTCGTCGGTGTTCTGGGCGGCGGGGTCGCCGTCGAAGGCGCGGCCTGCACGTCGTCGGCGAGCATCTCGCGGACGGCGGGATGCGGTCGAAGATCGTCGCCACCACTTCCCGCCGCCCGGCGCGTCGCAGGCGGTGCAGAGCCGCGTCGGTGTCGAGCTGGCCGGGCAGCTTCTTCTGGTACCGCAGGCAGAGGCGGGTCTGGTCGAACAGCATGTCCGACAGCTCGATCACGAGTCGCTTTGAGCTGAAACGGCAGGTTCTCCGCCGTCAGCCCCTGCTTGCCGAAGTAGCCGGGGAACATCACCTGCCGCAGCAGCTTGATGCTCTCGACGATCACGTCCCGGCTCGGCAGGATCACCCGGTTGAGGTGTTGCATCCCCGTCGCCGGCCTTTACGCTCCGGGACGATGGCGTCGACCACCTCCGGCAGCCGGCGGTTGAGTTCGTTGCGGTCGAGTCGCGTTGCGGATTCGGTTAGCACGCCCGCTCTCCTGTGTAACGCTCGGTCGAAGCAGTCGGACGCGCTTGGCATCCGCGGGAAATAGGCCGTGATCCGCCGCCGCTCACCTGCTCCGACGTGAGACGATGACGGGCACGCGGCGGATTCGACAAAGCTCTGCTCTAAGACGGCCGACGGTTGCAGACGGACGGACGAAGGCGAGGCCTGACACGGCCGTCGCCGCGCGTAGATCTTACGCGCGGCCCGTACAGGTACACGGCGGGCGGACGATCGGACGGCTGGGTCTGTCACCGTAGTCCATGATATGCCTTGCCTGACGGCCCGCAACAATAATGGCCGCCCGCGGTTCAAAGCCAACGACCGGCCGGGGTTACGCCAACGCGAACGGGACAAGACGCGCGAGCTGCCTGCGATCGGCGTGTCGGGGATGCGGGGGACGATCGGCGGCACGCTCACGCCGGCCGTCGTCACGCGGATGGCGTCGGCGTTCGCCGCGGATGAAGGAGTCGGGCGGGCCGCCGGCGAACGGCACGCACCCGCGCGTCGTCGTCGGCCGCGACTCGCGCGCCCCAGCGGCTTCTGGGTCCGCGACGCCGCCGCCGCCGCCCTGCTCGCCAGCGGCATCGAGGTGATCGACCTCGACGTCGTCACCACGCCCGGCGTCGCCATGATGGTGAAGCACACCGCCGCCGACGCCGGCGTGGTCATCACCGCGTCGCACAACCTGATCGAGTGGAACGGCATGAAGTTCCTCGGCCGGGCCCAGACCGCGCTCCCCGCCGACGCCGCCCGCGTGAAGCAACTGTACGACGAGAACCGGACGGCGTACGTGCCGGTGCAGCAACTCGTCCCGCCGAGCCGCTACGCCGACCCCGTCAGCCCTCCCCCGTGCCGCCGCCACGCCCGCCGCGGCGAACTTCACGCCGCCGACGCGCAACAGCGAGACGCACGCTGCACGAAGCCGCGTGCTCGACTACGTCGACGTGCTGGGCATCTCCAGCAAGCGATACAAGGTCGTGCCGACAGCGTCAACGCGCCGGGTGCGTGCCCGGGCGCGACGCTGCTGAGCAAGCTGGGGTGCCAGATCATCCAGATCAACGGCACGCCCAACGGTCTGTTCCCCCACGAGCCCGAGCCGATCGCCAAGAACCTCACCGGCCTGTCCGACGAGGTCCGCCGCCAGAAGGCCGCCGTCGGCTTCGCGCAGGACCCCGACGCCGACCGCCTGGCGATCGTCGACGAGCACGGCGTCTACATCGGGGAGGAGTACTCGCTGCTGCTGGCGGCAAAAGCTGTGCTGTCGAAGAAGCCGGGGATGGTCGTGGCGAATTTGTCGACGAGCCGGATGATCGACGACATCGCGTCGCGCCCAGCACGACGGCCGCGTGATCCGCACGCCCGTCGGCGAGGCGAACGTGATCCAGGCGATGCTGGCCGGCGGGTCGACGATCGGCGGCGAGGGCAACGGCGCGCCATCGACCCGGCATCGTGCCCGGCCGCGACAGCCTCGTCGCGATGGCGTACGTCCTGCAACTCATGGCGAGCACCTGGTACGAGCATCAGCGGGCTCGTGGCCGACCTGCCGCGTTACGAGATCGTCAAGACGAAGTTCGAGTGCCGCCGCGAGGACGCCGAGCGCGCGGTGATGGCGATCAAGCGGCGGTTCGCGTCGGAAAAGGTCGACACGCAGGACGGCATCCGCATCGACCGGGCTGCCGACCGCACGTGGGTCCACGCCTGCCCGAGCAACACCGAGCCGATCATGCATCATCGCCGAGGCCCCCGACCTATGCTCGCCGAGGAGAAGATCGCCACGGTGCCGCGTGGTGGACGAAGTGCTCGGAAAGTGACCCCACCGCGCGTAGCAGGTTTCACGACTAGGAAAAATTAGCCACCGATGGGGCACCGATGAACACCGATTGAAGAACCGCCCTTCTCATCGGTGTTCATCGGTGCCCCATCGGCGGCTAAGACTCTCCGACGACAATGCACACGCGCCGCTCGCAATGCGACGGGTGGCCTTGATCTACCCCTGCGCCACCGGCTCGCCGCGGCCACGGCGGAGGCGGGCGAGGCGGCGGCCGATCCAGATCAGCAAGCCCCCCCCACGGCGGGGGGGTCTGCGGCCCACAGCCCCGCCCGCCCGCCCCACCCCGTCCCACAGTGGTCAGTGAGGGTGACACCGACCGGGTGCCCCATCGCGCCGGGGGTGGCGCCGGCGCCGGCGCCCGCGGCGGCGGCCCCCGCCGCCCCGCCCCCCGCCCCCCCGCCGCCGGCGCCGGGGGCGGCGGCCCACTTCACAACCGGGTGGAGTTGGTCGCCGCCGGGCAGCAGCGCGGCCGTGGCGACCGTGCCGGCGACGACGGCGGCGGGCGAGGCGATCGTGTCGAGCAGGTGGTCGACGACCGGGATGTAGTACCCGCCGACCTCCATCGCCGCCGCCACCGACAGCGTGGCGATCGCCGGCCCCGACCCGACCCACTCCATCCCCTCCCCCGGCTTCAGCCAACCCGCGGCCGCCCCGAGCGACAGCCCGAGTAGCGGCAGGAACACCCGGAACCCGCAGGCGGCCGCCAGGGCGACGCCGGCGCAGACGGCGAGCAACATGTCCATGCGGAGAAGTCTATCGTGCCGAGCCCGCTGGGAGGTACTGCCGTTCGCGGGCGGACCGCGGTGGTGGTGGTGAAACGGGGGATTGAACCACGGAGACACGGAGACACGGAGGAAGATAGTGAGAGCGAAGATGGAGGATGGAAGATAGAGGATGGAGGAATCGAGCAGATGCGTGTCGCATTTCCTCCACCCTCCACCCTCCACCCTCGTCTTCTCCTCCTACCTCCGTGTCTCCGTGGTTCAATTCCTTCTAACCCCCGGCGGACGGGCCGTCGCCTCGAGTTGTTGCAGCACCGCCCGGGCGCGCGGCAGGGACGGGTCGATCGCCAAGGCCGCTTTGAACTCCCGCGCGGCGCGGTTCGTCTGGCCCTGCTGCGCGTACAGGATGCCGAGGTTCTCGTGGCCGAGGGCGAACGTGGGGTCGGCCCGCAGCGCCTCGGCGACGACCGCCTCGGCCTCGCCGAACCGCTTCGCCTGCGCCAGCGCGATGCCCAGCCCGTTCATCAGGTGCGGGCGGTTCACCCGCGCGCGCTCCAACGCCTGGCGGAACGCGGCGGCGGCTTCGTCGGGGCGGTTCTGGGCGAGCGCGACGTTCCCGGCCCACTGGAGCAGTTCCGGGTCGCCCGGCCGGGCGGCGAGGCCGGCGCGACAGGCGGCGAGCGTCGCCTCGGCGTCGCCGCGCTCGCTCGCCTCGAACGCCAGCGACCGGTAGGCGACGAGACTGCTGCGGTTGTGGCGGAGCGTGTGCTCGGCGAGCGTGACGGTGTCGCTCCAGTAGCCGCACTGCACGAACGTCAGCACGGCCAGCGCGAACGCGACGCCGCCGGTCGCGAAGTAGACGGTCTTGCGCCGCCACCGCCCCAGCGCCCACCGCGTCGCGTACGCCGCCACCACGCCCCCGCCGAGGAGCGAGAGGTAGGCGTATCGGTCGGCGACGGTCGAGTAGACCTGGTAATCGAACGGGATGAGGCCGAACGTCGTCGCGCCGCCGAGCAGGAACAGGACGACGCCCGCCAGCAGCCACGGCGCCCGCCGCCACGCCACCAGCGCGGCGAGCGAGACGATCGTGACGAGCACCCACCCGTAGCGCAGCGCCCCGCCCTCCACGACCGACTGCGGCGTACGGCCGTAGTCGGGCACGAGCGGCACCGGCGCGACGAACTTCCGCAGGTAGAAGCTGGCCGAGTCCAGCGCCACGAGCACGCGCTGCCCCGGCGTGGGCAGGTAGACCGCGACCGCCGTCTGCACGCTCACGTTGAGCCAGGAGAAGAAGAGCCCGAGGGCGAGCCACAGCCCCAGCGGCAGCGCGAGCCGCCGCAGCGGCCGGCCGCGGAGCAGCCCGTCGAGCGTGGCGAGGACGAGGGGCATGACGATGACGGTGGGCTTCGTGATCAGCGCCAGCAGGAACGCAACGGTGCCGACGCCGTAGTGCAGCCACGCCCGGCGCCGCACGTCGCGAGAGATGCTCTGAACGTCCGGCGCGTCCCCACCCGCCGGCCGAATCGGCGACCCGTCGCCCGCGTCGCCGGCCGCGAGGTCGGAGTAGACGAGGTAGTGCCACGCCGCCCAGAGCGCGAACAGGCCGCTGAGCGGCGTCTTCATCCCCGACACCCACGCGACCGACTCCACCTGGAGCGGGTGCAGCGCGAACACCGCCGCGCCGACCAGCGCCGGCACGTCGGCCCGCAGCACCCGCCGGAGCACGAGGAACGCGATCACTGCGGCCCCCGCGTGCGCGAAGACGTTGAACGCGTGGTACGGCGTCGCGTCCCACGACCCGCCGGCGGAGCGGCCGAGGAACGCGAGCACCCACCACCCGGTCCAGAGCATCGGCGTGTAGAGGTCGGAGTAGGCGAGCGTCCAGAAGCGGCCGAGGGCGGCGAGCGTCGGCGGGTTGAACTCCGGCCGCTGGACGATCGCCTCCACGTCGTCGAACGCGACGAAGTCGTAGGAAAAGACGCGGGCGAACGCGAGGACGCTGACGACGGCCAGCGCCGCCGCGAGCCCCGCCGCCCCCGCGCGCGACGCACCGGGCCAGCTCACGGCCCCCGGCACGCCCGCCCCGGCCGGGCCGCGCCGCGCCCGGCCGCGTCTCGTGCTCCGCTCCTTCTCTCGCTTCAAACCGCTTCTCCTCAGGCACGTCCCGGCGTCATCATGCCAGTTGGCGCTCGTCGCTCATGTGCGTATCCGTCTTGACCAACAACTCCCTAGTTGCACTTTATTCAGCCGCAAACGCGCACCGGACGGCCACGGAAATTACGATTCACGCTCGTTCAGTTGCCCATGATCTTCCGCACGGCATCTTCCTTGTGGATCGTGATGCCGAGGCTCACGGCCTTGTCGAACTTCGACCCGGGGTCGGTGCCGACGAACACCGCGTCGGTGTTGGACGAGACGGAGTCGGAGACCTTCGCCCCGAGCGCCAGCAGTCGCTCCTTCAGCGCCCCGCGCGACGCGGCCTCGAAGCTGCCGGTGATCACGACGGTCTTGCCCGTCCACTCCGACGGTTGAATCTTCACCGCCTCGGCCGACAGCGAGACGCCGACGGCTTCCAACTCGCGCAGCACCCGCTCGCCGCGTTCGGAGTGCAGGTAATCGTAGAGCGACCGCGCGACGGCCCGGCCTTCGAGGAGGCAGTCGACGAGGTCGTCCGTCGAGGCGGCCTCGAGTTCGGCGGTCGTCGAGAAGCACTCCGACAACTTCCGCACGCGCGCCTTGCCGAGGCGCGCGCCGCGCGCCAGGCCCTCGTCTCGCTTCACCAAGTACGCCTCGGTCGACGGCTCCGCGGCCGGCGCGGCAGCGTCGCCGCTGGCGTCGAACAGCGCGGCGTCCGGCTTCTCGTCGTGCAGCGACGCGTAGAGCGCGGCGGCGTACCCGCGTTCCTTGCGCTCCGACTCGCGCTGCGCGTCCGGGTTCTTCGCCAGAACGGCGGCCAGCTCTTCGAGGCTCGCCGCCTGCAGACGCTTGGCGTCGCCGGCCCATTCCGCGAACGCGCGGGACGCGGTGCTGCCGACGAGCCGCACGCCCAGCGCCGGCAACACCCGCGCCAAGCCCCGCGACTTCGCCTTCTCGATCGCCTCGATCAGGCTCGCCGCCGCCTTCTGCCCGAACGAAACCGTCTGCGTCAGCGCGGCCACTTTCGCCGCGTCCAGCGCGGGCAGGTCCGCGAGCGACCGCACGAGGCCGGACGACACGAGCTGGTCGATCGTCTTCTCGCCGAGCCCCTTGATCTCCAGTTCCGAGGCCACGCGCTTCAACTGCGCCCGCAGGCCGCCCGGCATCGTCTTGTCGACGCCGTCGACGACCGCCTGCCAACGCGGCTTGGCCGCCGCGATCGCGCCGACGATCTCCGCCGCCTTCTTCTCCCCGACCTGCGTCTCGCGCGTCAGCCCGGCGATCTGGTCGGCGCGCAGGCGGAAGATGTCGGCGAAGTCGTTGACGAGGTTGTTGTCGATGAGTTGGTCGATCAGCTTCTCGCCGAGGCCGTCGATGTCCATCTGGCTCCGGCCGGCGAACCAGAACAGCCGCTCGCGGAGTTGGGCCGGGCAGTCGAAGTTCGGGCAGTGGATCTGCGGCGCGCCCGCCGGCTGCTGGACCGGCGTCTTGCAGCTCGGGCACTTCCGCGGCGGCAGCACCTTCTTCGCGCCGGCCGACCGCTTCTCTAGCATCACGCTCACGACGTAGGGGATCACCTCGCCGGCCCGCTCGATCACGATCGTATCGGACAGGTGCAGGTCGAGCCGGCGGATCTGCTCGATGTTGTGGAGCGTCGCGTGCGTGACGGTGACGCCGCCGATGAAGACCGGCTCGAGGTCCCCCACCGGCGTGAGCGTGCCGCCCTTGCCGACCTGCCAGCGCACGTCGTTCAGCACCGTCGGCTGCTGTTCGGTCTCGTACTTGTAGGCGATCAGCCAGCGCGGCGCCTTACTCGTGGCGCCGAGGCGATCGCGGTGGGCGAAGGCGTCGACCTTCATCACGATGCCGTCGGTCATGTACGGCAGCTTCGGGCGCACGCGCTCGAACTCGTGGATCTTCGCGATCGCCTCGTTGACGCTGGCGACCTGGTACACCTCCTTCGGCAGCGGCAGGCCCCAATGGCGCAAGAGCTGTGTCCACTCCCAGTAGCCTTTGGCGGGCATCGGGTCGACCTGCCCGAGGCCGTGGGCGAGGAAGCCGCAGGCGGCTTGGCGACGATCTTCGGGTCGAGCCGGCGGAGCGTGCCGGCCGTGAGGTTGCGCGCGGGTTGGCGTAGGGCTCCTCGCCGCCGGCGACGAGTTCCTTGTTGACGCGCTGGAAGTCGTCGTTGTCCATGTAGACCTCGCCGCGCACCTCCAGAATGCGGGGAGGGGTCAGTGAGTCGGGAATCAGGAGTCAGCGGAGACGCGCGCCGGCCGCCTCCGACTCCCGACCCCTGTCCCCTGACCCCTGCAACACGAGCGGGATCGACTTGATCGTGCGGGCGTTGACGGTGATGTCGTCGCCGACGTTCCCCGCCCGCGCGTGGCGGCCAGCACGAGGCGGCCGTTCTCGTAGCGGAGACCGACCGACGCGCGTCGATCTTCGGCTCCAGCACGTACCGCGGCTCGACGTCGCCGCCCAGCCGCCTTGCGGACGCGGCTCGTCGAACGGCGCGCACCTCGTCCTCGCCGTACGTGTTGTCGATGCTCATCATCGGCACGGCGTGCTTCACCGGCTTCAGCTGCGCTGCGCCCTCGCCGCCGACGCGCTGGGTGGGCGAGTCTTTCGTGCGCGCGGGGTGGGCCGTCTCGAGGTCGATCAGCTCCTGCATGAGCCGGTCGTACTCGCGGTCGGACAGTTCCGGCCGGGCCTCGACGTAGTAGAGGTGGTTCGCACGGTCGAGCGTCTTGCGCAGCTCGGCCACCCGCTTGGCGATGTCGGCAGTCTTGGGCATGAGTCCTCGGGCGGCGATTATACCGGCGGGCGTGCCGCTTCGCGTGATGGCAGGATGGACGATGACAAGGAACGCGACCCCCACGCCGCCGGCGTTAATTATCCTGCAGGTGAAAGCGAGCGCTTCGGAGGCCGCAGGGCTGGAGAGATTGCGGCTTCTGAATGGCCCATGTAGGGCTATTGCGGCGCGGGTTGCAGCGACGCGGGGTGGGCGAGGGGGAGGTCTGCGGCGGCGGTGTGGCGGCGACCGCCTGCTGCCAGAGCCAGTCGAGGGCGTCGTCGTACTGCTGGATCATCTCCCCGTCGAGTTCCGCGTTGTGCTCCGATTCCGGCAGGCGGACGTACTGCTTCGCTGCCCGGCGTAGGCGCGGACACCTTCGCCTGGTACTTCAGCGGCACAACGCTGTCGCCCGGTCTCGACGAACACCGCCGGCGCAGCGCAAGCCGGGCGTTGGCGAGGCTGTCGAGTTCCGACGGCACCGACAGCGCGACCGGCGTGGCGATCAGCCAGAGGTTCCACCAGCCGAAGCCCAGGATCATGTCCGCAGCGGCGGCGGGCTCCAGAGGGTATGCCGGCGACCGCGATTGGCCGCCACGTGGAGGGCGGCGGTCGTGCCGAGGCTCTGGCCGCTGAGGAAGATCGGGCGGTCGCCGGCGACCTGCTTCAGCGCGTCGTAGGCGGCGAGCGTCGCGGGCGGGATCGACTTCAGCCGCCGGGCCAGGGCTTCCGCCGTAGCCGGGGTAGTTCACCGCCCACACCTCGACCGGGCGGCGGCCCCATTCCTCGGCCACGTAGGCGGCCATCGGCTCGGCGCGACGCGTTGCCGTTGAACTGGAGCACGAACGCGCGAGGTTCGACGCCCGCGGGGGCGCCGGGCGATCGCGCGGTCCACACCTCGATCGTCCGCCCGCCCGGGGCGGGGATTTCGAGTGCTCGGTGCCGCGACAGCGCAGGGGCTGCGTCGAGGGGAAGAGGATCAGCCGGTCGCCGCAGCCGCCGAAGGTGAGCATGATCGCGAGGAGGACGTACAACCCGCCGTAGACCGCGACCCGCCGGCAGCGGCTAGGACGCTTGGGTGATCCGCGGGCGTTACGCGCGTCGCCGGCGTTGGGAGGCGGTTCATCCATCGGACGAGCCTCGATGACAATAGCGCGTTTTGCGCTCAGCGTCGTCGCGGGCACGCGCTTTCCCGTTCGAGCGTCACTCGCTAGTGCCGCGCGCGCTGCGACGACGAACGTGGGGCTGTCTCGACACCGATCAGTTCGGACCTCCGGCCCTTCGGGCCGGCGCTAAAAAGCGGGATCTGGTCGCTGCGACTGACGGAGAATCACGGTGCGTCGACACCGCCTGACGCGACATCGAACACCGTCACTACCGAGCTCCGAACGCGAGTGCATACGAGGCTGTGGCCTCTCGCGTCCTCCGTGCCTCTGTGCCTCCGTCGTTCTGTTCCGCACCACCGCGCGAATCTCGCCCACTATTCCGGCTGTCCCTTGCTCAGATCACACACCCACGTCTGCACGGCCGGGGTCCACTCAACGAGTTCGTCGGGCTTGAAGAACAGGCCCAGCTCGCGCGTGGCGGCCTCGGGGGAGTCGGAGCCGTGGATGAGGTTGAACGAGTTGCTCACGCCGAAGTCGCCGCGGATCGTGCCCGGCTCGGCCTTGGAGCCGAACGCGCCCATCATCTTCCGCGAGATCGCGATCGCGTCCTTCCCCGCCAGCGCCCAGCACGACCACCGGCGAGCTCGTCATGAACTTCACCAGCCCGGCGTAAACGGCTTGCCCTTGTGCGCTCGTAGTGCGTCTCGGCCAGTTGCTGCGCGATCCGCGTGAACTCCAGGCCGACGATCTGAAGCCCTTCTTCTCGAACCGCGTGACGATCTCGCCGACGAGCCCGCGCTGCACGGCGTCGGGCTTCAGGATGATGAGCGTGCATTCCATTCGGTGGGTTCCCTTTCGATCTGATTCGTTGCGGAGAAACCTGCTGATATCGCTTCGCAGCCGCGGGTCGAAGCACACATGCCCGGCGAAATGAGCGTCCGACCTCAAACGACCGGGGCATTACGCGAAGGCCTTGCGCGAGCGGCGGGTTATATCAGCGGCCCCGCGGCACGACAACCGAGCGGCGGGAACGCCGGCCCGCCGTGGCGGTAATATGAACGCCATGAACCCGGATCGCATCCTCATCCTCGAAGACACCGCGGCCCGCGTGACCGAGATGCGCCCCGTGCTCGCCCGCCTCGTGCCGGGGTGCGAGCCGGTCGTCTTCGACAACGTGCCGGACCTCGTCGACTGGCTGCCCGACGGCCTTCCCCGCACTGCCCTGATCTGCCTCGATCACGACCTCGGCCCGAACCACGCCCGCCCCCACGGGCTGTTCGACCCGGGCATCGGCCATGACGCCGTCGACTGGCTGCCGTACCCGCCGGTGTGTCCGGTGATCATCCACAGCACGAACACGGTCGCCGTCCCGGGATGCTGCGCGTCCGCGCGCGAGAGCGGCTGGCCGTGCTCGGCCGTCATGCCGAGCGACGACCTGCGTTGGATCGCAACGGATTGGCGGGCGGAACTGGAGTGGTGGATCGCGGGAGATTGGATCAACATCGCCGCGTCGTGAGCCGCGCGCGTGGTTCTTCAAGAGCGACGGCATCACGACGCCGCGCTCCATCGTGAGGGGGGCGGTGGTAATCCACGGATGAAGATGAAGGACGAAGGGAGAATCCGATCCCTCCTCGTCATCCTTCATCCTTCCGCCTTCATCCTTCGATCCCAGTCCTCTACTCTAAGCCCCAGCGAAGCTTGATGGTTTGGCCGTTGAGCCGCTGGCTCGCCACGTCGCCGATTGTGCCGTAGGGGTCGAAGCGGTGGGCGTTGTTCCAGTACGCGCGGGCACCAACCATGTCGTTCAGGGCGTGCGACGCGTCACCCATGTGGTAATAGGCCAGCGGATTGTCCGCCTCGAGCTCGATCGCACGCTTGAGGACGGAGATCGCCATCCGGTGCTTCCCAACTCGATGAGGGTCTCGCCGAACGAGGTGTACGAGGCGGCGTTGTTGGGGTCGAGCTTCAGCGCAGTCTTGAACGCCGCCATCGCCTCGGCCTCGCGGCAGCGCACATGCCGTAGATCGTCCCCTTCCAGCAGTACAGCTTCGGCAGGCGGCTGGTCGGCGATCGCCTTGTCGACGTAGTCCATCGCGTTGCCCGTGTAGCCGGCGTGCGCGTGATACCGACTGAGGCCCCGCCGCGAGTGCGCGGCGGGTTCAGCTCAGGGGCGCGGCGGTAGGCGTCGAGGCCCCGGTCGCGCGCCAGCACGGCTTGCAGCGAGTCGCCGAGCCGGCTGTGGGCCTCGGCGAAGTCCGGGCGCAGTTGGACGGCCTTGTCGTACGCCTGCGCGGACAACTCGAAATTCCTCAGCCGCGCGTGGACGCAGCCGGCGGTGAACCAGAAGAACGGGTTCTCCTTCTGGGTGACACTCAACGTCTTGAGCATGGCAGCGGCCTGGCGGATCTGCTCGTCGTCGAGGGCGGCGAACAGGGCGGCGTAGGCGCGGGCGTCGGCCGGGTCGATCGGGCGGGCGGCGGCGCTGGCGAGCGCCTCGGTCCGGCCGCGGCCGTCGATCAGCCGGCGGACGACGGCAGTGCTGACGGCGAAGTTCAGGTTCTGCCCGCTGCCGAGCGTGGCGGAGGTGACGCCGACGACCGCCCCGTCCGCCGTCATCAGCGGCCCGCCGCTGGAACCGGGGCTGATCGCCGCGCTCGTCTGGATGACCGCCGGCCCCGCGCCGGCGTTGCCCGCGAGCAAGCCGCCGATCTGATCGCGGTGGCCGCTGACGAGCCCCTCGCTGAGCGTGTTGGTCAGGCCCTGCGGGTTGCCGATCGCGAAGACACGCGTGCCGACCCGCGGCGCCGCGCCCCCCGCCAGCCGCAGCACCGCACGACCGGCGGCACGGACCTTGAGTAGGGCGAGGTCGGCCTTCTCGTCCTTGGCGACGACGCCCTCGACGAACAGCGTCTGCCCGTCGGCCGTCCGCACGCTGGCGAACGCCGCGCCCTCGATGACGTGGAAGTTGGTGACGAGCAGCCCGTCGCTGGAGATGAAGAAGCCGGTGCCCTGCGAGACGGGCCGCATCTGCACGTCGCGCACCTCGACCATCACGACCGACGGCGACGCGTGGGCGAATAGTTGCTCGGCCGTCAGCGACCCCGACGAAGCGGCGGCCGGCGCGAGCTGGTACGACGGCCCGGCCGCCAGGGCACGCACGACGGCGTCGGCGGCGGGACTCGCGGTCGGACGCAGGATCTTCGGCGCCTGCGCGGACTGCGGCGCCGCCGCCACGGTTTGCGCGGACGGTGTCGCCTCGGCGGCGCGGGCGGCGGCTTTCCGGTCGGCGTCCATCTGTTTGGCGCCGATCCGGGCCAGCCCGAACAGGACGAGCAGGACGACGCTGCCGCCACCGATACCGCTTCGCTTCATCGCCGATCCCCCGCGTGTTCCGGGCCCGTACGCGGGGAAACGGTGCGGACGTCCGCACGGCGACCCGCCGAAACATAATCTTGGCACGCGGCGCAGAGACAGAACGCCCCGGCAAGTGCGCACGCCCCAGAACTATCGGCGGGTCCGGAGCGCGTGTTTAGGCGGGTGGGAAGGGATGAACGCCAAGGCGCCAAGAACGCCAAAAAGGGCAACGCCTAGTGGTCAATGCGGCTGAAAGAGGGAGATGGCGCGTCGCCCATCGGCGTTTTCCCCCTCAACCTGAGCAAGACCGTTTGCGTTCGTCAACTTGGCGTGCTCGGGCGTTCACACCGGGCGGAACAATCCCGACGACGGCCGCGCTGCTACGCCAGTCCGGAAATACTTTATAGCTTCGCCGAGTCGAGCGAGTTGGAGGTGAGGTTGATCCCGCACTCGACCTTCGCGTGGCCGGCCCAGCGGCCGGCGCGGGGGTCTTCGCCGGCGGTGATCGGGCGGGTGCAGCTCATCGGGTTGCACCCGATCGAGAGGTACCCCTGCTCGAAGAGCGGGTGGTACGGCAGGTCGTGCTTCTTCATGTACGCGTAGATCTCGCGCCCGCCCCAGTTCAGCAGCGGCGAGACCGCGTGGCAGTTGTACCGCGGCGACCACTCGACGAACGGCACGTTCTGCCGCGTCGACGCCTGGTTCCGCCGGATGCCGCGGAGCCACCCCTTCGGCGCCAGCTCGCGCATCGCGCGTTCCATCGGCTCGTTCTTGTTCGCGGCGCAGCAGGCGTCGACGTCCTTCCGCCAGGTCGGGTTCTCCTCGCCGGCCCGGTGGAGGTAGGCGATCGGGTCGTTGCGCGTGCGGTAGGTCCAGACGTTGAGGTCGAAGCGGGCGCGCAGCTGTTCCATGAACGCGTGCGTCTCGGGGAACAGGTAGCCGGTGTCGACGAAGACGACCTTCACGTCCGGCACGGCCCGCGTCACGAGGTGGATGAGCAAGGCGGATTCGGCGCCGAACGACGAGGTCATCGCGAGCTCGCCGCCGAACTGCGCCGCGGCCCACGCGATCACCTGCTGCGGGTCGGACCGCTCGAACAGCGGGTTGATCGAGTCGAGGTCGAGTTGTTCGGCGACGCGGGACATCGGGTTCCTTGGGAGTCGTCGGGTCAGGGAATCGCAAGGGTCAAGGATCAAGAGTCAAGGGTCACAAGCCACGGGCCGGCGAAGTTCAACGGCAGTTGCATGAGTCTGTGACTCTTGACGCTTGACCTGTCGGATCATTTCGCCGCGGCTACGCGCTCGGCGCTGCCATCCCCGTCTTCCTCGCCACCAGCGCGTCGAAATACGCCCGCGGCACGCGACGGCCTCGCGCGGTTCCGAGCGGGATGTCCTTCTTGTTCGTCCCGTGGAAATCGCTGCCGCCGGTCTTCAACAGATTGTAGCGGTCCGCCAAGGCCTCGTACTTCTCGACGAGGGCGGCGTCGTGATCGCTGTGGATGACCTCCAGGCCTTCGAGGCCGAGGTCGACGAGGTCCTTCACCACGCGTTCGAGTTGGGCATCGTTCTCCGTGCGGAGTTGGACCGGGTGGGCCAGCACGGGGATGCCGCCGGACGCGCGGATCATCTCCATTGCCTGCCGCATCGACAGGCGCTCCTTGTCGAAGTAGGCGAGGCCGCCGGGGGCGAGATACTTGTCGAACGCGGCCTTGATCGAGTTCACGTACCCCTTGCGGAGCAGGATTGACGCGATGTGGGGCCGGCCGATCGGCTTCTTCGAGTCGGCGGCCGTCGCGTGGGCCTCCTGCTCGACCTCCTCCATCGTGATCGCGACGTTGAGCGACTGGAGCTTGGCGATGATCTTCGGGTTGCGGTCGTCGCGCCCGCCGAGGAGCGTGGTGGTGAGTTCCAGCAGCGTGCGGCTCCGCGGGTCGACGCCGTAGCCGAGCACGTGCATCGTGCCCGGGTGCGGGTACTCGCAACTGATCTCGATGCCGGCGATGAAGTCGAGGCCGAGGCGCCCCGCCTCCGCCGCCGCCTCGGCCACCCCGCCGATCGTGTCGTGGTCGGTGAGCGCGAGCGCGGACAGCCCGCTCTCCTTCGCGAGGCGCACCACCTCCGCCGGCGGCAGCGTGCCGTCGGAGGCGGTGGAATGGCAGTGGAGGTCTACGAAATCACTCATCATTTATTCGATCCTCGCTGCGGTCGGCCTGCTCTGCGTATCCCGGCTTCTGTGCCCATTGCTCCAAGTGCCGCGCGAACAGCGTCGAGAACTCGTCGTCGAACTGCGCGACGTGCTTCTTCACGTCGGCGAAGCTGATGACTTCCTCCCCTTCCGCGCCGCCGCTGGGCTGGATGTAGATTCGCCTAAGGACCGGCGGGCAGTCGAGGACTTCCGCCGATGCGAACCACGCGTTCGAGACGGCCCCGCTTGCCGGTACGCGTACGAGACCCGCCGACGCCAGAAGCTGCAGCAGGTTGGCGTACTTCCGCCGGCTGGCGCTCGCCTTCGCAATAGCGATGACGCCCTCAATTACCTTCCGCAGCCCGCAGTCGCACGCCAGTCGGAGGTAATCATCCTGCTGATCCCACCGCGAACCTGCATCCGTCTTCAACTCGACGAGATACGCTTCGCTGCGGTCCTCCGCCAGCAGCAGGTAGTCCGCCTTCACCGATTTCATCCCCTCGCGCTCCTTCCACACGAGCGAGCAGAGAATCGGCAGTTCCGGAACGATGGTGGGCGACAGCGACCGCCCGACTTTCTCCTCCACGAGGCCCTGCAGGTACAGCGCGAAGAAGGCGTCGGCCCGCCGTTCCAACTGATAGTTCGGCAGGTGGCGCCACCGGTCGAGGTTCTCGAACAACTTCGCCAGCCGGCTTTGATCGTTCATGTGGCCCCAGGTCGGGTGGTGTATCCGTTCGCATCCAGGTAGGCCAAGACCTGTCCCGCCGACGCTTCGGCAGAGTTCGTCTCGGTGTCGAGCCGGATCTCCGGCCGCTCGGGCGCCTCGTAAGGGTCGTCGATCCCGGTGAACCCTCTGATCTCCCCGGCCCGTGCCTTCTTGTACAGCCCCTTCGGGTCGCGGCGTTCGGCCGCTTCGACCGAGGCGTGCACGTACACCTCGACGAAGTCCCCCGCCGGCATCAGCGCCCGCACGGCGTCGCGGTCGTTGCGGTACGGGCTGATGAAGCTGGCGATGACGATCACGCCGGCGTCGGTGAACAGCTTGGCCACCTCGCCGATCCGGCGGATGTTCTCCGCCCGGTCCTCGGCGCTGAACCCGAGGTTCTGGTTCAGCCCGTGGCGGACGTTGTCGCCGTCGAGCCGATACGCGAGCCGGCCGCGCCCGATCAGCGCCTGCTCGATAAGCACGCCGATCGTGCTCTTGCCGCTCGCCGAAAGCCCGGTGAGCCAGAGCGTGACGCCCCGCTGTCCGAGGAGACGCTGCCGGTCCTCGCGGGTGACGGCCCCGCCGTGCCAGGTGATGTTTGTCGAGCGACTTTCCTGCATCATTGGTCCCGCGGCTTCTCGACGGCTGTCGCGCTGTCGGTCGCCGACGTGGTGGCTCACGAGGGACAATTAAGGAGCTTTCTGCAGCGATCAGCGATCTCCCGCTCAGCGCCCTCTAGTCGCCGCAGAAGGTCGCCAATCGTATCGAGCGCCGCCGGCCACCGCGTACGTGCGCGGGTGATGAACGCGGCGTTCTCATCCCATCGTCCGTCGTCAACGTCCGCGTACCGCGGTTCCTGCAACAGGACTACCGCGATGTTGTTCCGGCTGTCCTCTAACCTGCCCGCTCCGACTTCTCGAGAGATGACAATCGCATTCATGCAATGCGCGTCGTCACTCCAGCCAACCGCCCAGTGGCGACGCGGCAGCGATGAACCCGCGGTCACATTCGAGTTCCTCGAATTCGTTCTGCGATAACGACACGGTTCCTCCGAATGCCCGCGTCACTCCTCCTCGAACAGCGGCGTGCTCAGGTAGCGCTCGCCGAAGCTGCACATGATCGTGACGATCAGCTTCCCCTTGTTCTCCGGGCGCGCGGCGACCTTCGCCGCGGCGGCCATGTTGCCGCCGGAGCTGATGCCGCCGAAGATCCCTTCCTCCTTGGCCAGCCGGCGGCCCCACTCGAAGGCCTCGTCGTCGCTGACCTGGATCACCTCGTCGACCTGGTCGGTGTGCAGGTTCCCGGGCACGAACCCGGCGCCGATCCCCTGGATCTTGTGCTTGCCCGGCTTCACCGGCTCGCCCCGCAGCGTCTGCGTGATGACCGGCGACGCGACCGGCTCGACCGCGATCGCCTTGAACTCCGGCTTGCGCGGCTTGATCACTTCCGACACGCCGGTGAGGCTCCCGCCGGTGCCGACGCCCGACACCATGATGTCGACGCGGCCCTCGGTGTCCTGCCAGATCTCCTCGGCGGTCGTGCGGCGGTGGATCTCGGGGTTGGCCGGGTTCTGGAACTGCTGGGGCATGTAGCTGTTGGCGTGCTCGGCGAGGATCGACTCGGCCCTGCCGATCGCGCCGCGCATCCCGTCGGCCGCCGGCGTGAGCACGACCTGCGCCCCCAGCGCCTTGAGGAGCCGGCGGCGCTCGATGCTCATCGACTCGGGCATCGTCAGGATCAGCCGGTACCCCTTGGCCGCGCAGACGAACGCCAGCGCGATGCCGGTGTTGCCGCTCGTCGGCTCGACGATGACCGTGTCCTTGTTGATCTTCCCGAGGCGTTCCCCGGCCTCGATCATCGCCAGGCCGATGCGGTCCTTCACGCTCGCCAGCGGGTTGAAGAACTCGCACTTGGCCAGCACGGTGGCGTGGTCCTTCGGCACCAGCCGGTTGATGCGCGAGCGGCGTGCCGCCGATCGTCTCGGTGATGTCGTTGAAGATGCGGCCTTGGGGTTTGAGGGCATGATCGTCACTCGTTGGGTAAGTTGCTGCTTCGAGGAAGCCGCCGATGTCGCCCGCGTAGATGGTGCGAATCGACAAGATCAACGCCGGGTCGACCAATTCCACCTGTCCGGACGGATGCTGGTACACGACAGCTTGCGCCCCGCCCGTCCACGTCCGAAAGCTCCGGGTGATGCACGTGCAGTTCCCGACCGTCGGCAAGGATCATGGTGAACGGCTCGAACAGGCTGCATGAAGAATCGCGCCAACACCGCGGCGGTCATGCCGCCCCGCTTTCGTATCGGGTTCACCACCGAGGATCGGCCGATCGGCCACGAACTGCACCGCCCGGATCTTGCCGACCGTGATGTGTTCCAATCGCTCGAGCGACGAGTGCGTCACGAACCGCTTCGTCGGGGATATCGTCAGGTAACACGCTTTGTCGACGAGCAGTTCCCGGCCGTCGTCCAACGCCAGGTTGAACGGCCTGAACGGGTCCGCGAGTCGCGCCGCGCGGATTGCCTCGATGTCCATCGAGCCTCCCATCTACGTCGTCGTCGTCGTCGCCGCCTGGTCGGCCGCAGAGGACGCGTGCGCGGCCCGGCGGCCATCAGGATCTTAAGCTCGCGCGCCCAACCGGTACTAGGGCCAACGCGGCGGCACCGGTTCCCGCCGCACGCGTGCCCCGGCTCTGGTCACGTTGTGATCAGCTGCGCGTCAAACTGCTCCGTCTGATCGTTCAGCACCCAACTCGTCATGTCCGCGGGCTCTCCTTGGCGATGGCCACGATCACGTAGCTGTAGAACGGCCACGCGTGGGCGCGGTCGTACTCGCTGGGGCGGGCGGGGTGGTCGGGGTGGCTGTGGTAGAAGCCGAGCACCACCGCCCCTCGGCCTCGGCGGCCTTCTCGGCCTTCAGTTGCGCGAGCGGGTCGATCGAGAAGCGGTGGTACTGCTCGTCGGCCTCGAACGCATTCTTCCCCGGCTCCAGCCGCTCGACGATCCGGCGCGCGACGCCGGCGTCGATCACGTCGCGCCCCGACAAGGATGCCGCAGCACTCGTTCGGGTAGGCGGCCGCGCCTTCGGCTTCAATCTGTCGGCGGAGGTTCGCGGGGAGAGTTATTGCGGGTGGAACGCTCATCGGTGCGAAAGCCGAAATTTGTAACCGGTCACGCCGGCTCAATCTTCTTCAGGGAAACGGACAACTCGTACTCGAAGAGCGAAACGTTGGGGAGCCCGGAGCACGCGAGGCGGAGATCGTCCGACATCTCCCGACTGATGATGATGCCACGCACCTTCTGGCCAGGTCGGCCTGGTTCTTTTGTATCCAGCCGACGTAACGCAGCAGTTGGCCCACGACCCGGTCGTAGCCGCGAGAGACCTTCAACTCGATCACGACGTAATCATTCGCCTTGTCGACGGCCAAGATATCGATGTACCGCCCGCGCGGGAAACTCCACACCGTTCACGTCCTCGTCCTCGTCCTCGTACAGCTTCAGCCCCGGCTCGACGAGGTGAAGGTTCCCGCGAGATAATCGCGCAGGTCGTGCTCGTACGCGAACTCGGTTGTAGAGACACCGCCCGCGTCCGTCACGTCGTCAGCGGCGGCGGCAATCGGAGCGGCAGAAGTCTGCTTGGTGATCGGAGCCGGATCGTTCAACGGGTCGTAGAGCCGGAACCGCCCCGGATCGATCTGAAAGAACACGTCGTCGTCGCCGGGCTTCGGTCGGTAGTGGGTCCGCGATGGCGCATTGACCGAGAGCCGCAGGAGGTGGGCGTTGATCGTGCCGACCTTGATCTTCAATCCATCGCGCGGGACATGCCCCGGGTGAAACCATGTCCTTCATCCGTGGACTGGCTTCTCGTAGATTGGCCGGGCCTCTCACTCTCGCGTGGATGAAGAAACGCAGCTCACTACGGCAGACGTCCGCCTCGCTGCTCGACATGCTTCCGACGTACTTCGCCGCCGGTCGATTCGACGAAGCTCCCGCGGCGGAGACCATGTCCTTCATCAACGCGTGGACTGGCTGCGCGTCTGCCCGGGCACGAGGGCCGTCGCCATGTGCTTCATCCTGGCATCGCGGGCTGACGCACTGGATGGCGGGGTTGAGTTCCTTCAGCCGGCGTGCCCATGATGAAGAAACGCGACCACTGAGCACGCCAGTTCGCGTCGTTGTTGCCAGACGTCCGCCTCGCTGCTCGACTGTCGCCAGAAGTTCTGCTTTCGCTCGGCGCTTGGCGTTGCGGGGGAGGGCGAGTCACTTCGTTCGCCGAGTCGCGAAAATACGGTGACGACGACGCCCTTCACGCTGCCGCCGGGGTTGACTCGGCTGGCGAAGACCTCGACCCGGCGACGCGCATGGCGGCGGACGCGGAGGAGACGCCGACGAGCAAGTTTCCGTTCGTGTTGGCACCGTCAAGTTTCCGTTCGTGTTGGCAGATCGTCCACCCCTAAGCCCCCTCGCGGGCGAGCGCACGATGAGCCGCCCATCGGCGGTGTCGAGGTCTGGCGGATCGTTCAGGCGGCATCGAACTCGGCACCTGCACCTGACCTCGATGCCGGCGTCCGCCACGTGCGCGTCGTAGATGCCCGGCACGGGCGGCCGTCGCCATGTGCTTCATCAGCGACCTCGAGCGGCCCGCCGTGGAGCGGACGCCGTCGCCCACGGCTGCATGCTGACGCACTGGATGGCGGCCCGCCGTGTCGCACGTCGGCAGGTCACTCGCGGCGGGCGGATCAGCAGCGGCGGGTGACGCCCATGAACCCGCCCTTCGTGCCGCTCGTGCCGAGGCCGGCGACGTCGTTCAGGTGCGTAGCGCGTCTCGACGTTGTCGGTGCCGTCGTCGACGCGGTCATCCCGGCCACGCCCAGCGACTCGATGTTCGGAATGCACGTGGACGGTCTGTGACGCCGCCGTTCAGACGCTTAGTCGATTCGTAGCCACGCTTTCGGCAGTTCGTCCTCGTCGAACGACCTGGCGTTGAAGGTTTGTACTGGTCGCGGTCGACGAGGCGCGTTCGGCCGACGCCCGCGTAGGCGATGCCGGTTGTTCCGCGATCGTGCCGCCGAGCGCGCCCGCGACGTGAGCAGCACGCGGCGTTCGCCGTCGATTCGGTCTTGACCCGCGCCGCCGATCTGCGGCAAAGGGTCTGGCGGTGGTATCGATCGGCTGACACGCGCGCGACCTCTCCGGCAGTAAGCAGTACGTCTCCGTTCGGGCCCGCGCGCCGGCGTGTTGCCGCGAGCGGTCGCCGGCCGGCCGACAACCGGAAATCCGCCTAAAACGTTGCGCGGTGACCTTGCGGGCGGGTGCGACGCGGACTATAGTAGCGGCTTCAGCGAGGAAAAGTATGCCCGTCGACACCGACCAGATCATGCAGGAGGCCGAGGCGGTGAGTTCGAGGTCTGGCGGAGCTCGGCCAGCTCGTCGCCCAGCACCCGGCCGTCGCCCGCTACAAGGAGGCGCAGCGGGCGGTCGAGAGCGACCCCGAAGCCGGCCGGATGATGGCCGAGTTCAACCATCAGATGGACGCCTTCGAGTCACTCGCGGCCGGATGCAGGCGGGGATCAACCCGACCGACGCCCAGCGCCACGCCGGGGATCGAGTCGCTGCAGAACCGCATCGTCTCGCACCTGAAGATCAAGGCGGCTTTGAAGGCGTCGTCCTCGTCGCAGGTCGAGTTCGTCGACCTGCTCCGCCGGGTCACGCAGACGATCGGGCATTCGGTCTTGCCCGATCTGCGGCAAAGGGTCTGCCGACATCGCCCGCGCGCCGCCGCGGGCGGCGTCGGTGCGGCGGTGCCGGCGCGCCTCGCGCGGACAACGGCCGATCATGTGAGGCCGCGGCTCGCGGGGTGCCCGTCGTACCGACCAGATCCCGCAACTCCGCCGCCGGTTCGCCGGGTCGCGCTCGGTTCGGAACATCTCGTCGTCCCGCAGGATCGAGTCGCTTCGCGCCGTGGCCCACTGGCTCCTGAAGACCGACGATCCCGACACCTGCTCAGATCATGGGACGACCTGTCCCGCGACAAGTCCACCGTCTGGGACGGCGTCGCCAACGCGCTGGCCCTGAAGCACATCCGCACGATGAAGAAGGTGACACCGCCCTCGTCTACCACACGGGCGACGAGCGGGCGGCCGTCGGCATCGCCGAGGTGAAGACGAACCCGTACCCCGATCCGGCGGGCGCCGACGAGAAGCTCGTCGTGTTCGACCTGAAGCCGAAGAAGAAGCTGCCGCGGCCCGTGACGCTCGCCGACATCAAGGCCGACGCGGCGTTCGCCGGCTGGGACTTTCTCCGCATCGGCCGGCTCAGCGTCGTGCCGGTGCCCGAGCCGGTGTGGGCGCGCATCCTCGAACTCGCGGGTGACAAGAACCGGTAGCGACGAGAACATCAAATGACGCGGATCGGTGATCCGTTTTAGCCGCCGCTCGCAGAGCGGGCCTGGATCAGAGACGAGCGAGAGGCAGCCGATCTCGCTCCGGAACCGTCGGCCCGCTTCCCGCAAGGAACCACCCATGACGCGATCGAACCTCGACCCGCTCGACCCGCAAATCGCCGCCGCCGCCGACAGTTCGCCCACCGGGCCGCCGACGACCGCGAGGAGATCTACTTCGAAGGCTCGCCCCTGATCCGCGGCGAGTTGGGGAAGATGATCACCGCCGTCGTGATCGGCCTGGCATTCATCCTGGCGGTCATCTACTGGTACCTGAAGGACCAGACCGACTGGTGGCCTGGTGGGTGAACCTCACGCTCGTCGTGATCGGGCTGCTCGTGATCCTGATCCCGTTCATCCTGGTCAGGCGGTGCGGTACCGCATCAGCAACTACCGGATCGACTACGAGCCGCGGCCTGATGAGCAAGTCGATCGACACGCTCGAACTGTGGCACGTCGACGACATCAAGTTCCACCAGAGCTTCTTCGACCGCATGTTCGGCGTCGGCGACATCACCGTCATCTCGCACGACGACACCACTCCCTGCTCAAGCTCAACGGCCTCCCCAAGCCCCGCCCGCTGTTCGAGAACCTCAAGCAGCGCGTGATCGCCGTGAAGCGGCAGCGCGGCGTGATCAAGATGGATGTGGGGTGATGGGGTAGAAGCGACGGAGCGACGACGGGACGGAGCAACGAAGGGAAAAACGGGAATGACGACGCGACGCGCGTTCGGTTTCGCCCCTTCCGTTTAGCCGCCGCTCGAAAGGCGGGCGCTCCAGTGGGACGAGAACTCCAACTCGCCACTTCCAAAAGCCGTGAAAACTGCTGTCCTCACCAGCAGAGTTTGCCGGTTCACCGGAACGTGGCACGGGGTTAGCATCAAAGCAGGCAAAGGAGATCAATCCGATGGCTGAGCAGATGCGACCCGCCTCCCGAGCAGGCGCCCGACCCGTCGAACAATTACGAGCGTTCCCACCCCGGCTGGCGAGGCCGGCATGGGCCGCCTCGACAACAACAAGTCCACCCCCCAGGACTCCCCGACAAGACCGAGGACGCCGTCAAGAACCGGCACGACGGCTCGCGGCAACTCAACGCCCACGACGCGATCAACCAGCGCGGCGGCCCGGCCCCCGAGCAGCCCGACCACTCGATGAAGGACGAGGAACCCCTCGGCTGGGACCAGGCCCCCACCGACATCCACGACCCCACGCAACAACGCCACCCCCGCACCGAGGGCAAGGGCGGCACGCCGTGAGCCTTTGGTAGGTCAACCAGAGTAAAGCGAAACGTGCCACGGTGCATCGAGCCCGTGGCACGTGGTGTTTCGGGACCAAGCGGCCCACGACCGCGACGCCGTGCGGATCACCTCAGCTATAGCGGCGTGGCCACCTCGGGTGGCCACGCCAGCTGCACCTACCAACGCGAGAGTCACCACACATGCGGTCGAACTGCCCTCGCGCGTTCCGGTAATAACGGAACACGCACCGCGGCGAACCCCGTAGCGCCCTCGAACGCCGTGGGAGCTTGCTCCCACGGTTCCCCCCGTTGACCTTCGCACGATGCGCTAAACCGCCTCCGCAAGCCCCGCGGCCGCCAAACCCGCGAGCTGGCGGTGGCGGAACGCGTCGATGCCGTCCTCGTCGGCGTGGGCGGCGAGGAACGCGTCGAGCAGGTCGAGGTAACACGCCAGCCAACGCGGGTCGCCGGGGTCCATTTCCGGGTCGCGCAGGTCCCGGCCGGCGTAGCGGCCGCGTAGTTCTGTCACCCCTTCCGGGCGGATGCGGAAGTCCGGCACGAGGTGCCGGATGGCGGCGTGGGCGGCGCGGTCGTGGTCGGCCAGCGGTTCCGCCACGCCCGCCGGGATCATCCGCAGCCGCTCGCGCAGCAGCGGCTCCGTCAGGTTCACGCCACGCGTCCGCGGGAGCACCCGCGCGCAGAGTTCGTGATCGGGCGCGACGTGAAACGTCTCATCGAACCGCAGACCGTGCGCGTCCAGCACGCGGCGGCGGAGCATGACGGTCGGCGCCGCGAACGGCTCACCCAGAAGACACCGCCACCGGATGTTGAGGTCGTCCGGCGTCGCCAGCGACGCCGCCGCGAAGTCCCCCTCGTCGTCGATCACGATCCGCGACGACCCGAGGATGCCGACGTCGAGGTTCTCCTCGAGGTACGTCACCTGCCGCCCGAGGCGACCGGGCAGGGCGACGGCAGCGGCGTCCATCCGCGCGACGTACTCGCCGCGCGCCTGGTCGAGCCCGCGGTTGAGCGACCGTGCCGGCCCGACGCGTTCCTCGTTGCGGAACAGGCGCAGCCGCCGGTCGCGCAGGCCCATCAGGTAATCGGTGGTGCCGTCGGACGAGGCGTCGTCGTAGATGACGAACTCGAAGTCGGTGAACGTCTGCGCGAGCACGCTCTCGACCGCCTCCGGGAGGAAGCGCAGCTCGTCGTGCACCGACATCAAAACGCTCACGAGAGGCCGCAACGCCACGCGATCCTCCTCTCGTCCGTCGTCGTCGTCGTCGAGGCGTCGTCCCGCGTCCCGCCGGCGCGGTCAGCGGCGAAGCAGTTCACGTTCAGTCGGCCCGCTCGCCAGCCGCGTTCAAAGCCGCGCGGGCGCCGACGTCGCCGGCAACGTTCACCGGACCGGCGCTCCGGGCGAATGAGGACGAACGACCAGGACGCCTGCCGCATGCGTCCTATGTCGGCATTCAAGCGTCCGGCGTGCCGCAAAATGCGCGTCGCCGCAGCGACACGGGACGGCCGGCATGACGACACGATTTATCGGCCCCGTCGCCCCCCGCCGGCGCGGCTATCGGTCGGCCATGACGAGGTAGCTCTCGCCGACGTGGAGGCGTTCGACGACCACCCTCGGGAAGGCGCGCATCACCGGCCCGACGACCTCGCTCGGGTCGCTCGGGCCGACGCCCGCCGGGTCGCCGGCGAGCGTGCCGGTGAGGAACAGGTGCCGCGCGCCGAAGTACTCGCGACGCGCGATCGTCGCGCGCACGTCGGCGGACATGTCGGCGAACGCGAAGTTCGACACCATCAGTTCCCCGGCCGGCGCCGCCTCGCCGAGCAGCGCGGCCGGCAGGAGCGTGACCTCGCCGGCCTGGGGCAGGAAGTCGGGCTCGTCGGCGAACGTGATCCGGCGCTCGGGCAGCGCGTGGGACAGGAAGTAGTGCTGGACGGCGAGCATCTCCGCGAGGTCGACGATCGCGTACGCCGCCGTCGGCACCTGCCGCGCGTAAAGCCACGCGAACGCGCCGTACCCGCCGCCCACCTCGACGACCGTCGCCGGCAGGCGGCCGCCGCACTGCTGGTGGACGCGGTGCAGCGCGTACGCCGCGCCGAGCATCGTCGTGCTGAGCGACGGCAGCACCCCGCTCAGCGGCGGCGACCCCGCCGCCGGGTCGGCCGTCGTGACGACGAGGCGGCGGCCCATCGCGCTGCCGCCGAGCGCGGCGCGCTCGACGTCCTGCGCCGGGCCCCAACGGCCGCGGGTGAACAGGTGCCGGCAGGCGGGGTGGCGCAGGAACGCGCCCCAGTCGTCGTGCGACAGGAGGAACTCGCGCAGCTCCCGCCGGGCCCGCGCCCGCTCGGAGTTCATCGGCGCCGGCCACTGCGCCTCGCGGCGCAGCGCGCGGCGCAGCGCGTCGCGCGCGGCCGCCACCCGGTACGCCTCGACGAACGCCGCCGGGTCCGGCAGCGCCGGGCCGACCGGCCGGGCGTTGTGGTAGGCGATCACGTTCGCGTAGAACGGTCGCCCGCCGCACCGCGCCCACGCGGCGGGCAGGCCCGCGCCGTCGAACCGCTCGGCGGCGACGGGGGCGACGCCGTCGCGGACGAACACGTCGAACGTCTCGTAGCCGTGCGAGCGGAGCAGCGAAGCACGCGATCGCCCGCTGTGGGAACGCCCGGCTGGCCTCGAACATCACCACCGCCGGCGGCACCGCCCGCCGCACCGCCCGGCAGCAGGCCCTTGAGGCGGCAACTCGGCAAGCTGCACGTCGACCTTCGCGAAACCGACCGGGCCAAGGCCGCCGCGTCGATCAGATCCGCCGCCCGGCGGGCAAGGACCACCGCCGCGTCGACGAACTCCTCCCGGACACCGCCGTCGTCCACTCCGCTCGAGCGTGCTGACCGGAGTGGAGCGGCCGACGAGCAGTTCGCCCTCGCCGTCGTGGTCGGACGCGGCACGCTTGTTGACGCTGAGCGTGCCGGCACCGCACGGCCGGCGTCAGGCGCTTGTTCGATCCGGTCGGCCATCTGCGCTGCGGCTCTCGACGGCGAGCACCCGAAAAGCCCAGGCGATCCAGGGCCTCGGCCACGTCGCGCCGCGGTGCGCGCCGACGTCGGCCGCGTGCTTCCACTGCGGAGGCATCGCGTCGAGCATCGGCCGGAGGTAATGCACCTCGAGCGTGGCGGCCAGCGGGGTCGTTCACGTCGAGGCAGGGCGTGCTTTCGATTCGTTCGACTTCCAACTCCATCATCCTCCGTCCGCGGCGGGGGCCGCATTGAAAAACAACTGCCACGCGACGCGCGGCCCGTCGCGCCGGCGACGGCGCGCGTCGATCGTGGTGTCACTTTGCGCTTCGAGGGTCACTTCTACAAAGCGGCGTCATGGCCGTCGACGTGTCACGACTGTTACGGCGATCGAGCCCGGTCGCGGCGGGCGCGGCCGGATCTGCGACGTCGCCTGCTCCGCGGGCAGACGGCGCGCCGTCCGTCGGAAGGTGGCGTGCGATCGACCGGCACGTGCCGGCGTACGGTGCGGGCGTCGGGCGGCCGCGACTCCCACCGCACCGCGGCGGTGGCATCGACGAGGCCGCTACATGCCGGGCGCCGGGAATCGTCCGGGGGCCGGCAGGTACCGCGGCTCCCACAGCCGCAGGATCGGGCCGGCGAAGTGGGCGGCGACGCCGCGGGCGACGTCGTCGACCCGCGCCGGGTTGATGTTGGCGATCACCACGCCGTCCGCGCCGAGCGCGCCGGCGTCGGCGGGGTCGACGATCGGGAGGCGGCGGTGCATCCCGTCGCGCCGCGGGCTCGGGGTCGACGATCGCCACGATCTCCAGCGCGGCGAGGCGGCAGGGCGCGGTACGTCGCGTAGAAGTTCTTGCCGAAGCCCGCCAAGCGCGACGCCGCACCTCGTGGGCCGCCGCCCACGCGCGACCGCCGGCGCCTGCGCGCGGCCAGGCCGAACGCCGATCTCGACCGCCGCGTCGCCGAGCGTGCGGCGGCCGACGAGAAGGCTCGCGCTCGGCCCACACCCGCGCCTCGCGCAAGCGCCCGGCGGCGCATCCCGGCAGCCGCCGCGCGGCGAACGCGGCGTAGCGGGCGCGCCCAGTCGCGGCGGTACTCGGTCCGCAGGCCGCGCGGCAGGAACCGCTCGACGAGGATCAGGTGGTGGATGCGCAGGTCCATCCTCGGCGCCAGTTCCGGCGACGCCTCGCCCTGCGCGCCTCGCCGACGCCTCGTCCGCCGCGGCCTCGTGGCGGAACGCGACGTCCTCGAACCGCTCGATCCGCTGGCCGGTCGCGAGGATGCGGAAGCTCAGGTCGTACTGCCCGCGTGGCGGTGGAACTCCGGCGAGAACCCGCCGACCTGCTCGAGCACCGCCTCGGCGGATCACGCCGCGCGCCGCCGAGCAGCACGCCCGGCGCCGGCGCCCGCGCCTCGCCCTCCGGGCCGACCACGCGCCCGACGACCGCCGCCGTGTTCGCGTGGCGGTCGAGGTTAGGCTGTGCCGCGGCGGGCACGGCCCGGCCGATCGGGTAGCCGTCGTCGTCGATCGCCGCGACGTGTTGCCCGGTCGCCACCTTCAGGCCGTGGTTGCGGGCGGGGAGGCCCTCGTCCTCGGGAAGGTGGAGGATGCGCGTGTCGCGGAACGCGGGTGGGCGGCCTGGGCGCGCCGTCGTCCGACGCGTTGTCGACGACGACGACCTCCCACTGGTGGGCGCGGCAGCAGCGTGTTGTGTTCAGAGGCTCGAGCGTCGCGAGCAGCGCGTCGCCGCGGCCTGCGCGTGACGATGACGTAACTGAGTCTCATGCCGCTCCTGCCGACGCCCCGCGCCGGCCGTGATGTCTCGCGATCGGTCCCCCTGACCGGCCGACCGCGGCGTGACGAAATGATGAACGACCGCGCCGCCGCGAGCGCGCGTCGGCTCGGCCGCGCGCGAGGGCAGATAATCGAGCCCCGGGCGACGTTGCCCGGCCCGGTCCGGGTCCGGCCTCTCCTCGTGGTATCGGGCGACCGGGTCGCGAAAATGCAGTGTTTCGACGCCGCAATTGGGCGCGAGTTCTGCGGAGTCCACGTCCGATAAAGTTGGAGGGGCGGAGTCGATGTGACCGATACGTCGTTCGGCCGCCGTTGCCGCCGCCGTGCGGCCGCGCGGCCCGTTCGTCGCTCTGCTCTCACGACTGGACGCGACCGTCATGTCCGCAGCACCCAAGACGCTGACGCTCCCCGCCCTGCTCGACCTCCGCCGCCGCGCGCGGGAGGCCGGGCGCATGGTCGTGCATTGCCACGGCTGTTTCGACATCGTCCACCCGGGGCACATCCAGCACTTGCAGTTCGCGCGGTCGCTCGGCGACGTGCTGATCGTGACGGTCAGCGGCGACTCGCACGTGAACAAGGGCGTGAACCGGCCGCTCATCCCCGACGACCTGCGCGCGTCGAGCCTGGCGGCGCTGGAGTGCGTCGACTGCGTCTACGTCAACGAGCACCCCACCGCCGTCACGCTCCTGGAGTCGCTGCGGCCGGACGTGTACGTGAAGGGGCGGGAGTACGAGCGGAGCGTCGACCGCCGCTTCCTCGCCGAGCGCGACGCGGTCACCGCGTACGGCGGGCGCGTCGTGTTCGCCAGCGGCGAGGTCGTCTACTCGTCGACGGCCCTCATCAACAGCCTCGCGGATACGGCTCATTTCAACGACGAGAAGGTCTACCGCCTCCGCCAGCGGTACGGGTTGGGCGACGCGCACCTCACGAACCTGCTGCAGCGCTGGCGCGACTTGCGCGTGGTGGTGGTCGGCGATTACATCCTCGACCGCTACCACTTCTGCGACGCGACCGGCGTGGCTGGCGAGGGGCCGATGATGTCGCTCCGCAGCTTGCAGGAGCGCGACTACGACGGCGGCGCCGGCGTCGTCGCGCTGCACCTGGCGGGACTGGGGGCGCGGCCGACGCTCGTGTCGGCGTTCGCGGAGGACGACGAAGAATCGCAACTGGCGCGGATGCGGCTGACGGCCGAGGGCGTGGATCTACAGGCGCTCCCCCACCGCCGGGACGTGATCTCTAAACACCGCTACCTCGTCGACGATCAGAAACTGTTCAAGGTCGACCGCGGCGCCGCCGAGCCGTCCGACTCGCACCGCGAGTTGACGTTGGCCCGCCGCATCCTCGACGCCGCCGACGGCGCCGACGCGGTCGTCTTCGCCGACTACGGCTACGGCCTGATCACCGCCGGCCTGCTCGACCGGATCCTGCCCGAACTCCGCTCGCGCGTGCCGGTCCTCACCGCGAACGCCAGCGGGAAGCAGAGCAGCCTGCTGCGATTCCGCGACGTGGACCTGCTCTGCCCGACCGAGCGCGGCGTTCGCGAGACGCGGCGCGATTTTTCCGGCGGACTCGGCGCGGTCGTGTGGGACCTGCTGAACGCGACCGCCGCCCGGCAGGCGATCGTCACGCTCGGCAAGCAGGGCCTCGTCACGTTCGACCGCGACCCGGCCGACGAGACGGGCCGGCTGCGCAGCGAGTACGTCCCGGCGCTGGCGGGCCGGGCGATCGACCCGCTCGGCTGCGGCGACGCCCTGCTCGCCACCGCCACCCTCGCGCTCGCCGCCGGCGGCTCTCTCCAGGCCGCCGCCTACCTCGGCTCGGTGGCGGCCGCGGTCGAGGTGCAGCATCTCGGCAATCACCCCGTCAGCGCCGACGACCTGCTCCGTCAATTGCGGCGCGGCGGCGACGTCGCGACCGTCGCGGCGTGATCGCCCGACGTTTCGATCAATCGCCTCTCCCACACAATCCACACCGCATCACCACGCTGGCCCAGAGCATGCTCGCGCCAGGCCGGATGCGCGCGAGCGATTGGCCCCGTGCCGGTAAGACAACCGAGCGTCCCGGAGCGACCAGATAGTTGCGACGCCCCGGTCGCCTCGTGGCGCAGCCACAAGCATTTCGCGATGAACTCGCCGCTGCGCGTCGACCGCGACGCAGGCGGCGCAACTACAGATGCACAAGGGACGTGACGCCACCGGCCGGGTGGTGCGAGCCGCTTCCGCCGGGGCCCCGCGATCCCCGCGCGCGACGCCGCCCCGTGTTCTTCCGCGGACGCGCGGAGGAACCCGGGGCGGCGTGCGTCACCGTCGCGTAAACGATTCGCGCGGCCGATGGCGGAACTCGACGTTACTTGCTGCCGGGGCGGGGCCCGGGGGTGGTGGCGATCTCGCCGAACTGCTGCTCGTAGCGCTTGATGAGCTGCTGGAGCGACATCGTCAGCCGCTTCACGCTCGGGTAGCTCATGATGATCCGTTCGTTCACCTTGAACAGCAGTTGCTGCTGCTGGCCGCCCTGCGGGTTGGGGTTCGCCATGTTGAACCCGAAGTCGAGCACGACCTCTTCGGCGGTGTGGTGGATGCGGTAGGCGTTGGCGAAGCCGGTGCGCATGTCGCGCTCGTCGAGGACGAGCTGGAGCTGCTGCTGTTGTTCGGGCGTCTGGATTTCTTCGGACATGTCGTCGGTTCCTTTCCTGAAGTTGAGGGAGTGGTATTGTGGCGAAATACGCCGCGTTGTCCACGGAAAGCCACGCGCGACGAGGGTCCGCATAACGAACCCGCCCGCCGCGCCGCCCGCGCCGGGGTGACAACGCCCGCCGGCCGCGGAAGAATGGGGCAATGGGAACGACGACATCGGTGGTCTCCGCCCTCACCCGCGCGCTGCCGCCCGGCGGCGTGCTGACGGACCCGGCGGGGCTGTTCGTCTACGAGAGCGACGGGTTCACGATCGCCAAGGCCCGGCCCGGCGCCGTGGTCTTCCCCACGACGACGGCGGAGGTCGTCGCCGTCATGAAACTGCTCGCCGAGGCGGCGTGCCGACGTCCCCCGCGGCTCGGGCACGGGCTTGGCCGGCGGGTGCGTGGCGTATCAGGACGGCGTGGTCGTCTCCACGACGCGGATGAGCCGCATCCTGAAGATCGACCTCGACAACCGCGTCGCCCACGTGCAGGCCGGCGTCCGCAACACGCAGCTCACCGACGCCGTCTCGCTCCTGCCCGGCGGGGCCGGACTACCACTTCGCCCGACCCCTCCAGCCAGCGCGCCAGCACGATCGGCGGCAACGCGGCGACCAACGCCGGCGGCATCCACACGCTCAAGGACTTCGTCTCGTCGAACCACGTGCTCGGGCTGGAGATGGTGTTGCCCGACGGCGAGGTGCTGGAGGTGGGCGGCCGCGACGGGTGCTACGAGGGCGGCGTTCGACCTGCCGGGTCTGATCTGCGGCAGCGAGGGGACGTTCGGCATCATCACGTCGCTCTGGGTGCGGCTCGTGCCCAAGGCCAACAGCTTCCGCACGGCCGTCGGCATCTTCCCCACCACCGCCGGCGCGTGCGAGGCCGTCAGCGACGTGATCGCCGCGGGCATGCTGCCGGCCGCGATGGAGATGCTCGACGGGCGGATGGTTCGGGTGATCGAGGACGCGTATCACTTCGGCTTCCCGCCCGACGCGCAGTCGCTCGTGCTGACCGAGATCGACGGGATCGAGCCGCTGCTCGACGGGCAGATGAACGACCTCGTCGCGATCTACCGCCGCCACGGCGCGACCGGCATCGAGACGTCGGCCGACCCGGCGGCGCGGGCGAAGCTGTGGAAGGCGCGCAAGAGCGCGTTCGGCGCGATCGGCCGGATCAGCCCGAGCTACTGCACGCAGGACGCGTGCGTGCCGCGGAGCAAGCTCGCGCCGGTGCTCGAGCGGATCAACGAGATCGGCCGGGAGTTCGGGCTTCAGATCACCAACGTCTTCCACGCCGGCGACGGCAACGTCCACCCGATCTTCCTCTACGACGACCGCGACGAGGCGCAGGTGCAGAACACGCTGCACGCCGCCGAGAAGATCCTGCAATACTGCATCGACGTCGGCGGCACGCTCACCGGCGAGCACGGCGTGGGCGTGGAGAAACTCCACCTCATGCCCTACCTCTTCGACGAGCCGACGATGAACCAGTTCGCGCGGACGAAACTCGCGTTCGACCCGCACGAGCGGATCAACGCTGGCAAACTCGTGCCGAGCGACAAGTTCACCGTGCAGTTGATGAAGCCCGGGCGGAAGGTGCCGCAGTAGCGGCGGCGGCGGCGCCGTTGGTTGCCGGGGCGTCGTCGGCCGGGGTTTCGCCCTGCGGGGGCGCGGGGAGCGGGGAGAGGCCGATCGATTCCTCGGCCGCCTCGGCGCGGGAGCAGAGGTCGCCCAGCACGCGGAGGTAGAGCGGGTAGTACGCGTCGACGGCGGCGTCGGCGGCCTCGTAGACGGCGCCCACCTGCTCCGGCGGCGGGACGGCGGCGACGACGAACCGGGACAGCACGAAGCCGCGCTCCACGTGGGAGTACGGGTAGGCGACGCCGTGCAGCGCCTGGCGCGCGTCGTCGAGGCCGCGGACGAGCTTGCGCGACCGGGCGATCAACTCGTTGACGAGCGTCTCGGAGTTGTTGTCCGGCTTCAACTGGCGGAGCAAGGCGCCGAGCGACGCCAGTTGGGCGCGCACCTCCCCGACCGGCCCGGCCGCCCGCCCCAGTGCGGCGAGCGCGGCGAGGTGCGGGTCGGACTCGCCCGTCGATTCGTCCGCGACGTCGTACGCCCCGCCGCCGCCGGCCAGCCCGCCGGCGAGGTCGTAAGCACCCGCGTCGTCGTCGGCGGCCGCACCGGCGGTATTGTGACCCGCGGGCGTCGCGGCGCCTGATGCAGGACGCGTCGCGGACGCTCCCGGCCGGTCTAGCAGGAGGGCGAGGCGCAGCCGCTCGAACTGCGGCGCGAGCGCGTCGCGCAGGCGCGTCGCCGCCGCGTCGCGCCGGGCGGCGGCGCGTTGCTCTTCGGCGCGGAGCGTGTCGTACGTCCCCTTCGGCACGCCGACGGCGGCGAAGTCGACCTTCGCCCCCGCCGACAGCAGCGACCGCACCGCGACGATCTTGACGAACGAATGATCCGCTTCGAGAAACGCCGCGGCGACGGGCCGGAGTCCCGCGGCGGCTTCCACGAGTTCGCCGCGGCGCGACAGGATCTGCTCGGCCGCCGCGTCGGGGTCGACGCCGTCGCCGTCGACGCCCGCGGGGACGAAGAGCGGGCGGACCGGGTGGACGAGCCCTTGGAAGTACCGCCCCACCGACCCGTGCTTCTCCTCCTGCGTCTCCTGGCTGCCGATCAGATCGCTGCTGCTGACGAGGTTCTCGGCGCGGAGGTTCAGCCCGAGTTCGTCGCGGTAGAACGCGATCGTGGCGTTGCGCGAGAGGAGGCAGAAGTCGGCGAACAGTTCCGTCGCCGGCTCATCGACGTGGAACAGCCCCGCCGACCCGTCGCGCCGGCTGCTGGCGACGCGCGAGGCGTCGCACGGGTGCGTGTCGAACCAGCCGGTCTTGGCCGATCCCCCGGCGCGGCGGATCGCGTCGCGGACGGCCGGGGGCATGCTCGTGTCGCGGTGCAGGACGAGCAGCGACAGGTCGTCGCCGAGGCGCCGCTCCTGCCACGCGGTGCGGAGATCGTCGAACGCGGCGTTCGACGCGACCGACAGGCTGCGGACGCGCTCGCAGGTCTCGGCGAACGCGTCGCTGCCGGCGACGCGCGTCTCGTAGCGGTCGGCGTCGTACTCCATCTGCCGGAGCATGAACGAGCTGACGCCGTGGCCGATCATCATCAGCAGCCACAGCACGCGGCGGGTGACCCAGACGCAGGCGCGGGCGAGGCCGACCACGATCGCCGCGCCCCAGTGCCCGCCGCCGTCGGCGCTGCCGGCGAGCCACTCGTCCCAGGAGTCGCGCTCGTAGACGACCCGGGCGAACCACGCGTTGATCGTGCGCACGACGAACGTGAGGCGCATCCCGGTGCCCTGCGCGAAGTGGCCGAACTCGTGCGCGAGCACGCCGGCGAACTGCCGCATCGTGAGGCCCGCCGCCAGCGGCAGGCCGATCGTCAGGACGAGGTCCTTGCGGAGGAACCCGACGATCCCCTCGCGGAAGCCGGCCGACGCGTTGACGCGGGTGTCGACCGCGATCCGCGAGGGCTTCGGGGCCCCGACGACGTCGCACAGGCGGTCGACGAACGCGAACAGCAGCGGCTCGTCGCTCCGCCCCAGCTCCAGCGGGCGCGTGCCGCGGGCCCGGCGGGCGAAGATCGGCTTCACGAGGAACAGCACGAGGATGCCGCCGACGAGCAGCGGCACGAGGTAGATGACGAGCTTCCCCTTGACGTTGCCGCCGCCCTCGAAGATCGCGACGCCGTTGACCGCGTACCAGTACACCCCGTACGCCGCCGCCGCGACGAGCGCGAGGTAGACCAGCGGCAGCAGGAGCATGGTGACGGCGGCGAGGAACGCGCCGGCGTGGTAGCCGACGCCGACGCGGACGGGCTTGATGCGCCCGTCGAGCGCGCGGACGAACGCGTGACCGTCCGCCGACGCCGCGACCACGCCCGCCTTGTCGCCGCCAATCGGCGAGGCCATTGGAACCGCTGTCATGCGAAGAACCCCCGGGAAGGACGATCGGAAAGGGGCGACGAACAGACGCCGGCGGCAGCTTATCAAACTGCCGTCGACGTTTTCAATATCAGAGAAGTCGGGAAAGGCGGGGGTGAGACGGACGACACCGAAGGATGATGCTACCCGCCCGTCGGCCTTTTGCCCCCGCGGGAGAGGGTGAGTGTCTTTCGGGCCATCCCCAAAACGGCGGTCGTCTCTTAATAGAGCATTTCAACTTCAGGTGTAGCGTCCGTGCCGCGCGGACCGTCCTCCCGAGGAGCGACAGCGACGACCCATCTCGGGCTGGGGCTGTGCGCTCCCCGCCCGAGATCCCTCTGGTCGCTGCCGCTCCCCTCGGGATGACACGCTACACGTGGAGTAGACGTGCTGTAGCCGTGGGCGGAAGCCCCCGCTTGCTCACGGGACGATCCCATGTGCGTCGGACGTCAGACGTCGGGCATCCGACTTCCAATGACACCGCAAGATCCCCTCACCCCCGCCCGCTCCCCCGAGTACTGGGGAGAGGGAGTGGCGATGTCGCGAACCGGAGTTTCGTCCCAACGAGCAAACCGCTGGCGCGAGCGCGTGAGGTTGGGTCGTCAGACGCCGGAAACGGTCGGCGCGCCGCGGCCGATGTCGGGCGCGCGCCGCACCGCTCGCGTCAGTTCCACGTGATCAGGCCCGGCTCGAACGGTGAGGCGAGGTCTTCGCCGCCCGGCAGGATACGGATGGCGAAGCCCTGGCGGCCGCTGATCTTGCAGTCGAGGCGGCCGACGAAGAGGTGGCGGCCGGGGGCCATTTCCTTCGAGTAGTTCATGCCGATCGCGGTCGGTTCCTCGATCTCGCCGCGGGCGCTGATGCGGCCGGCGTAGAGTTGCACCGCCACGTCCTTGGGGTCGAGGCCGGGGAGGTCGACGAGCGCTTCGACCTGCATGTTCTCGCCGACCTTGAAGTGGCCGTTGCCGCTCGTGTGGACGCCGACGATCTTGATGCCGCCCCACTTGTGGCGCAGCGCGTCCTTCGTGTGCGCCAGCGCGACCGACCGCCGCAACCCGTCGGCCGCGAGGCGGGTGCCGCGGTCGAACGCGGGGATGTAGAACGTCTCGGCGTAGTTCTGCACCATGCGGTTGGTGTTGAACGCCGGCGCCAGCTTGCGGATGCAGTTCTTCATCCGCACGATCCACTCGCGCGGCAGGTTGTCCACGCCGCGGTCGTAGAACAGCGGCAGGATCTGCTTCTCGAGCAGGTCGTACAGCGCCTGGCTCTCGACCTCGTCCTGGTAGTTCGGGTCGGCGTAGTCCTCGCCGCGGCCGATCGCCCAGCCGACGTCGGGGCCGTACCCCTCGACCCACCACCCGTCGAGGATCGAGCAGTTCAGCACGCCGTTCGCCGCCGCCTTCATGCCGCTCGTGCCGCTCGCCTCGTAGGGCCGGCGCGGCGTGTTGAGCCACACGTCCACGCCCTGCACGAGGTAGCGGGCGACGTTCATGTCGTAGTTTTCGAGGAACACCATCCGCCGGCGGATCTGCGGGTTGCTGCGGGCGAAGTTGACGATCGCCTTGATCAGTTCCTTGCCCTCGTGGTCGGCCGGGTGCGACTTGCCGGCGAACACGAACTGGATCGGCCGCTTCGTGTCCTCGAGCAGCGACTGGAGGCGGCCGACGTCGCGGAGCAGCAGCGCGCCGCGCTGGTAGGTCGCGAAGCGGCGGGCGAAGCCAATCGTCAGCGCTCGGGGTCGAGGATCTGGTCGGCCGCCGACACCTCGTCGTACGACGCGCGCAGCTTCATGAGTTGCTCGCGGTGCGTCTGGCGCGCCCAGCTCACCAGCCGCCCGGCCGCGCTCGTGGGCCGCGCAGTTCCTCCTCGGGGATCTGCGAGACGCCGTCCCACACCTCGTGGTTCGACGGCTCGCCCATCCACTCCTCGCCGAGGTAGCGGTCGAGCGTGTAGGCGATGTCCGGGCTGAGCCACGTGCGGACGTGGATGCCGTTGGTGATGTGGCGGATCGGCACCTCGCCCGGCGGCACGTTCGGCCAGACGTTGTGCCACATCCGCCGGCTGACCTGCCCGTGCAGCTTGCTGACGCCGTTGTAGCTGTCGGCCAGGCGGATCGCGAGCAGCGCCATCGAGAAGCCCTGCTTGCGGTCGGCCACGTTCTCGCGGCCCAACGCCAGGAACCCTCCTCGTCGAAAGCCGCAGCGCGCCCATGTAGTGCCCGAAGTACTTGACCATCAGCTCCGGCGGGAACATGTCGATCCCCGCCGGCACCGGCGTGTGCGTCGTGAAGACGTTGGTCGACATCACCTGCTGGCGCCTGGTCGAACGAGAGGTCCCGCCCTTCCAGCAGCGTGCGGATGCGGCCTCCGCCGCCAGGAACGCCGAGTGCCCTCGTTCATGTGGAAGATCGTGGCTGGCACGTTCATCGCCGCCAGCCGCCTGCACGCCGCCGATGCCGAGCACGAGTTCCTGCTTGATGCGCAGCTCCGTCCCCGCGCGTAGAGCCGGCTGGTGATGTCGCGGTCGGCCGGCGCGTTCTCCTGGAGGTTCGTGTCGAGCAGGTAGAGCGGATGCCCGACGCTGGCGCGCCACACCTTGCAGTAGACCGCGTTGTCCGGCAGGTCGACGCGCACCTGCACGGGCGAGCCGTCGGCAGTACGCATCGGCTCGACGGCGAGATTGTAGAAGTCCAGCTCCGGGTACGCCTCCTGCTGCCACCCGTCGGCCGACAGGTACTGCTGGAAGTACCCGTTGCGGTAGAGCAGCCCGACGCCGACGAGCGGCAGGCCCAGTTCACTCGCGCTCTTGAGGTGGTCGCCGGCGAGGATGCCCAGGCCGCCGGAGTAGATCGGCAGCGACTCGTGCAGGCCGAACTCGGCGGAGAAGTAGGCGGTGAGCAGGCCGGCGCGGTCGGGGTAGCTCTCCTGGAACCACCCCTTCCCCTCGATGTGCGCGCGGAACGCGGTGTGCACGCGACTGAGGTGCGCGAGGTAGCCGTCGTCCTCGGCGGCGGCGGCGAGCTTCGATTGCTCGATCGTGCCGAGCAGCTTCACCGGGTTGTGGTAGACGTCCTCCCACAGTTTGCGGTCGAGCCGGCGGAACAGTTCGACGGCGTCGGGCTGCCACACCCACCACAGGTTGTTCGCCAGCCGCCAGCAGCGCGAGCGGGCCGGGGATGTCGGGGAAGACCTGGAACGTCCGAATCGTGGGTGCGACGCCGTTGCTCATCTGGATCACCTTCTGCTGGATATCTGCGAGAACTTCGCCGCCCCGTCCGGCTCCCGAAGGGGACTTCATCTACCCGATTCGACCGTCCCTCGCCAGACGGCGCGGGACCCACGACTGCGATGAGGACGAACGGACAACGACGACGACGCGCGGTCCTTCGGACGTGCGGCTAAACGGGCGGCGATCCCTTCCTCCGAATCTGGCCGCGCCCGCGTCGGGGATGCTTTCCTCCCTCTCCCCAGTACGCTGGGGAGGGAAGCGCCGCCACACCGTCGGATGACGAGCACTACTCTGTCGCCTCGATGCGCTTCACGTAGAACAGCGAGTCGGTCGCCCGCTGGCCGATGAAGTGCAGGCCGACCGGGTACTTCAGCTTGCACGCCTTGAAGAACTCGAAGATCCGCTCGCCGTGTTTGAACTGCTTCTCGAGGTTGGCGTTCACGTGGTCTTCCAGGTGCGGCGGGACGAGTTGCTGGCGGTCGTAATCCCAATTGGGGTCGATCCGTACGAGCAACTGCCCCTCCTCCCAGTCGATCGGGTAGCCGTGGATGTACCCCTCGCCGGTGCGGGGCGTGTAGAACCAGAAGCAGAGGAAGCGGTCCTTCCAGACGGTGCTGGTCGCGTTGTCCGAGCCGGTGATGAGGCGCGCGTGCGACGTGCGGATCGCCTGCCCGGCCAACGGCTTGCAGACCCACACCTTGCGGTCCCTGCAATCGTACAGGCCGACGTGGGGGTACTTGCCGTTGAACTTGTCGGTGACGAATTTCGTGCTGACGCGCGGGCCGGGCGGCTGGTCCTGCTGCGGCTCGCGCTTCCCGAAACCGAACATGCCCGGTCGTCCTCACGTCTTGCGCGGTTGCGAGGCGAGGCGGAAGTGTAGCAGGATCAGCCGGACCTGAACAGCGGCCCCGGCAGGCGACGCCGCGATCCCGCTCGTCCGGTGCGACCGTCGGAGAGAAACATCGTCACCGCCGCGCGCGACGCGTGGCGGGCGCCTGCGGTTTCGCCGCGTCGACGCGCGGCCGCGCGATCTCATCGCGATCTCGCAGTGCAGTTCTATTCTCTGGCAAATCCGCGCCCGCCCCCGCTATACTGCCGGCGGAGCAGAAAATGCGCACCCCGACCCCGTTGCCCTCACGGGCGACCCGCGGGTCACGGCTGCGCCGCCTGGGGACCCCGTTTCATTTGTGAGAGCGACGCAGCATGACCCACCGATCCCGCGCCCGCGCGGCCACGCGTCTTTGCCGGTCCGCCGCCGTCCGCTCGCGGCGGGCCCTCGCCGAGGCGCTGGAACCGCGCCAGATGCTCTCGGCGTCCGCGTTCACCGTCGCCACGACGCCCGACGACCTCGGCGGCCACCTCGTCGGCTGCAACTGCGGCGCGTGCACGCCTTACGTCGAGTACGACCGGGCGGCCGGCGCATCGCTGCAACAGCAGGACGTCGCCTTCGCCGAACAGCCGCTGACCAAGACGCGCCGCCAGGCGAAGGTGAGAAGCGCGGCCCCCGCCGCCCTTAAGCCCACCCCGGCGCTGTCGGCGCAGCCGACGGGTGCCCTGTCGGGCAAGATCGTCTACGTCAACGCCGGCCACGGTTTTGCCTACGACGCCACTGCGGGCGTGTGGCGCACCGGCCGCGGCGAGACCAACGAGATGGTGGAGGACTTCGGCAACCAGGACCAGCTTCAGTCGTACGTCGACTACCTGTTCAACGCCGGCGCCACCGTCGTGCCGCTGCGGCCCGTCGGGCACCAGCCCAACGAGGTCGTGCTCGACAACGACTCGCCCGGCGTCACGTTCTCGGCCGGGTGGAGCAACAGCACCTCCCCGATCTTCTACGGCACCGCCGGCGACGCCGTCCCCTACCGCTTCGCCACGACCGGCACGACCGAGACGGCCGTCGCCACCTACCGGCCCAACCTGCCGCAGACCGGGTTCTACCCCGTCTACACCTGGGTCCGCGACGGCACCGACCGCGCGGCCGACAGCCTGTACCGCGTCAACCACTCCGGCGGCAGCACCGAGGTGAAGATCGACCACCGGCTCGTCGGCGAGGGGTGGGTCTACCTCGGCTCCTACCACTTCGACGGCGGCACCGGCGGCTCGGTGCAGGTCAGCAACCGCTCGGCGAGCGCGGGCAGCGTCGTCGTCGCCGACGCGATCCGCTTCGGCAACGGCCGCGGCACGATCAGCCGCGGCGGCGGCACGTCCGGGCAGACGCGCGAGGACGAGGCGTCGCTCTACTGGCTCGAGGCGATGAACGGCGTCGGCACGACCTTCGGCCAGTTCCGCACGCTGAGCGACGACGAGGGCGCGAACGTCAGCGCCCCGGCCCGCTACGCCGCTTTCATGAACAACGCCCCGCTCGGGCAGGCGCTGTACCTCGGCTTCCACACCAACGCCGGCGGCGGCACCAGCCGCGGGACGATCGGGCTGTTCAACTCCCCGGAGAACGCCACGCCCAACCAGCAGCGCTGGGCGTTCCTGACGGCCAAGGAGGTGAACGACGACCTCGTCTCGATCGGCGGGCCGCCGCTGGAGTCGGCCTGGTGGAACCGCACCGGCAGCGCGCTCACGCTCGACCGGGCCGACATCGACTTCGGCGAGATCAGCGACAACGCGAACAACGACGAGTTCGACGCGACGATCCTCGAGGTCGGCTTCCACGACAACGCCACCGACGCCGCCCTGCTGCGCGACCCGAAGGTCCGCGACTACGTCGGCCGCGCCACCTACCAGGCGACCGTGCGGTACTTCAACGAGTTCGGCGCTTCGGGCGGCGGCGCCGCCGCGCCGCTGGCGTTCGCGCCGGCGGCGCCGACGAACGTGCGGGCGACGTCGGCGGCCAACGGCGACGTCACCGTCGCCTGGGCCGCCCCGGCGAGCACCGCCGCGTCGGGCGGATCGGCAACGGGATACCGCCTCTACGCGTCGCGCAACGGCTACGGCTTCGACGGCGGCATCGCGATCGCCGGCGGCGCGACCGCGAGCCACACGATCCCCGCCGCCGCGGCTCGACGGCGCGCGCACTACTTCCGCGTCGTCGCCATAAACGCCGGGGCGCGTCCCCCGGCTCGCCCGTGGTCGCGCGCGGCGCGCAACGCCGCCGGCGCGCGCGCCGCTGCTGATCGTCAACGGGTTCGACCGCCTCGGCCGCGCGCAGAACGTGCGACAGTCGGTGCCGCTCGCCGGCGCGCGGCGTCGGTCATCGACCGCGTCCGGCCGCGGCTCGCCAACAGCTTCGACTACGTCGTGCAGGCGGGCGAGGCCGTCGAGGCGTTCGCCGCCCGCCAGGTCGGCTTCGACACCGCCGACAACGCGGCGATCGTCTCCGGGCAGGTCGCGCTCGGATTACCAGACCGTCATCTGGATGTCCGGCGAGGAATCGACGGCCGACGAGACGTTCGACGCCGCCGAGCAGTCCCGCGTCTCCGGCTTCCTCGCCGGCGGCGGCCGGCTGTTCGTGTCGGGCGCGGAGATCGGGTGGATTTGTCGAGCCAGGGCGGCGCGCGGACGACCGCGCGTTCTTCAACAACGCGCTCCGCGCCGCCTACGTGTCGGACGACGCCGCCACGTACAACGTCACCGCCCCCGCCGGCGGGTCGATCTTCGCGGGCCTGTCGCCGCTGACGTTCGACAACGGCGAGCAGTTCTACGACGTCGGCACGCCCGACGTCCTGTCCGCCTCGGCCGGCTCCACCGTCGCCCTCACCTACGCCGGCGGCACCGGCGGCGCGCGGCGGTCCAGCACGCGGACGCCGACACGGGCAGCCGGGTCGTGACGTTCGGCTTCCCGTTCGAGACGATCACGTCGGCCGCAAACCGCTCGGCGGTGATGTCGCGCGTGCTCGACTTCTTCGGCACCGGCGTGCCCGCCGGGCGCTGACCGCCATGACGGTGCAGCGCGGCGAGACGCAGCGGTCGATGATCACGTCGCTCTCGCTCGCGTTCGACCGCCCGGTGACGCTCGCGCCGCCGCGGTCGAACTGATCCGCCGCGAGGACGGCCTGTCGATCACGCTGCTCACGACCAACCCGTCCGGCGACGGCCGGACGTTCAACCTCGCCTTCACCGGCGACCGGATCATCGGCGCTTCCGTGCCCGACGGCGCCTACGACTTCACCCTCCGCGCGCCGACGCCCGCGACGCCTACGGCCAGTCGGTCACCGGCGGCGACCGCACGCTCTCGTTCCACCGCCTGTTCGGCGACTACAACGGCTTCGGCGGCATCGACAGCACCGACTCGTTCCAGTTCAGCTGCGCGCTGGGCTCGTTCGCGGGCGACGCGAACTACCGCGCGCGTACTTCGACTACACCGCCGACGGCGACGTCGACCCCGCCGACAGCTTTCAGTTCAAGAAGCCGCCGGCCGATCGCGTAGAGCGTGTTGCGGCTCCTGCTGACGGGCGCTGTCCCTGTCATCCTGAGCGCAGCGAAGGATCTCCCCGCAGGTCTCGCCAGACCCGCGTGAGATCCTTCGCTGCGCTCAGGATGACATCCGCCCTCCCCCGGCGACCCTACGAGGCGCGCAAAACCGCTTCAGTCGGCGCTCGGGCCGCAGCGGCGGGCGAGGCGCCGTGGCCGGCTGCCCGGCGACGAGCCCCGCGAGCCATCCGCCCGCGGTCACGCGAACGAGGACATAAAGAAGAACGCCCGGCCCCAAGGGGGACCGGGCGTTCGCGGTTCGAATTGCTGCGGTCGGACCCGCTTATCGCACCGTCACGACGTACGGCGAGATCAGCACGACCGGGCGGTCCTGGAGCAGTTGGATCATCTGCAACTGCTGCGACAGCGTCCGCCGCGTCACCGGGTCGAGCGCGCGGAGGACCGAGTCCTCGCCGATGCGAACGGTCGGCCGCAGCGCCGCCACGGCCGCCGCCTCGGGGGCCATCCCGCCCCCGCCGCCGAACGCCGCCGAGCAGGTCGGCGAGCGTCTTGGGGGTCGGCAGGACGCGCGTCGTACGCCGGGCTTCACGCCCCCTTCTTAGCGGCGTGGGCGAGCGGCGCCGATGCCGCCGATCTCGTCGACCATGCCCAGGTCCTTCGCCTGCTTGGCGATGAAGATCCGGCCGCGGGCGACCTGGTCGATGTCCTTGATCTTGCCGGTGCGGGTCGACATCACGCGCCGCGTGAACTGGTCGTACGTCCCCTTCATCCAGTTCGTGATGAGCCGCCGCTGGCGGTCGTCGAACGGCTTGTTCGAGCTGAACAGGTCGGCGTTGCGGCCCGCGCTGGAAGGATTCGGTGACGATGCCGAGCTTGTCGAACAGGTCCTTCAAGACGAACTTCCCGCCGACCACGCCGATCGACCCGATGATCGCCGACGGGTCGGCGAAGATGTGGTCGCCCGCTGCGGCGAGGTAGTACCCGCCGCTGGCCGCCATGCTGCCGATGCTGACGACCACCGGCTTTTTCGCCGCGCTTGCGGGCGGCCTGCCACATCACCTCGCTCGCCAGCGCGCTGCCGCCGGGCGAGTCGATGCGGATCACGATCGCCTTCACGTTCGGGTCGCGCGCCGCCTGGCGGAGGCTGCGCGCATGTCGTCCGAGCCGACGCCCGACTCGGCGAACAGCCCGTCGCCCGCCTCGCCGTCGACGATCACGCCCTCGGCGTAGATCGTGCCGCCACCGTCGGCTTCGCCCTCGGCGGCGTCGTCGTCGGCCGGGCGCGGACGGGGCGAACATGTTCGACAGCAGCGCCAGCGGGCTCTGCGCCTCGGCGTCGGCGGCCGGGGCCTGCCCGTAGTTCGCCAGCAGGTCGACCTCGTTGCCGAGCTCGTCGGCCAGCAGCTTGCGGAGCTGGTCCTGGTGGACGAGGTGGTCGACGAACCCGCGCTCCTTCGCGGCCTTGGCCGAGACGATCGTGTCGTCGATGAGCTGCTTCACCACCTCGCGCGACAGGTTGCGGTGGTGGGCGATCTCGCCGACGAGCCCCTCGTACATCGACTCGGTCAGCTTGTTCAACTCGCCGCGCAGCTCGTCGCTGGCGGCCGTGCGGGTGTACTGCTCGTCGGCGCCCTTGTACTCGCCGACCTGTACGTAGTCCGCCCGCACGCCGACCTTGTCGAGCAGGCCCTTGGCGAACGTCGCCTCCAGGCCGATGCCCGGGATCATGATCTCGCCCCCCTCGAGCAGGCAGACGTTGGTCGCGCCGCTGGCGACGGTGTAGGCGACCGTGTCGTAGCTGTCGGCGTAGACGAACGTCTTCTTGCCCGCCTGCCGCAGCGAGACCAGCGCGTCGCGCACCTCCTGGGCCTGCGCGAGGTTGAGCCCGGACGCCGCGCCGAGGTTCATCAGCACGCCGCGCACGTCCTTGTCGTCGCGGGCGGCGTGGAGGCGCTGCACCCACGCGCGCAGGGTGTAGGGCGTGGTGTCGGCGAAGAGCGAGAACGCCAGCGGCTTCTCGAGCACCGGCATCGCCGCCATGTCGAAATATGCGACCTTCGTCAGCGCGGCCTTTTGCGCGCGGGCCTTCTTCATCCGCTCGAAGAGCTGCGCGGGCGTGGGGAAGTCGTTGTCCGACTCCTTCGGCGCGGCGGCGGGGTTCGACGCGGGCTGCGTCTGCGGCGCGGGCGGCTTCGGCTTCGACGCCGGTTGCGGCGCCTGCTGTTGCTGCGGCGCGGACTTCGGCGGCGCCGACTCCGGCGGCTGCTTCTCCTGCGCCGCCGCGAACGGGACCAGGGCGAGGGCGAACGCGAGGGGCAGGGCGAGGCGGGTCGGCTTCATCGAACGCTCCTGTGCGGCGAGGTAGGCCGGCCGCGGGCCGGCGTCGGTCCGGGGCATTCTATAACGATCCGACCCGATTGTTGACCGGACGCGAAAGTTTCGTAGTCGCGGAGCGGCGGCGGAGGAAGCGGACGCGACCGACGGCTCGTGAAGCAACTCGACGTCTGAGGGATGACGTCGGGTCCCCGCTCTCCAGTTTCAGCGGAGCGGGAGGGAACGCGGCGAGAGATGGGCGCTCGATCAGCACCGTTGATCGGCAGCAGCCGGGGAGTGGGCGATGAGAGGGGATCGCGCTGCTGGCGTGCCAAGCGCCGGGGTGCCGGCTGCGAGAGCCCCTCTCCCCCGCCCTCTCCCCAGCGTACTGGGAAGAGGGAGGACGCTTGTCGGCAACCAACGCGTGACGAGCAACCGGGTGCCGCGGGATATTGGGCAGCGATCGGGTCGGCGGGAGAACCGTGGGAGCAAGCTCCCACGGCGTTCGAGCGGTACCGCATCCTGAGCCGCGAGGCTCCGGTTAATGGATGTTCACGGGGGCGCCGCACGCGCGATGCTCACTTCGATTCCGCGACCGCTTTCGGCTCGTAGAACCGCACCCAGTCGACGGTCATCTCCGCCGGGAGCTTGCTCTCGTCCACCTCTTTGGCGCCCCCGAGGTGGGTGGCGATCGACGTGAGCCAGATGTGCTGCTCGTTGTTCTCGAACGTCGCGATCTTGTCGGTCGAGGCGAACTCCTTGCCGTCGAAGAAGAAGCGGATCTTCGTCGGCGTATACTCGCACCCGAAGACGTGGAAGTCGGCCGACAGGTCCGGCGTCTTGGTGCCCCAGGCGCCGAACTGCTTGTGCTTCGGCTTCCACTGGTGCAGGTTGGCGGCGAAGCCGGTCTGCTTGACCGAGTCGTGCTCGCAGACGTCGATCTCCTGCGCGGCCGTCGTGGGCAGCGTGTCGCCGTTGCCGTTGTGGTTCATCATCCAGAACGAGTTGTGCCAGCCCGCCCCCGCCGGGCACTTGAACCGCGCCTCGTAGAAGCCGTGCTTGAACGCCCGCTTCGTGATCACGCCCGCGCCGCCGTACTTCATCTCCTTGACGACGCCCGACCGCTTGGGGTCCGGGTCGGCCGTCTTGCGCGCCTCCGGCTTGTCGAGCTTCGTGAGCCGCAGGCGGAGCATGCCGCCGTTCACCGCGACGTTCTGCGGCAGTTGGACGCTCCAGTGCTTGCTGTCGGTGCGGTGGAACCAGTAGTCGTTGTTGAGCGCGTCGCCCTCGAACTCGTCGGCCCACGCCAGCGCGTACTGCCCTATCTTGCCGTCGTCGACGAACGGCACGGGTTCCGGCTTGGCCCCGCTCGGCCGGGCGGCCCCGGGATTGGCCGCGAACGCGGCGGAACACGCGAGCGCGACGGTCGCCACGCAGAAGATCAGCGGACGTTTGACTCGATGCATCGGATCGTCTCCTCGTTTCCTGAACAGGTTCCGTGACGGCGTACCGGGATACTGCCATTGCAGGTCGATCGGTCGCGTGCGGGTGAGGGGCATTGCGATTGACTCGAGCGCCGCCCCGTGATCCTACCTCGCCCCACGTGCCTACACCGCGCGCATCCGGTTGCGGTACTTCAGCGGCGTGAGGCCCGTGGCGGACTTAATGACGTGCGCGAGGTACATCGGCGAGCCGAACCCGGACGCCTCGGCGACCTTCGGGATCGGCATCGACGTCTCCGACAGCAGCCGCGTCGCGTGCTGGAGGCGGACGCGGCGGATCTCACTGGCCGGGCTGCGGCCGAGCACGTCGCTGAACTTCCGCTCGAGCGACCGCCGGGCGACCGGCACCTGCTGGAGGATGTCGTCGACCTGGATCGCCTCGGTCGCGTGCTCGCGGATGAAGCGGATGGCGGCGGCGAGGTCGGCGTCCTCGACGGCCAGGATGTCGCTCGACTGGCGCGTCACGACGTGCGTCGGCTTCACGAGCACGGGCTGCCGCGGCGCCCGCCCGCCCGCCATCAGCCGGTCGAGGATGCCGGCGGCCTCGGCGCCGAGCTGGTCGAGCGGGACGCTGATCCCCGACAGCGGCGGGACGGTCGTCTCGTAGAGCAGGTCGTCGTCGTCGCCGCTGAGGACCGCCACCTCCTCCGGCACCGGCAGCCGCGCCCACGCGCACGCGTCGAGCACGGCCAGGCCCTGCTGCGCCCAGGTGAGGATCGCGACGGGCTTGGGCAGTTGCGACAGCCACCGCGCCAGGTCCGCCTGCTGGCGCTTCCACCCGCGCGACGAGCTGTTGCGCGCGCCGAGCTCGAACGACGGGCACGCGTACCCGTGCGCCCCGACGCCGTCGTTCATCGCGCGGTACTGCCGGCGGACGTGCGCGAACTTCAGCCAGCCGCAGTAGGCGAAGTGGCGGAAGCCCCGGTCGAGCAGGTGCTCGGCGGCCATCCGGCCGGTGGCGGCGTGGTCGACGGCGACGCGGGGGAGCTCGACGCCCGGCAGGTCGATCGCCGACACGTTCACGATCGGCACGCCGTGCCGCGCGAGCTGCCGCGCCATCGCCAGGTTCGACACGCGCGCGATCAGCCCCTCGCCGTCCCAGTTGGGCGGCGGGCGCAGGCGCTCGCCCTGCCCGTGGGGCTCGACCCACAGGTGCCAGCCGTGCTGCCGCGAGTATTTCGCGATGCCCCGCACGAGGCCGCGGCCCCACCCGGTCGACGTGTCGACGAGGACCACGACCCGCGGCGGCGGCTTCGTTCCGGCGATTCGAGATGCCATCGGGCTCCGACTCCGTGCCCGCTAGGTTACCCGCTCGCGCGCCTCCGCACGCGCCCGCCGCAAAAGCTGAATATTTTTGCGCGGACGCACCAGCCGTGCCCGGTGCGCCGGCCCGTATAAATTCGGGGGAAGCACGGGGCCGCTGACGACGTTCGCTCCCCCTCCACGACCGACGCCACTGCCCCGCGGGGTTGCAGGGACTGCGGCGGCGACGACAATGGCCGCCGCCGGGGGTGGCGGTCGCGCCACGCGACCGTCGCCCGACGATCCGTCGCCGCCCGGCGCCGCCGGCCGAGGCGTTTCGGGGAACCGTCCGTACACCGATGATCAAAGAACCACCACGGGACCGCCGCACGAGCCGGACCGAGCGCGTCGACGCCGACCTCGTCGTCGTCGGCGGCGGGCTGGCGGGGGTCTGCTGCGCGATCACGGCGGCCCGCGCGGGCGCGCGGGTCGTGCTGGCGGGGGACCGGCCGGTGCTCGGGGGCAACGCGTCGAGCGAGGTGCGCCTCTGGGTGCTGGGCGCGACCTCGCACATGGGGAACAACAACCGCTGGGCCCGCGAGGGGGGCGTGATCGACGAGATCCTCGTCGAGAACATGTACCGCAACCCCGAGGGCAACGCGCTGATCTTCGACACCGTCCTGCTCGAGAAGGTGACGAGCGAGCCGAACATCCGCCTGCTGCTGAACACCGTCGCGCACGACCTGGAGAAGTCGGACCCGGACACGATCGCCAGCGTCCGCGCGTTCTGCCCGCAGAACGGCACCGCCTACGAGTTGACCGCGCCGCTGTTCTGCGACGCGTCGGGCGACGGCATCGTCGGCTTCCTGGCCGGGGCCGCGTTCCGCATGGGCGCCGAGGCGGCCGGCGAGTTCGACGAGCGGTTCGCGCCGTCGAAGGAGTACGGCGAATTGCTCGGCCACTCGATCTACTTCTACTCGAAAGACACGGGCAAGCCGGTGCGGTTCGTCCCGCCGAGCTACGCGCTGACGGACATCACGAAGATCCCGCGCTTCCGGCAGTTCAACGCGAAGGACTTCGGCTGCAAGCTCTGGTGGCTCGAGTACGGCGGGCGGCTCGACACGGTCCACGAGACCGAGACGATCAAGTGGGAATTGTGGAAGGTCGTCTACGGCGCGTGGAACCACATCAAGAACTCCGGCGAGTTCCCCGAGGCGGAGAACCTCACGCTCGAGTGGGTCGGGCAGATCCCCGGCAAGCGCGAGAGCCGGCGGTTCGAGGGGGACTACGTCCTGAACCAGCGCGACATCGTCGAGCAGCGCCGCCACGACGACGCCGTGGCGTTCGGCGGGTGGTCGATCGATTTGCACCCGGCCGACGGCGTGTTCAGCGAGAAGCCGGGCTGCAACCAGTGGCACGCCAAGGGCGTCTACCAGATCCCCTACCGCTGCCTGTACAGCCGCAACGTGCGGAACCTGTTCCTCGCCGGGCGGATCATCAGCGCGTCGCACGTCGCGTTCGGGTCGAGCCGCGTGATGGCGACCGTCGCCCACGCCGGCCAGGCGGTGGGCATGGCGGCGGCACTCTGCGCCCGCACGGGGGCGCCGCCGGCGTCGCTGTCGGGCGGGGCGCCGCTGCGGGCGTTGCAGTTGGAACTGCAGCGGTCGGGCCAGCACATCCCGCACGTCGTCCTGCCGGACGCCGACGATCTGGTTGCCAGTGCTAGGATCACCACGTCGAGCCGGCTGAAGCTCGGCGAGATCCCGCCGGACGGGCCGCCGCTGCCCCTCGCGCAGGCGTGGGCGATGCTCCTGCCGCTGCCGGCCGGGCCGGTGCCGCGGTTCACGTTCCGCGCCGGGGCGAAGCGGCCGACCGAGCTGCGGTTCGAGCTGCGCACGAGCAGCCGCGTCGGCAACCACACGCCGGACGTGACGCTGGCGTCGCGGACGGTGGCGGTGCCCGCGGGCGAGGACCGGCCGGTGGCGGTGCAGTTCGACGCCGCCCTCGACCGCCCGCAGTACGCGTTCGTCTGCCTGATGGCGAACGAGGCGGCGAGCGTGCGGTGCAGCGAGCAGCGGATCAGCGGCGTGCTGTCGGTGACGAACAAGTTCAACCCCGCCGTCGCCAAGGACAGCCGCCAGACGCCGCCGGAGGACATCGGCGTCGAGGCGTTCGAGTTCTGGCCCGCCGAGCGCCGGCCGGGCGGCCGGAACTTCGCGATGCGGATCGACCCGCCGCTCGACGGCTTCGGCCCCGACAACGTCCGCAACGGCGTCGCCCGCCCCACCGTCGCCGCCAACGCCTGGGTGGCCGACCCGGCCGACGCGTCGCCGACCATGTCGTTGAACTGGGATGCGAGCGCCACGGTCGGGCGCATCGAGCTGTCGTTCGACGCCGATTACGACCACCCGGCCGAGTCGGTGCTGATGGGCCACCCCGAGCGGGTGATGCCGTTCTGCGTGCGCGACTACCAGGTGCGCTGCTGCAACGGGACGGTCCTCGCCGACGTGCGCGGCAACCACCAGACGCGCAACACGATCCGCCTCGCCCGGCCGGTGACGACGAACCGGCTGACGATCCACGTGTCGCACCCCGGGCCGAACGTGCCGGCCGCCCTGTTCGAGATCCGCTGCTATGCGGAGTAGCCCGGCGGCGCGGGCGGGCGGCGACAACGTAGAACTCGGCGGCCGCGGCGGCGGGGACGACCGCGCCGCGCGGCCGTTCACCTCTCGGAGAACCCTCCATTGGCCAGCCCGATCCCCCTCGCGCAAGACGGCGACGTCGCACTCGATCCCGACGGCGGCGGCGCATCGCGCAAGCCGTCTAGGATGCGCTGGGCGATCGCCGCCATGCTGTTCCTGGCCGCGATCCTCAACTACATCGACCGCCAGACGCTCTCGATCCTGGCGCCGATGATCCAGCGGGACCTGTCGCTGAACGAGGAGGACTACGCGAGCATCACGAACTACTTCCTGATCGCGTACACCGCGTCGCTGCTCCTGTCCGGCCGGCTCATCGACAAGCTGGGGACCCGCCTGAGCATGGCGCTGTTCGTCGGGTGGTGGTCGATCGCCAACGTGCTGACCGGCTTCGCGCGGTCGTTCGCCTCGCTCGGCGCGACCCGGTTCCTGCTAGGCCTGGGCGAGGCGGGCAACTGGCCCGGCTCGGCGAAGACGGTCGCGGAATGGTTCCCGGCGAAGGAGCGCGGCCTCGCGATCGGCATCTACACGATGGGCGCGACGCTCGGCGCAACGATCGCGCCGATCCTCATCACCGCGATCGTCTTCGGCAGCGGCGGGACGGGGGCCGATCCGGCGCGGCACTGGCAGTGGGCGTTCGTCGCGACCGGGCTGCTCGGCCTCCTGTGGGTGGTGCCGTGGCTGATCATCAGCCGCCCGCGCGCCGGCAACGCGCAGGCCGTCGAACGCGCCGACGCCGCCGCCGCCGGCGCCGCGTCCGCCACGGTCCCCGAAGCGACGGATGCCGGCGGCTCGGTGTGGCTGGCGGTGCTGCGGCGGTCGGACGTGTGGGTGCTGATGATCGGCCGGATGCTGACCGACCCGGTCTGGTACTTCTACCAGTTCTGGTTCGCCAAGTACCTGTTCAGCGCCCGCGGCGTGCCCCAGGAGCAGCTCGGCATCACGTGGGTGATCTTCCTCGCCGCCGACGTCGGCAGCATCGCCGGCGGCCTCGCGTCGGGGCTGCTCATCCGGCGCGGCCGGGGCGTGGTCGGCGCACGGCTGGCGGTCATGCTGGCCTGCGCGTGCATCGCGCCGCTGTCGCTGTTCGTACACGCCGCGCCGACGGTGGGCCTGTCGCTGCTGATCGCGATGGCGATCGTGCTGGCGCACCTGTCCTGGCTCGTGAACATCACCGCGCTCGTCGTCGACGTGATCCCCAAGCGCCTCGTCGGCACCGCGTTCGGCGTGATCGCCGCCGGCAGCGCCGTCGGCGGCATCATGATGAACAAGGCGATCGGCCACTACCTCGAGAGGGCCCAGGTCACGGCTTCGGTCGCGCCGGCGACACCGGGGACGACGACGACGCCTGCGGCCGGGCAGCCGTCGACGCGGCCGTCGACCGCGGTCGCCGCGGGCTCCGCCACCGCGCCGGTCGTCGCGGACGTCCCACAGGTGGAGGGGTCGGCCGCCCCGCCGGCCACGGCCCCCGCCGGCGTCGCACCCGCGGCGACGACCAACCCGGCCGCCTCGCCCGCCGCCGTCGCCGCGACCCCCGGGCAAGTCGCACGGGCGCGCTCGACGTACGGCGCGTGGTTCCTCGTGGCGGCCGTGCTGCACCCGGTCGCGTGGCTCCTGCTCTACGCGTGGCACCGCATGCGCGGCGACAGGAATGCCGCCGCCCCTGCGGCCGCGGCCTGATGCGCGTCGGACGTTTCGTTCGCAATCGGGCGACGCGGTGGGCACAATGGCGGCCGATCCATGGAGGAGCGGCGCGCCTCATCCCCACTCCCCGAGCCCGACCCGACGGCCGGCCCCGCTCCCGCGCCGGCGAATCGCGCCGCCCGCCCGTCCCCTGCCGCCGCCGCGGACGACGACGGCACGCTCGCCGACGCGCCGACGCTGGCCGCCGGGGCCGGCAGGGCCGACACGTTCGCGGTGCCGGCGGCGGGGTACGAGCTCGGGCCGGTCAAGCTGATGAACGAGGTGGGCCGCGGCTCGATGGGGGTGGTGTTCATCGGGTATCACCGCCTGCTCGGGCGGAGCGTGGCGGTGAAGTTCCTGCGCTTCTCCGCCGCCGAGGCGGCGGTCGCCGCCGCACCGCCGCCCCAGGATGACAGCCCGTTCAGCCGCCGGCTGGCGAGCGACGAGCGCGAGCGCGGCCGGGCGGGGTGTGGGAGCCGCTTCTTCGGCGAGGCCCCGCCGCGGCGGCCGTGCGGCACCCGAACCTCGCCGAGGTCTACCACGCCGACGTCGCGCCGGCAGCGCACGCCCTACATCGTGTTCGAACTCGTCGACGGGCCGACGCTCGGCCACCTGCTCGCCCACGCGGGGCGGCTGGAGGTGGCGCGGGCGCTGGCGGTGCTCTGCGACGTCGCCGGCGCTGGCCGCGCTGCACGACCACGGGATCGTGCACCGCGACGTCAAGCCGTCCAACGTGCTGGTCGACCGCGCGGGCCGGGTCGTGGTGACCGACTTCGGCCTGGCCGTGCGACAGGGCCCCGGCGCGCCGAGGCCGGTTCGACGGCAGGCACGCCGGCGTACATGGGGCGCCCGAGACGTTCGGCGGCCGGGCGTCGGCGCGGAGCGACGTCTACGCGCTGGCCGTCCTCGCCTGCCAGATGCTCACCGGGCGACTGCCGTTCGAGGGGTCCTACGCCGACGTGCGGGACAGCACGAGTCGCGCCCGCTGCCGATCGACGACCTCCGCGCCGGCGCGGACGAGGCGCTGATCGAGGTGCTGGAGCGAGCCGGCCACAAGCAGGCCGTCTTCCGACACAAGAGCGGGCGCGAACTCGTCCGCGCGCAAGGCGCGCGCAGGTGCCGGCGATGGCGGCACGTGTGGCGGCGGCCCGGCCCGCCCTCGTACGCCTCGTCACCGCCGTAGCAGACGGCGGCGTCGGCAGCGAAGATGGCGGCCCCGGCAGCGCCGCTCGGCGCAGCGCGTCCGAACCCGCCCCGCCAACGCCCTCGCCGTCGACGACCCCCGCCGCCGGCGCCGCCGCCAGCCGCGGGTTGTCGCCGCAGTACACCGAGACGCTCGCCCGCACCGCCGCGCTGAAACGCGTCCGGTCCGCGTCGTCATCGACCGACGCTACCTCCCCGCAGCCGGGTCACGTCCCGGCGTCACCCGACGATGTGGACGGAGCGGGCGACCCGCAACGCCCTCGTGCTCGCCCTGGTGCTGCTGGTGGCCATCATCCTGATGCTGTGGTTCAGTTGAGGCGGGAGGGCGAACCGAGCCCGTCGCGTTTCACTCGGGCGGGCGTCGCGAGGCGTGGGAGAAAACCGCCGGGCGCACGAAAAAACCGCCGTAAGCTCCGGCGGTTCTTCGAATAGCAGCGACAGGACTCGAACCTGTGACCCGGGGCTTATGAATCCCCTGCTCTGCCAACTGAGCTACGCTGCCAACTCGGCGTGCAAGATATCAATCTTACGCCGGTTGGCAAGACAAGTTTGATCCAGCCGGGCCGGCGCGGCGAGATCGGGCGGGGTCAGCCGGCGACGCGGAAGACTTCTTCCAGGCTCGTCAGGCCGGACTTCACCTTTTCCATCCCGTCGCGCGGAGGCTCTTCATGCCGGCCTGCCGCGAGGTCGCGGAGTTCGAGCAGTCCCGCGCCCTGGCTCAGCCGCTCGGTGATCGCGTCGTCGGGCACGAGCAGTTCGTGCACGCCGATGCGGCCGGCGTAGCCGACGTTGTGGCACTGCGGGCAGCCGCGCGAGCGGTGGAGCGTCGGCAGCGGCATGCCCCACTTCTCCATGAGCTTGTGGTCGCTCGCGGTGGCCTCGCACGGCTCCTTGCACCCCGGGCACAGCCGGCGGACGAGCGCTGCGACAGCGCGCCCGCGACGGCGGGCGCCGGCGGCGTACGGCTCGGCGCCCATGTGCAGCAAGCGAGACACCGCCGACGGCGCGTCAGCGCCGCCAGCCCCGCCAGCACGAGCGCCCCCGACGCGGCCTCGATCGCTAACCGGACGCTGTCCGGGTCGGTCAGTGCCGACACCATCAGCACGTCCGGCCGCTGCCGCAGGATCGTGCGAATCGCGGCGGTGGTGCCGGCGGCGGGGTCGATCTGAAGTTGCCGCACGCCCTCGAGCGCGGCGGCGACCGACGTCTCGACCGAGCAGATGTTCAATTCGGCGGCGTTCAACTCCCGCAGCGCCGAATAGAGAACCGTGTTCTTCCCCGAGCCCGCCGGTCCGGCGACGAGCACGAGGCCGCTCCGCAGCGCGAGCACGCCGCCACTGCTTGAGCATGTCGTAGCCGAACCCGAGCTTCTCCAGCCGCAGCACGCCCCGCTCCTCGCGGTCGACGCGGATCGTGACGGCTTCCCCGCCGAACGCCGGGATCGTCGAGACGGCCAGTTCGACCGCGCGGCGATCGATGCGGGCGCGGATCACGCCGTCCTGCGGCACGCGCCGCGCGGGGTCGAGCGCGGCGAGTTCCTTCAGGCGGGCGATCATCGGCTCGTGCATCGCCAGCGGCGGCCGCATCCGCTCGACGAGCCGGCCGTCGAGGCGGTAGCTGCGCGCGCGCGTCGCCCGCCGGCTCGACGTAGACGTCGCTGCGCCCTGCTTCACCGCGTGGTAGAGGCAGTAGTTGACGAGCTTCCCGACCGGCGAGCGGTGCCCGTCGGCGCGGGCGGCGTCGCCCGGCTCGAGCAGCGCGAAGGCGTCGGGGTCCACCTCCTGCGCGACGTCGTCGATGATGAAGACGCCGTCCTCGGGCATGTACGTCTGCACGGTCGCGACGATGTCGCGGGCGACCAGCGCCACGACCTGCACCGACAGGCCGGTGACCCGCTCGATCTCCTCGCGCAGGAACAGGTCGGCCGGCTCGGCGACGGCGACGGTCAGCACGCCCTCGACGAGGAACAGCGGCAGCACGCAATGTTTCTCGAGGAACGCCTTGGGCAGGACGGCGATCACCTTCGGGTCGGCGATGCGCGGGCTGACCCGCGCGAACGGCAGGCCGTACGACTCGGCCAGCGCCTCGGCGACCTGCTCCTCGCTGCACTGGCGCAGCTCGACGAGGATCTCGCCGAGCAGCTTCTGGTGGCTGCAGCGGCGCTGCTCCTCGAGCGCGCGGTCGAGCTGCGCCGGCTGGAGGAAGCCCCGGCCGAGCAGGAGTTGTCCGAGAGGTTTTCGCCCGGCCGTGTTCGTCATAACAGGAGTCGCCGCCGTCGGATCCGCCGCCGCCGCCGCGCGTGCGGCGAGCGTCCTACAGTCTGATCGGGCCGGCCGCCGAGGGGTGTGAGGACGAATCGAAGAATATCTGCCGGCGGTCGGCCCGTATTATCGCACCGTGCGGACCGACGCGTCACGCGGGCGACGGGCGGGGATCGTTTTGTTGAGCTTCAACAAGCACGGACACCGCGGGCGGTGTCCTCCTGAGCGACGCGAAGGATCTCAGGTGGCCCGGGCGAGAACCGCGGGAGATCCGTCCCCGCGGTCGGGACGCGGGTGCGAAAGCCGCGAATGAACACGATCGCGAACCCGCGCACTTTCGTCCGAAGGTCGAACGGTCGAACGGTGAGCCCGGAAGCCGGGGACGCGGGCGGCCGATCCGATCAAGAGCGACCCGGCGGGAGGGACGGCGGCCCTAGTTCTTCAGCGCGCCGGCGAGGTCGGCGTGGAACTGGAAGTGCCGCGTGAGGCGGGTGAGTTCGAGCACCTTGCGGCAGTTGCCGTCGAGGTTGGCCAGCGAGAGGCGGCCGCCGGCGCCGTCGCACTTGCGGCGGAGGTAGAGCAGCGCCTCGAGGCCGGCGCTGTCGACGTACGGGCACTTCTCGAAGTCGACCACCGCGTTCATCGGCAGCGCCGACGCCAGGCGCTCGTCGGCGAGGGCGCGCAGCGCGGCGGCGTCGTCGCCGGCGAGGTCGCCGTCGAGGCTCAACACCCACGCGCCGTTGTACGCTTCGGATCGGATCGACATGGTTCGCCCCTGCTGTCCGGTCACGCCCCCGCCCCCGCACGCATCGTCACCGTCACGTCCGCAGCAGTTCCTGCAGGTCGCGGAGCCGCACGGACTTCTGCTGGTGTTCCCGGAGCAGCTCGCGCAGCTTCTCCGGCCCGAAGCGGAGGAACACCTCGGCGAGGCGCGGGTCGAACTGCGTGCCGGCGCACCGGCGGATCTCGGCCATCGCCACCTCGAGCGGCAACCCCTTCCGGTACGTGCGGCTGCTCGTCATCGCGTCGAAGCAGTCGGCGAGGCAGATGATCCGGCCCATGAGCGGGATCGCCTCGCCCGACAGGCCCGAGGGGTACCCCTTGCCGTCGTAGCGCTCGTGGTGGTGGAGCACGCCGGGGATGATCCCCTGGATCTGCTTCACGTCCTGCAGGATCCGCGCGCCGATCGCCGGGTGGCGCTTGATCTGCTCGAACTCCTCGGGCGTCAGCCGCCCCGCCTTCTGCAGCACGGCCTCGGGCACGCCGATCTTGCCGACGTCGTGTAGCAGCCCGGCCATGTAGATCTGCTCGACGTCGCGGTCGCCGAGGCCCGAGGCCTGGGCGAGGTGGCGGCTGATGAGCGCGACGCGCTCGCTGTGGCCGCACGTGTAGGCGTCCTTGGCGTCGACCGCGCTGGTGAGGCTGTGGAGCAGGCCCATCATCAGGCCGTGCACGTCCTCGAACAGGCGGGCGTTCTCGAGGTAGATCGCCGACTCGTTGGCGATGGAGTTCAGGAGCTTGCTGTCGACCGAGTCGAACTCGCCCGCGCCCTTGTCGAGCGCGAACAGGCACCCGAGCAGCTGCTCCTGGCGCTGGAGCGGGACGGCCAGCAACTGGCGGGCGTGGCCCGCGAGCCAGCCGAACCGCGCGTCGGCGGCGAGGTCGTGGACGAGCAGCGCGCCGTCGTGATTCGCGAGGGCGGCCATCAGGTCGTCGGCGAGGCACTCGACCTGTTCGGGCGACAGCGCGTGGTCGCCGCACAGTTCCGGCCCGGCCGCCTGCTGGAGCAGTTCGTCCTTGAGGCCGAAGCCCATCGCGCGCACGCCCATCACCTCCAGCACCTCCACGCACGCCTGGCGGAAGAAGTCGGGGGCGCGGCGGTTGACCTTCATGCCGCTGCTGATCTGGTAGATCAGGCTCAGCTCTTCGTACGAGTTGGCGAGCTGGTTCGACAGCGAGTCCTGCTCGCGCTCCATGCCTTCGAGGCGCACCTGGTCGCGGAGCATGCCCGGCAGGAGCCGGCCCTGCGCGGCGAGGGTGGCGGCGGTGTGGGCCGGCAGGTGCCGGGCCTGCGCCAAGAGCCAACCGCCGTCGAGCCGGAGCCGGCCGGAGGCGCGGAGCGTGTCCTCGTCGAGCTCGAAAGTCTCGTCGCGGCCGACGAGCAGCAGCGTCCCGACCGTCTGCTTGCGTTCGACCCACGGCCACGCGCCGGCCACCAGCCCGGGGAGGCGGATCACGTCGTCGGGCGACGGCTGCGCGGCGGGACGGCCCGCGGCGGCGGCGGCGGAGGCCAAGTGCTGGCGGAGCAGCGGCAGCGCGAATCGGGCGAAGAGCGGGACCGCGTCCGGGTCGTGGAACGCGACCGTGCCGTCCGGCAGCGCCAGCGCCAGCATCAGCCCCCCCTCCCGCAGCCGGGCCGCCACGCACTCCAGCGCCGCGAGCGGGATCGGCAGCTCGCGCACCCGCTTCGCGTCGGCGCCGGGCGCGGCCGAATGCGGCGCGGCGATCGTCGCGGCGGCGGGTTGGGCAGTGGGGTTGTGCTTCGACAACAAATTCATGCCACGACCTTGGGGCGCGTCCCGGCGCCGATCACGTCCTCGACCGCCGACAACAGGTGGCGCGGGCTAAACGGCTTGCTGATCATCTGGAGGATGCCGCTCTGCTCCGTGTCCTGCGGCTCCAGGTGGTACCCGCGCGCCGTCAGCATGATCGCCGGGATCGGGCGGACCGACGCGTCCTGCTTCAGCTTCCGGCACAGCTCCAGCCCGGACAACTGCGGCATGTGGTAGTCGGTGATCAGCAGGTCCGGCTGCTCCTGCACGGCCAGCTCCAGCGCCTCCTGGCCGTCGCGGGCGGTCAGCACGCGGTAGCCGGCGTTGCGCAGCTTCAGCGACACGACGTTGAGGATGTGCGACTCGTCGTCGGCGACCAGGATGGTTTTCTCGTGTCCGGCGTTCATCGTCTCGGCCTCGTTTCTCGCCCCGCACGCCGACGACGCGCCCGCGTCGTGCCGCGCGGCGGGCACTACTCGCACAGGTCCAGTTCGAACCCGAAGCAACTCCCCTGCCCGACCACGCTCTCGACGAACACGTGCCCGTGGTGCACCGTCTCGACGACGTGCTTGACGAGCGACAGGCCCAGGCCCGTGCCCTTCGCCATGTGGTTGTTCGCCTCGACCCTGTAGAACTTATCGAACACGAACGGGAGGTCCTTAGGCGGAATCCCGACCCCGGTGTCGACGACGCGGGCGACGACCTTCTTGCGCGCCTCGTCGACGAGCGTCTCGACCGTGATCCGCCCGCCGGCCGGCGTGTACTTCACCGCGTTGCTCAGCAGGTTCAGCATCGCCTGGTAGAGCATGTCGCGGTCGCCGCGCGTCTGGTAGAGCACGGCCGTCAGCCGTTCGGACAGCGCGATCTCCTTGCCGGCGGCCTGCGGCGCGATCACCTCCAGGACGTCCTTGGCGATCACGGTCAGGCTGTGCGGCTGCCGGTCGACCTTCACCAGCCCCGACTCGATCCGCGAGATGCTGAGGATGTTGTCGATCAGCCGCCCGAGGCGGTTCGCCTCGTTTTGGATCACCTCGTAGAACTCGCGCTTGGTCTTCTCGTCGTCGGCCTCCCCGTCGACCAGCAGCTCGACGTACGCCTTGATGCTCGCCAGCGGCGTGCGCAGCTCGTGGCTGACGTTGGAGACGAAGTCGTTCTTCATCTCCGAGACTTCCTTCTCGTGCGTCACGTCGTGCATGACCGCGACCACGCCGGCCGCCGCCGGGTCGTCGCCGAGGCCGGGCATCGTCGAGAGCGTGATCTTCAGCGCGCGGTTGCCGCCCGGCGTCGCCACCTGGTGCTCGACGATCCGCCGGCCCGCGCGGCCGTTGGCCTGGCGGGTCTCGCGGATCAACTCGATCACGCGCGGGTCGCGGAGCAGCTCGTGCACCGGCGAGCGGTGGGCGCGGCGCAGGTCGAACTGGAACGTCCGCGCCGCCGACTCGTTGGCGAGCACGAGCTCGTCGAACGTGTCGGTCACGAGGACGGCGTCGGAGATGCTGTAGATGACCGACTCGGCGTGCTGCCGCTCGGCCTCGGCGACCTTCAGCCGGATCTCGAGTTCCTTCGCGCGGACGGCGGCGTCCGTCAGCGCGCGGTCGGCGGCGGCGAAGACGGCGTCGACCGCGGGCGCGAGCCGACCGGTGCTGCCGGCGCGGAGGGCGCCCCGCCCCTCCCCCGTGGCCAAACCCCCGGCGGCCGCGTGCTGGACGTCGCGGGCGAGCCGGTCGAAGTCGAGCCGCGCCATCGCCGCCGCCGCGACGGCGAGCGCGGCGGCGCCGAGCAGCAGCGCCTCCGGCAGGTGCGCCGCGACCTGCGGCCAGCCCGCGGGCACGCCGGTCGCGTGGCCCACGGCCCCACCGAGGGCCAAGGCGGTCGTGAGGAGGATGAGGCTCGTGTCTCGACGCACCAGATGACCTTGGGTGGATCCGGACGGGTTGATGATCGTTGCCGACCACCGGCGACGGCGGCGGACGCACCACTTCTGCGGAGGACGCGGCGGGCAAGCCCGACGGCTAAATCGAGGACGTCGCGCCTCGCGCGGCACCCCCCCCCACAGGCGAAACGACGCCCGCACGGTCGGGTGCGGGCGTCGTCGCCTTCGTGCTCGTGTTCGGCCCGCCGTAGGGTTAATCGTTCAGGTTGACGCTCGCCATGAGGCGCGAGGCCAGATCGTCGTTCGGCTTCACCTTCAGCGCCCGCCCGTAGTACTGCATGGCGAGGTCGCCGCGGCCGGTCTTCTCGTAGACGTAGCCGATCATGCACAGCGCGACGCTGTCCTTGCGGTCGAGTGTGGCGGCCTTCTGGAAGGCGGCCAGCGCCTCCTTCATCCGGTTCTGGCGGAGGCGGAGGTAGCCGGTCATGAGGTGCGCCTCGGCGGCCTGGGGGTCGATCGACTGCGCCTTGCGCAGGGCGAGCTCGGCGCGCTTCAGGTCGTTGCACTCCATCGCGGCGCGACCGAGGCCCAGGTAGAGGTGGCCCGACGCGGGGTCGAGCTCGACCGCCCGCTCGTAGTTCGCCCGCGCCTCGCGGTAGCGGCCGACCTGGAGCTGGCTCTCGCCGAGCACGGCGTAGAGGTCCGACCGCGTCGCGAACCGCTCGTCGAGCATGAGCTTCTCGAGGACGTCCGCGGCCTCCTTGAACTGCTTGTCGTGGTAGAGCGTCATCCCGAGCCGCTCGCGGATCGTGTTGTCGTCGGCGGCGAGGATGCTCGCCTGGCGGAGCACGTCGGCCGCCTCGCGGTAGCGCTTGGCCCGCGCCAGGAGCTGGCCGACCGCGTCGCGGATCGCCGGGCTGCTCTCGAAGTAGACGACCTTCGTCTGCAGGAGCGTCAGCGCCTCGGCCTGGCGGTCGAGCGAGACGAGCATCTCCGCCTCGGCCAGCAGGTACGCCAGCTCCGCCGGGGCCCGCTCCCCCGCCGCCGCGTACATCTCGTAGGCGGCCTGGGGCTTCTGCCAGCGCGGGTAGATCACGCCGCCGAGGTAGCGCGACTCGGCGTCGGTGGGGAGCTTCTCGCGGACGACGAGCAGCTCGCGCTCGGCGAGTTCGAGCTGGCCCTGCTCGAGCGAGAGCTTGGCCGAGAGCATGCGCAACTGCGGGTTCTGCGGGTCGAGCTTCAGCGCGTCGTCGATCGTCTTGCGGCACTTGTCGAAGTTGCCGCCGGCGTACTGGTCGCGGGCGAGCGTGAGCATCACGCCGGCCCGGGCGGAGTTCCACCGCTGCTCGGCCTGCTTCTTGTTGGTCGCCTTGGTCTTGTTCGACCCGCCGCACCCGGCGGAACCGAGGGCGAGGCAGAGCGAGGCGGCGGCGACGACGAGGGTCTTGCGGGTGTTGCGCATGGTCGGGTCGGGTCCTTCCGTAGTGCAGAACGCTGAGGAGGGCCCGGTACGACCGGCCCTCCTCAGCGTCAGCTATTTCACTTTTTCCAGACCGCCGCCGTTACTCGGCCGGCAGTTCGGTGACGTCGGTCACCGTCGCATTCTCACCCTCGGTCGGGACCTCGACGGCCACCTCGCCGGTCTCGGCGGGGGCGGCGGTGTCGTCGGCCACGACCTCTCCAGCGTTGTCGTCGGCACCGGCGTCGATCGACTTGAGGAACTCGGCCATTTCGTCGACCGCCGTCGCCTCCTCCGAGACGACCGCGGGGGCCGTCGTCGGGGCGGCGGGGACAGCCGGGGCGGCCGTCACCGTGGCGGCGGGCTGCGTCGCGGGGGCCTCGGCAGACGTGCCGGCCGCGTCATTACCGGCCGCGTCCTCCGGCTCGTCCGACGGAAGCATCGACGGCGCGGTGGCCGGCGGGGTCGTCACGGGCGGGTTGAGCCGCTCGCGGAGGATCTGGTTCGACACGAAGTGCCGGATCGTGCTGTTGTCGGTCGCCGCGACCTCGCGGCCGGTGATCCGGGCCTTGAGCGCGATCGCCTCGGAGAACTTCGGGTTGAGGTTCGTCGCGCAGTCGAGGTACCAGACCGCCTTGCCCGTGTCGGGGTTCGGCTTGTTCATCTCCTCGACGGCCTTCTCGTAGCTCGACTCGGCGAGGCGCTCGCGGCCCCAGGGCATCATGCCCTTCCGCATGCCGACGCGGAGCCGCTCGGCCTGCTTGAGCTCCGCCTCGCTGGCGGCCGAGTACGCGGACTCGTCCTTCACGATGTGCGGGGTCAGGAGGATGATGACCTCCTCGCGTACCGTCGAGTCGCTGCGGCGGCCGAACAGCGGGCCGACGCCGGGCAGGCTGCCCAGGCCGGGGACCTGGCTGCGGTTGCTCGTGCTGCTCTCGCGGAACAGGCCACCGATCACGATCGTGTGCCCGTCCTGCACCATCACGTTGGTCGTGACCTGCGTGACGAACTTGTTCGGCAGGCCCTGGGCGTTGACCGAACCGCTGGAGTCCTCGGGCTTGACCTCCATGCGGATGTTGCCGTTGTCGCCGATGTACGGGCGGAACACGAGCCGCGTGCCGGTCTCGAGGAACTTCACGTCCTCGGCGGCGAGCACCTCGCTGGTGACGGTCGTGCGGTAGCCCTGCTCGCTGCCGACGTGCACCTCGCCCTTCTGCTTGTTCAGGACCAGGACCTTCGGGTTGGCCATCACGACGGTGTCGGTGACGCCCTCGAGGGCCTGGATGAACAGCCCGACGTTGTTCTTCACCAGGCCGAGCTTGAGCCCGCCCCCGCCGACGCTGCCGGCGGCGACGCCCGCGTCGTTGATCGCGCCGGCGTTGGGGTTCTCGATGATCTGCCCGTTCAGCGCCTGCTGCAGGCCGCTGCCGCTCTGCGAGCCGCTCCCGGCGCCGGACAGCGACGCGAAGTCGACGCCGCCGACGGCGGTGAAGTCGACGCCCAGCGCGTTGTCGTCCTGGAGCGTGGCCCGCATGATGACGGCCTCGACCAGGATCTGCTGCGGGCGGCGGTCGACCTCCTTGATGATCCGCGCGACGTTCTCGAGCTTCTCCGGGTAGTCGGTCACGACCAGCACGTCCTCGGTGGCGTGCGAGTCGCCGCCGACGTCGCCGGAGCCGCTGTCGATGCCGGTCTTGGCCGGCGTCGTGAACGACACCTGCGCGTCGGCGCTGAGCACCGGCTTGATCATGTTCGCGGCGTTGGCGGCCGGCGTGTAGAACAGGCGGAAGACCTGCGTCCGCGTCGTGCGGTTCTTCTTCTCCTGCTCCTCGATCTCCTTCGCGGAGTACACGTAGATGACGTTGCCCTTCTCGCGGTAGTCGAAGCCGTTGGCCTTGAGGATCGCGTCCAGCGCCTCCTTCACGGTCACGTCGTAGAGGTTGGCGGTGACGGCGCCGCGGACCTCCTTGCTCGGGAGGATGTTCTTCTCGAGCTGCAGCGAGAGCATCCGCAGCACCTCGTTGATGTTCGCGTCGTTGACGTGGATCTCCACGGTGCCGACGTCGGTCACGTTGACCTGCGAGTTGCTGAGGCTCTGCCCGTCGGTCGCCGCGACGGCCGCGGGCGCGTCGACGGCGATCGGGGCGGCCTCGTCGACCGGCGCGAACGCGTCGGTGACGGCGGCGGCGTCGTGCTTCGGCTGGGTCGCGGGGGCGGCGGCGGCGGGCTTGACGCCGTCGCGCGGCGTTGCCGGCGCGACCTCGTCTGCCCGGCTCACCGGATCGCTATAAACGGCCGACGCGGCCAAAAAAAGAAGCCCGGCTGTCGTGGTCCACTTGCGCATGGGAACGGTCCTCATTCTTGTTTCCGGGCCCCGAGGGCGGTGCGCGGCGGTGGGAACTGGCGGGGTGTGGATTTCGCGTTCGCGTGCGATCCCCATCCAGCAGAACCAACGTCGCTTGCCGAACCCGAGGCCGAGAAAGTCCTAGACGGGCATCGTCGCTAATCGATCGGAATCTCGGAGCGGATGCCCTCTCGCTCGAGAATAATCCGCCGCGCCTCGATCTTGAGGACGCGGTACGAGGTCCGGGACATTCCCGAACCGGTTGCGACGACGTCGCCTTCCCTGATCATCCGCCCGTCGACCAACGCCGTCGGAACGGTGCCGGTCAACGTGCTCTGCAGGCGAACCTGGCGGGCCTGCTCGTCGCGGGTGCCGCTGGCGCTGGCCGTCCGCGCCGGCCGGTCCGTCGCGCCCCCCTGTACGAGCGGGTGCGCCGGGCCGACATCGGGCGAGGGCGTTACGTCCTCTCGCCGTTGAATTCCATCGGCATGAAACGGGGGTGACTTTTGCTCCGGCGCCACGCCGCCCGATTCCGCCGCGCTTTCCGCGACCGGATCGATCACAACGTCGGAGGTGGCGAACGGGTTGCGGGCCGGGGGCCGGACCGGCTGGTCGAGCCACTCCCGCAGCGAGCTTCGTACGGCCGGCGGCTCGGCGGCGGCCGTCGCGCCGGCGCTGCGGTCGACCGAGAGGGCGGCGGCGGCGGCGGCCGAGCGGGACGGGCCGGCAGCCGTTAGCACGACGTCCCGGGCGGCGATCCCGCCCGCCACGATCGCCAGCGCCACCGGCCACACCGCGCGCCGCCCCGCCGGCCGCGACAACTCGCGGCCCGTCGTGCGGACGGCGTCGCCGAGCAGTTGCCCGCAGTCGCGCAAGAGCTCGGCGCCGCTGGGCGGCGCCGGCGCCACGCCGCCGCCGCCGCGAAGCACGGCAGCCGGCGGTTCCGTCGGCGTCGTGCCGAGATGGTTCGGGTTAGTAGCCATCGGTGAAGTAGAGGGCCATCGACAGTTGCACCTCGACGGTCCCGCTCAGCGCGTCGACCGACTTGATGCTCAGGCCTTGCATGGCCGTGAGAGCGCGGCATCGACTCGGCGCGGCGGAGGAACGAGGAGACGCCGAAGAAGTCGCCCTGGAAGCTCAGCGACACCGGGATCTCCGACACCAGCGCGCGCGACCGGGGCAGGCCCGGCTGAACCGTGAGCTGGCTGAGCGCGGCCTCCTGGCCGAACTCGGTCACGTCGCGAATGAACTGGCCCAGGTCCTGGTTGCTCGGCAGCGCCCGCGCCGACTCGAGCTTGAGGGCGCAGCTCGTCGACCTCGCGCCCGACGCGCGGCAGGTCGGCCAGCGCGCGCGGTTGTCCGCCAGTTCGGCCCGCGCCGCCGCCGTGCGCGCGCGGACCGCGTCGAGCTGGCGCGATGCCGGCCGGTGGGCCAGGAGGTTGCACTCGACGGCCGCGACGAACGCGGTCGCCGCGAGCAGCCGAAGCGCCCGCCGGTACCAGAGGTTTTGCGTCTGCAACGTGGGCATGGGTACTACCGGTCTATTCGGACGCCGCCGGGGCGAGGTTGATGACGAACGTGACTTCGAACTCGCGGACGAGCCGGTCCTGCTCCGCGGTCCTTCGCGTAGCTCAGGTTCACGTGCCGGAAGAGCGGCGTGCGGCTGATGCCGGCGAGCAGCTCGCCGACGGCCGCCTCGCCCGGCGCCTCGCCCCGGACGGTGACCCGCATGCCGCTGTTGGACCGCCGGTCGCTGGGGGCCGACGGCGCGGTGGCGGGCGGGTCGGTCGGCCGCCGCGTCGTCGGCCGCGGGTTCCTCGACGGCGAACGCGACGTCGGAATACGTGGTATCTGGTGGCAATACGTGGATCAGGGCGGCCAGGAGCCGGGAGGCCTCGACGTTGGCGCCGGTCGACTGCAGGACCCGGTCCTGCCGCCGCCACTGTTCGCGGAGTTGCTTGAGCGCGTCGAGCTTCCGCAGGCCGGTGCGCGACTGCTCGAGGCCCGCCCGCACGTCCGCGTGCTCCTGCTCCGCCGCGCGGAGCTGGGCGCGCTGGCTCACCGCCGCCCCGCCGAGGGCGGCGCGCCCAGCGCGGCGACGCAAGCGAGTTGAACGACCACCTGGCGGCGGCGCGCCGCAGTTCGCGGTACCAGTCGGGGAGGAAATCGGGATCACGCACGGGACACCTCCGCCGCCAATGACGATTCGATCGGGATGCCGGCGCGGGCGAGGCCGAGCGCAAGGGCCCACTCCGCCGGGCGCGGCGACGGCGGCGAGCGGGCCGGGCTCGAGGCCGGCCAGGACGGGCAGCGGCTCGACGGCGACGCCGGTGGCCGCGGCGAGCAGCGCGCGCACCTCGGCGGACCCGGCCTCGCCGCCGCTCACGAACAGCCGCGCGGGCGGGCGGCCGCGGAAGCTGACCGAGAAGTACCGCAGGCAGAGCACGACCTGTTCGACGAGGTCCGTCATTCCCGCCCGCAGCGCGTCGTGGACGCGCGCAAACCCGGATCCTCGGCCGGAACCGTTCCGGCGCGAGTCGGCGGAGCGACGCCGCCTGCGCCCGCGCCGGCCAGAATCCCGGCGGAGCCGTGCCGCGGGCGATGCCGGCGGTGTCGTTTGCCTGCTGCGGTTCTTCGCGTTGCCGTTCGAGGCGGCGGCGGAGTTGGCGGGCCTCGCCGACGGGGATCGACAGCCGCCGCGCGACGGCGGCGTCGAGGTGGCGGCCGCCGAGGTCGATCGTCTTCACGACGCACGGCCCGTCGCCGCGGCCGATCAGGATCTGCGTGGCGGTGGCGCCGATGTCGACCAGCACCCGCGCGCTCGCCCCGCCGCCGCCGCCGTCGTCGCCGCCGCCCGCCAGCGCGCCGCACAGGGCGCGGTACAGGGCGCACGGCTGGACGTGCAGGCCGTCGGCGGTCGCGCCGCGCGCGGCGGAGGGCTCGAGGACGGCGCAGACGTCGTCGTCGGCGGCGGCGAAGGCGATCACCTCCTGCCGCGGCTCGCCCCCGCCGCACCTCGCCCGCCGCGACGTACTGCACGCGGGCGGCGGCGAGCGGGAACGCGAACGACAGCGCCGCCTCGCGGCTCGGCGGCGGCGAGCGGGTCGGCGCCCGGCCCGGTCGGCATCAGCCGCAGCGTGCGGACGTGGACGATCGGCCGCGGCAGCGCCCGCGCTCACGCGCGCCCGGCGAACCGGCCCGCGCGCGCAGCCCCGCCCGGATCGCCGCCACCACCGCGGCGGCCGACGCGGGCGAGCCGTCCACGCCATCGCCCGTGCCGGCCAGGTCGACCCGCGCGGCGGCGGCCACCTCCCGCGCCCCCGGCGGGTGCGGAGCTGGACCATTCGCACGGCGTCGGCGCCGACGTCGAGGCCGATCGCGTGGTGCTGCGTGTTTCGGATGCGTCCGAGCATGCGTTCGTTCCGGCCCTGTCGCCCCGCGGCGGCGCCTTGACGGCCCGCGCGAGGAATGTGGATCGTGTCGGCGTCCTCGATCGAGGACGCCTCATCCCGCATATCGACAGGAAACCGCACCCACACACGTCGGGTCCGCACACGCGGCGATCACGAAGAGGTGTCGCCGAATTGGAGGCGTCGCGGGCGTCGCGGGCGCGCGACGTGACGCGCCCGCGCGTCGTTCGCGCAACGCGGCGCGCGAGACGGGTGGGGAACGAGGACCCACGAGATGACCGCGACCGCTCTCGCGTCGTAGTGCATGATCGGGTTCCCTGCGCCGGGGCGAAGGTTTGACGCGAATGGATCGCGAGTGGTCTGGTTCTTCGCGCTTGCGGGAAATGGTTTGAGGGCGCGCGGATTCGGAGGGCGTGAAGACGTTCGTGGTTGATGTCCGGGGGCAAGTCCCTTCGCGACGCGATGGGACGTGCCCGCCTGAGGCGGCACGCCGCGCGGGGCGCGATCAACTGGGTAGGAACGTTCGCCGGGCGCGGTCCGGGCGCGCGCGCGGCGTCTAAGGCAACCGCGCGCGGGCGTCAGTTGATCTTCAGTTCGGCCGTGAACGGCTCGACCGTCACGGTCATCACCGTGTGGGCGCGCCGCACTTGAGCCGGATCGACCCGGCGTTGAGCGGGCTCGTCGCGTTCGTGTTTGGGTCGTACGAGTGGGGCACGCCCATCTCGTCGAACGCGATCGTCGACTGGCCGTCGAAGTTCACGACGTCGACCATCACCTCGCGGAGCGTCGGCGTCGTGCCGTTGGGCCCGAACGCGGTGACGAACGGCTCGACCTGGATCGGGTGCGCGTCACGATCGTGTCGGGCGACACCGCCGACAGCACCGTGTACCGCTCGTTGGCGGCATCGAAGCGGACGTAGTACATCTGCTGCTTCGTGATCGCCATGTTCTGCGCGTAGATCAGGTCGGCCACGAGCGTGCGGGCGGCCGACGAGACCTTCAGGTCGTCCCGCGAGCTGATCTGCGGCACGATCACCGCCGACGCCAGCCCGAGGATCACGACCACGACGAGGATCTCGATCAGCGTGAACGCGCGACGCGCCCGGCAAGAAGTGGGGAGTGGAGCGTGGGGGTGGGGTGTGAAGAAAACATAGCTGTGTTCCTACGGTCGCCCTGCTCCCACTCCCCTACTCTCCACTCCCCACTCTTTTACTTCTTCGGATCGGCCGAAACGGTCGTGACCTGAAGCTTGCCGCCCTCGAGGACACCGACGAGGCGGTCGAGCTTCGCGTTCATCTGCTTCAGCTCGTCGACCATCTGCATCTGCCGGCGCCGGGGTCGGGGATCTCGCCGCGGGCGGCGTTGGCGGTCGAGCTGCTGCTGCCGGTCCACTGGCTGGCGAGCGTCAGGACCTGGAGCCGCGACGATCGACACGAGCAGGCGGTGGTTCACGTTGTTCATGATCGGTTTCCTCCGTTGGGCGGCACGCGGGCGTCCCGCGGTGCGGCGGGGCGTCGGGGCGCGTGTCGGTGGTTCAGTAGTTCGCGAACGGGACGTTCCGCAGGTCCGACCCCTCGAGGTTGGCCACGATGCGGTTCGTCTGCGGGTTGTAGATCCAGCCGTACGGCTGTCTCGTCGGCCGCCGGCATCGCGTCGCCGGCCGCCACCACCCACACGCGGTTCTTCTTGCTGAGCGGGTTGACCGGCACCTCGACGAGGTACGGCGGGTACTTGTAGACGTCCGACGCCGTGTCGCTGACCGCGCCGGCCACGCTCGTGTGCTTCGTCAGTTGGTCCAGCAGCGTCGCCTCGTCGGGCGTGGCGGCCGTGTTGCCGTTCGGGTAGCCGGCCGAGACGTCGTAGTGCTGCGTGCGGTAGATGAACAGTTGGCGCGCATGGGCGCAGCTCGTCGCGGAGGACCGTCTCGCGGGCCTCGGTCGACGCGACGGTCATCTGCGGGACCGCGATCGCGGCCAGGATCCCCAGGATGATCACCACGATCATGATCTCGATCAGGTGAACGCCGCGGCGGGGCCGCGGCGGCGGGCGGCGGCGGCGGCGGCGGCCGCGGTGCGGGGGGACGAGTATTGGGTGGTGCGGGTCGACATCGATCACCTCGTTAGAGGTCACGCGCCCGGCTCGCGCCCCCTCGCTCGCGGACGGCCGCGTGCCCGCCGTGCCGCCGCGCGCGCATGCCGCGGACCCGGCGTTGTCACCGGGCGTCGTCGGCGTGGCGTTCGAAGGCGGCGGCGGCGGCGGCGGCGGCATTCGCCGCCGGGGGCCCGCGTGGTTTTACGTCGCGCGGGCGGCCGGGCCGGGCAGGCCGGCCGGCGGGTGACGAACCCGCCGGCCGGGGTGACACCGTCAGGTGTTACTTGGTCTCTTCGAAGATGCTGGTCGCGGCGGTGGTCGCCGTGGCTTCGATCTTGCCGGTCGCGGAATCGTAAGCCCAGCCCATGTTCGCCTCACCGGCGATGGCGCCGACGGTCGAGAGCTTCGTCAGCGGGTTCTCGATCCGGGCCTCGAAGTAGGGGCCGTACTTGTAGCCGTTGGCCTCGTCCTTGAGGAGGTTGCCGGCCGGGTTGGTGACGCCGGACTCGTTGGTCACGGTCGTCAGCTGCCGCCAGAAGTCGGCGTCGGCCTGGGCGGGGGCGTTGTCACGGTGCTGGAGCTTGTACAGCGCGATCTGGCTGCGGAGCGTCTGCAGCTGGCTCTTCAGGTTCCCCTGGCGAGCCTCGGTCGTCGCGCTGGTGAACTGCGGGATCACGATCGCGGCGAGGATGCCGAGGATGATCACGACGATCAGAATTTCGATGAGGGTGAAACCCTTCTTGATGCTGTTGCGGTTCATGGTGAATGCTCCTGAGCGAATAGTTCGCATTGCCTTCCGGACCGGGTTGCCCGCCTCCCCGCACGGCCCACACGGGCGGCGGCGGCGTCGGGGCCGACCAGACTGTTCTCGTACACGACTTCGGACACGTTCGCGCCCCGCGGAGGGGACGCCGCGAATGATCGGACCGGCGTGGAACCGTCCCGGACCACCGCGTGTGCGGGTCTGCAAGCACGGGGCGTCGCCGCCGCCGCGCTTCTCTCCCCGACTCGGACCTGGCCCCGGCGCCCCGCGTCACACGGCATCGGCCGCACGACGACACGGGCCCCGACTCCCGATCGAATCCCACGGCCGCGTGCCACTTCTCGTGTGGCGGCCGCGAGACGCTCTCTTCCGGTACGTCCTCCTTTCCAGCAGTCGCCCCGCCGGCCTCCCCCTCACGCGTGACGTCGCGTGACGCGGGCACCGGTCGGGTTCCTCTGGGCCGCCGAACCCACCCGCGAGCGGGCGTTGCCGGCGACCCGGACCGCCCGGGCCGGCCTCACCTTGTCGGTGCGACCGTCGCGGGCGTTCCATCCCTTCCATCGGACCGAGTGCGGGGTGACTTAATGCACCCGGTCCGTCCCCCGGCCGGCACCGCGAAGTGCCGGCCGGGGTTGTTCGGACGGGACGAACCCATCAATGAGGACCGAGACGAACAGTCGTGACGTGCGAACTCAGGCGCATTCACGAGCATCCTTTCGGCGGCGCCCCACTCCGACCGCCCCACCGGACGACTCGCGTCGCCATCGGTGAAGAGCCGGACCAGGCGCTTTGCGCATCGCCGTGGCGGGAAGGCGTTTCCGTCCGCCCGCTCGACGAGTCGACCGACCTCGCGGCCGATCGACGCCGCGTTACCGCGGCTTAGCCCTTGTCAGGGATCCTCAAGGACCGGACTGTTCCACGCAGGCCGGTCGAAGACAGATGTACGATTCGGTCCTGAGGCGTGCAAACGCCCCGGAAGATTTTCCGTCAGGCACCGCTCGCGGCCTCGCAAACGAGTAGGCGCGGACCCCGCGCCAGGACCGCCGATCCCCCCGTCGACATGGGCATCTGACGGAGGAACGGCGTGCCGAGGCCGGGAATGGTCCGAATAACGCGAACCCGTCTGATAATCGTCAGACCGCGTGACGACGCTGCACATTTTGGACGTGAACTCACCCGCGCAGCTTCCTGATGTTGTCCGCCAGCCCCACGAGGGCGGCGGCGCAGAAGGCGAGGAGCGAGAGCCAGAGGAACGCGTCCCACGCGAGCCCGGGCCGCAGGCGCGGGTCGGTGCGGCGGTAGCGGAGGTAGACGGCCGAGCCGGCGAGCATCGGGAGCGTCAGCGCCTGCGCGAAGCCGCCGATCAGCACCATCAGCACCGGGTTCTTCACGAGCAGGTAGAGCCCCAGGTCGATGATCGGGAACGCGGCACACAGCGCGCCGACCCACCGCCTGCGGGCACGCACGTCCGGCAGGGCGATCACGCGGTTCACCTTCAGGAAGTCGACCAGCACCCGCGTGTTGGCGGCGGTGGCGGCGTAGAGCGTGGAGTAGAGCACCGCGATCACGCCGAGCACGATGAACCACGTCGCGCCGCGCCCGCCGAGCACCGGGACGTACATGCGGGTCAGCGCGTCGAGCATCTCCCCCACCGTCTGCGGCAGCCCGGCGCCGCTGCGGTCGTTCAGGACGGCGGCGCCGAGGAAGTAGAACGCGATCGTCGCGACGGTGTAGACGAGCATGCTCACCCACGCGTCCAGCCGCATCACGCGCATCCACCCCCGCGCCCGCGCGGCCCAGGCGGCGGTGGCGTCGCGGCGGCCGGCCTTGCGGGCGTACCCCTTCTCGATGCACCAGTACGGGTAGGCCACGAGCTCGGCGGCGCCGACGCCGGTGATGCCGAACATCGCGATGGCGGCGGCGGTCGCGCCGGCGGGGATCGTGAACGTCAGCCCGTGCCCCACCGCGCCCCACGGGATCGGGTGCCCCGCCGCCGGCAGCAGCGCGACGCACAAGACCGTGCCGACGGTGAACATCACGACGAGCACGGTCGTCAGCCGCTCGACCAGCCCGTAGCTGCCCGCCGCCAGCAGCGCCGAGGCCGAGATCGCCGCCGCCGCCGCCCACGGCACCTCCGGCCGTGCCGCGAACCCGAGGGCGGCCGAGACGCCGGGCATCGCCACGTGCAGCGCCTGGCCGATGCCGCCGACCATCGCGCCGAGCTGGAGCTGCGTGGCGAGCATCATCAGCACCCACCAGAGCCCGAAGAACCGACCGACGCGCGGCACGTCAGCCAGCGCGCCCATCGTGGTGCGCCCCTCGGACAGCGCGTAGCGCCCGAGCTCGACCTGCACGAACACCTTCACGAGGCAACTGACGATCACGAGCCACAGCAGCGCGAAGCCGACCTTCGCGCCGAGGTTCGTCGTGGCGATGAGCTCCCCCGTGCCGACGATCGCGCCGGCCAAGATCAGCCCCGGCCCCACCTGCCGCAGCGCCTGCGCGAGCCGGGCTGGCGGGTCTTCGATTTGGTTGGAGGAGATGACGTAAGGGTCGACCGGCGGCCGGTCGTCGAGAGCACCGGGTGGCGGCGGCGGCGGGTCAGGAGGGACGGCTGCGCGGTCGAGTTCGCCCATGCCCGCGGAGGATACCGGCACCGCGGCCGTGCCGCACCGATCGCACACGCGTGCGCGGCAGGCGCGTCGCGCCGGGGGGACGTCTTGCCGGGCGTGCGTACGACCGATCGTTTAGCCGCCGCTCGCAGAGCGGCGCGCGTTCGCGCGACAGGCTGCGTCGCCCACGCAGGGGCGGCGGCAGCACTTCCTTGATCTCGGCGATGGACAGGCCGGGGAGGAAGCGCAAAAAGAGCAGGAACCACATAAAGAACCACCCGAAGCTCCCCAGGAGGAGGAACGCCTCAACCCAGGAAAGGTGGTAGTTCACCATCTTCCACGGCATGTACGAGTGCGCCAGCGAGGGCACGATGATCACGAACCGCTCGTACCACATCCCGATGTTGACGAAGATGGAGATCACGAAGAACCAGTTCAGGTTTTCGCGAAACTTGCGGAACCAGAGAAGCTGGGGGATCAACGCGTTGCAGATGATCATCGACCACCCCGCCCACCAGTAATCACCCGTCACTCGGTCCCAGAACACGTCCCGCTCGTACAATTCGCCGGAGTACCAGGCCATGAAGTACTCCATTCCGTAGGCGTAACCGACGATCAGCGAGGTCAGCAGCAGCAGCTTCGCAAGCCGGTCGAAGTGCAGCGGGGTGAAGTACGCTTCAAAGTGAAANACGCGCAGCCGCTCGTCGTAGGCCCGGCTGATCATCTCGACGATCGGCAGCGCGCAGGCGACGCCGACCTCCTTCTGCATCAGCGTGCCGACGCCGATCGCGTCCGCCGGGATCATCAGCCGGCTCGTCACGTCGTCGGCGGCGAGGTCCTCGGCCTTGGCGAGTTGGACGAGGTCGCGGATCTGGTCGTAGGTCGGGAACGTCAACATGAAAAGTCACCTCGCGTGGACCGTCGGCGGCGTTACGGCCGCGCGTGCGACCGATCGCATTGTAGCCGACGCCACCTTCACTTGGTCCCGAACTTTCGGCCCGCCGCAGCCCGTTCCACCACTTGCCCGACCCGGCGGGCGCGGGTCTCGGGGCGTTTCGCCGCGGCGACCCAGTCGACGTACTGCCGGCGGTAGGTCGGGGCCCACGCGTCGAACGCCGCACGCGCCGCGTCGCACGCCGTCAGCGCCGCGCGTAGGTCCAGCGGGACTGCCACGTCGGCGCCCCGCTGCGCCAGGGGCGGCGCGGGCGCGGTCAGGACCGACGGGTCGACGACGGCGAGGCCCGCCGGCGTCATCCGCTTCGCCGCCATCAGCTTCGCCAGGCGTCGCCGGTTCGGGATCGACCAGTTCGCTGGGTCGCGCCGCGGCGTGAACTGGAGGCAGTACCGCTCGTCGTCGATCTTGCGGATCGTGCTGTCGATCCACCCGTAGCAGAGCGCCTCCTCGATCGCGGCCTCGTACGGCAGGCTCGGCTTGCCGGAGGCCTTGCGGTAGAACGTAAACCAGACGCCGCGCGAGCGGGCGTGGTGCCGCGCCAGCCACGCCCGCCACGCCGCCCGGTCCGACAGGTAGATCACGTCCTCGACCGCCACGCCCGTCGCCCCCCAAAGCGTTACTTCGCCACCTTGCGCTTTCCGCGCGCCGGCGTCTTGGGCTGCCAGATCTTCTGCCGCTCGGCCTCGGCCTCGCCAGCGGGGGACCAGGCGCTGCCGCTCTTGATCGTCGGTGCGCCCTGCATCTCGTTGATCTTGTCGCGCAGCTGCGCGGCCCGCTCGAACTCCAGGTTCTTCGCCGCCTCGAGCATCTCCTCCTCCAGCAGCCTCACGATCTCCGTCTGGTCGAACGCGCTGTCGCTGACCGACTTCACCGCCTCCTGCACCGTGCGGCGGGCCTTCACCTCGCTCTCGAGGGTCTGGCGGATCGCCTTCACGATCGTCTGCGGCGTGATCCCGTGCTGGGCGTTGTAGGCCTGCTGGATCGTGCGGCGGCGGCTCGTCTCGTCCATCGCCCGCTGCATGGCCGGCGTGATCGCGTCGGCGTAGAGGAACACCTTCGCGTTCTGGTTGCGGGCCGCCCGGCCGATCGTCTGGATGAGCGACGTCTCGCTCCGCAGGAACCCGGCCTTGTCGGCGTCGAGGATCGCCACCATCGACACCTCCGGCAGGTCCAGCCCTTCGCGCAGCAGGTTGATGCCGACGAGCACGTCGAACTCGCCCTTGCGCAAATCGTTGAGGATCTCGACGCGCTCGAGCGTCTGGATCTCGCTGTGCAGGTAGCGGCCGCGGATGCCCGCCTCCTGGATGTACGCCGCCAGGTCCTCCGCCAGCCGCTTCGTGAGGGCGGTCACCAGCACGCGCTCGCCGGCCGCGACGCGCTCCTTGATCTCGGCCAGGAGGTGTGGCACCTGCCCCTGCGCGGGGCGGACGACCACCTCCGGGTCGATCAGCCCCGTCGGGCGGATCACCTGCTCGACGACCTCGCCGCCGCTCGCCTCCAGCTCGATCTTGCCCGGCGTGGCCGAGACGAAGACGACCTGCTTCCACATCTGCTCGAACTCCTCGTACTTCAGCGGCCGGTTGTCCATCGCGCTGGGCAGCCGGAAGCCGTGGTCGACGAGCACGGTCTTGCGCATCCGGTCGCCGTTGTACATCGCCTTGATCTGCGGGATCGTCACGTGCGACTCGTCGATGATCAGCAGGAAGTCCTCGGGGAAGTAGTCGATGAGCGTGTACGGCTTCTCGCCGGGTTGGCGGCCGTCGAGGTGGCGGCTGTAGTTCTCGATGCCGGGGCAGACGCCGACCTCCAGCAGCATCTCCAGGTCGTACTTCGTGCGCGCGATGAGGCGCTGCGCCTCGAGCAGCTTCCCCTCGTTGCGGAGCTGGATCGTCCGCATCTCCAGTTCCGCGCGGATCGCCTCGACGGCCGCGTGCACCTTGTCCTCCGGCATCACGTAGTGGACGGCCGGGTAGATGAAGACGCTCTCGTGGCTCTGGAGCAGCTCTCCCGTCAGCGGGTTGATCGCGTCGATCGTGGTGATCTCGTCGCCGAAGAACTCGATGCGGTAGGCGAATTCCTCGTAGCTCGGGTGCAGCTCGACCACGTCGCCGCGCACGCGGAACGTGCCGCGCTTGAAGTCGATGTCGTTGCGGCTGTACTGGAGGTCGATCAGCTTGCGCAGCATCTCGTCGCGGTCGGTCTCCACGCCCTTGAGGATCGGCAGCACGCTCTTCTTGTAGATGTCCGGCGAGCCGAGGCCGAAGATGCACGACACCGACGCCACCAGCAGCACGTCGCGGCGGCTCACGAGGTTGCTCGTGGCCGCGAGGCGCAGGCGGTCGAGATCGTCGTTGCGGCTGGCGTCCTTCTCGATGTAAATGTCCCGCTGCGGGATGTACGCCTCGGGCTGGTAGTAGTCGTAGTAGCTGACGAAGTACCCCACCGCGTTGTTCGGGAACAGCTCCTTGAACTCCTCGTAAAGCTGCGCGGCCAGCGTCTTGTTGTGGCTGATCACGAGCGTCGGCCGATTGAGCCGGGCGATCGTGTGGGCCATGGTGAACGTCTTGCCCGTGCCGGTGGCGCCCATGAGCGTCTGGAACTTGCGCCCCTCCCGCACCCCCGCCACGAGCTTGTCGATGGCCGCCGGCTGATCCCCCTGCGGCTGAAACCGCGACACGACCTGGAAGTCACTCATAGAGGGTATTATACGCCCGCCGGGCCGCCGGCGGGCGCGGGGGCAACCCACGTCTTCCGCCGATGGCTCGTTCCTGGTGAAGAGCACGGTCGGGCTGATCCGCTGTGCCTCCTTCCGGGACCGAAGCCCGAAGGCGGAGCGCATCGATGGCGGCGGTCGTTGCCCCGGCTGGCCGTCTAACACCGGAACGCCTATGGACTTTCACGACCGGCTCAAGTGGAGGTTGTTGGGAACGTCGCGTCCGCATGGTTGCACCGTGGCTGAAATCGAGCAGTTGGAGCGCCGGTACGGCGTTGAACTTCCCCAAGCCTATGTATCTTTCCTACGGCAGGCGGGACGGGGCGCGCAAGGTCTTTGGACTGGCAGCGACTTTGACTACGCGATCCTGGCCGACTTGCAGGAGTGGGCCACGGAACTGTTGCGGGAACAGAGTGCGGCACCGTTACCTGCCGGCGCATTCGTGTTCTACATGCACCACCAGGGGTATCAGTTCTTTTACTTTCTAAACCAGGAAGTTTGGTACTACCGGGAGCGGATGCCACAGGGGGAGTGGCGGTTTTCCAGCTTCGAAGGCTTTTTCGATTCGTTTGTCGACTGAGCGGGCGCTGGGAATGATGTCCAATCCTCGTTCCACCGGGCCTCTGGCCGCGGGAGCACGGCGGAGCCCTCGGCAGGAAACGTTGCGACTCATCCTCGGCCACCTCGTGCGCTTGTGGAGTTTTGACGAATGCTTCGGATCGAAGGGCCACGCCTGCGGATTCGGCCGTTCGACGGGTCGGACCTCGACGCCGTGGCTCGGCTGCAGGACGACTGCTTCGGCCCGTCGCCCCGCGCCCAGCACGAGGCGTGGCTGGCGTGGTGCGTGCGGAACTACGCGGCGCTGGCGCGGCTGCATCAACCGCCGTACGGCGATTACGCGGTGGAGTCGAAGGACGGCGGCGCGGTCGTCGGATCGGTGGGGCTCGCGCCGAGTTTCGGGCCGTTCGAGACGCTGCCGTGGTCCCGCTCGCGCCTGCGCGGACAGCCGGGCGGGCGGTTCACGCCGGAGATGGGGCTCTTCTGGGCCGTCGCCACGCCCCACCGCGACCGGGGCTACGCGGCCGAGGCGGCGGGCGCGCTGGCGGCGTTCGCGTTCGAGACGATGAACGTCGACCGACTCGTGGCGACGACGGAACACGACAACGCCGCGTCGATCGGCGTGATGCGGAGACTCGGGATGACGATCGAGCGCAATCCGGTGTCGGAGCCGGCATGGTTCCAGACGATCGGAGTGCTGCCGTGCCTCGCCGGCCATGGAGCATGACGTTCGGCGGCGCGTGCGCAGCCGACCGCGTGCCGCTACAACGGAACAGCTTCCATGATCGCTAGCGCAGTCGCACTTCGTCCGCCTTGGCAACGACCGGGGGTCGGCACACTCTCAAACGATCGGGACTGACCGCGGAGACGCGGAGAGCGCGGAGAAAACAGTCAAGATTCAGCCACGGATGGGGCACCGATGGGCACAGATGAAGAGTGGAAGGACTGAAGAACCGCGATCGTGCCGACGGCCCGAACGCCAGTAGTCTGGCTCCAGACTTGGCCTCCCCTATCCGTGTTCATCTGTGCCCCATCTGTGGCAAACGGTCCTCTTTTCTCCGCGTCTCCGCGGTTCGATCGACCTGCCGGCACGGCCACATCGTGATCATCGGCTAGGGCCGCGTCACCGGTCGGGTGGCCGGCGCGTCCGCGCGCGGGAAGATCAGGTACGGCGAGATCGCGCTCACCATCGCCGGGCCGATGCCGCGGATGCGGAGCAGGTCGTTGGGTTCGCGGAACGCGGGCGTGCCCGGCCGGGCGGCGAGGGCGGCGTCGCGACCGGCGACGATGTCCTTCGCCCGCTTCTCCCCTATCGCGGGCAGCGCGGCCAGCGTCGGCCAGTCGGCGGTGTTGGGGTCGATCCGGTCGGCGAGGTCGTGGTAGCGGACGGGGAAGTCTGGCTGCGGGTTGCTGATGTACTGCGGGTTGCGGGCGTAGCGGACCGTCAGCACGACGAGCAGGCCGCCGAGCAGCACGAGCAGCACCCGGGCCTGCGCCGGCGTCCAGCCCCACGCCGCCGGCCGCGGCCGCTCCGGCGGCGGCGCCGACTTCTCTTGACGGGTGGCGACGGCGTTCTGCTCGGTCGACCGCGCTTTCATGCTCATCCACTTCAGCCTTGTGACGGTCGCAGAGCGTCCGGCCCGCGAAGTCAGTCGGACCCGACGCGCGTCGACCCGATGCGGGTTCGCGCTCGCCCCTCGCCGTCATAGTTTCGTGCGGTGCATGACGACGTTCGGCACGTTGCGGATCGCGAACATGATGCCGCGCCAGAAGCCGGGCGTGTAGACGACGGCGCGGCGCTTGCGCACGGCGTCGACGACGTCGGCGGCCACCCGATCGGGCGGCGCGACGAGGAACGTGCCGGGCCGCCCCCAGGTCATGGCGGTGTCGACGAAGCCCGGGCGGACGTCGACGACGGCCACGCCGCGGCGGGCCATCCGGTGCCGCAGGCCCTGGAGGTAGGCGGAAAGCGCGGCCTTCGTCGAGCCGTAGAGGTAGTTGCTTCGTCGCCCGCGGTCGCCCGCGACCGACGAGATCGCGCAAAGGAACCGGCCGCCGTCGCCCCCCGCACCGTTGGATTGCGTCTCGAAGTGGTCGGCCGCGCGCTCGAGGAGCGTGACGGCCGAGGTGTAGTTGACGTCGATCATCTGGCGGACGAGCGCGCCGTCGCGCTGCGCGTCGTCCTGCTCGGCCATGAACCCGTGGCAGAGGACCACGCCGACAATCCGCCCGCCGGCCGCGGGGGCGACGCTGGCGGCGCCGTTCAGGTCAGCGTGGGCACCGATGGCGACGTCGGCCGGGGTGGCGGGACTCAGCACGGCCTCGCCGTCCGCAGCGTTCGTCGGGACGGCTGCCGTGTCGCCGGCGGCGCGGCGGCCGGCGCCCTCGATGCCCGGGTGATCGCCGACGGCGGCGGCGTCGCACTAGATCGCCGTGACGGGCACGCGGTGGCGCAGGCGCAGGTCAGCGGCGAGGCGCTCGATCTCGTCTCGATCGCGGCCTGCGAGCACGAGCGGGTGGCCGGCCCCTGCGAAGCGAGCGGCGACGGGCGGGCGATCGGCGAGCGGGCCCCGGTGATGACGACGGTGCCGCGGCTCATGCGACCCGCGCTGTTCCGCCGGTGCGGCGGTGCCGGCCGGCGCGCTATAACTGGTTCCGTCACCGCGGGCGCGAGGCCGAGTCGCCGCGCGGAGGGACGAGGTGAACCGGTGTCGGATCGAGCCGCCGTTTCACGTCGAGGAATCGCGGCAGGTTCGGGTACATGCGGGCGAGGCTGTCGGCGGTCGTGGCGGCGTCCTTGGCGAGGTAGACGCGCCCGCCGTGGCCGAGGACGATCTCGTCGAGGCTCCGCAGGAACGCGACGACGTCCGGCCCGGTGTTCGGCAGGTCGAGCGCGAGCGTGTACCCTCGAGCGGGAACGAGAGCATCCCCTGCCCCTGCGGCCCGGTCGCCTTCAGCACCGCCAGGAACGACGCGGCGACGCGACGCCGCGAGTCGCTCCAGCAGTTGGGCCAGCCCGGCCCGCCCCGCCGCCCGCGGCAGCACGACCTGGTACTGGAGGAAGCCGCGCGCCGGCCGTAGATGCGGTTCCAGCGCCCGGACGGCGTCGAGCGGGTAGAAGAACGTCTCGTGATCGACGACCCGCCGGCCGTCGCGGTGCAGGCGGTAGTAACGCGCGTTGAACGCCTTCACCGTGGTGGGGTTGGCGAACGACGGAAGAAAAAGGGCACGTCCTTCGCGCGCGCGACGCAACCTCCAGCGGCCGGTCGTGCAGGCCGGGGGCAGTTCGGCGACCGTGGCGTGGTCGCCGCCCATCAGCACCGAGCGGCCGAGCGCGTCGCCGGTGGCGAGGCAGTCGATCCAGGCGACGGAGTAGCGGTGCCGCGCGCGTCGTTCGACGCGAACAGGTCGAGCGCGTGCGCGAGGTTCGTCGCCCGCCGCGTGTCGACGGTGACGTACGCCGATTCCACGCGCCGGAGCCGCAGGCGGGCGGACAGGATCGCGCCGGTGAGGCCCATGCCGCCGAGGGTGGCCCAAGGCCTCGGCGTTCTCGTCGCGCGCGCAGCGGAGGACGTCGCCGCCCGCGGTGAGGAGGTGCAGGTCCTGGACGAAGTTGGCGATCGAGCCGTCGGCGTGGTGGTTCTTGCCGTGCACGTCGGCCGCGATCGCGCCGCCGAGCGTGACGAACTTCGTGCCCGGCGTGACCGGCGGGAACCAGCCGCGGGGCAGGAACGTGCGGAGGAGGTCGTCGAAGCTCACGCCGGCCTCGGCATCGAGCAGGCCGCGCGTCTCGTCGAACGCCAGCATGCGGTCGAGGCGCTCGTGGAGGATGACGTCGCCGTTCTCGTTCAGCCGCATCGCCGTAGCTGCGGCCGAGGCCGCGGGAGATGCATGCCGGCGGTGGACGTCACCGCCTCGCGCAGGTCGCGCATCGACTCGGGCCGGACGAGCCGGCACGCCTGCTGCGCCGGGTAGTTCGCCCAGCCGCTGATCGTTTTCGTCGCAGAGCGGAGCATTGCGTTCGTCCTCGTACGAGCCCCACGGCAGTCCCACCCTGACGCCACGACGATCAGCCCGCACGTCAGCGCGGCGGCGGTTAGGCTGGCGCGGTCCTTCAGTGCGAACAGCACCGGGTCCTCGTGCAGCGCCCGGCGGCGGGCGAGGAACCAGACGCGCGTGATCCAGTAGAGCAGCACCGGGCACGCCAGCCAGAGCACGCCCGGCTCGCGGTACAGCTCGACGCTCGCCTGACTGTTGTTGATGTAGAGCGCGAGCACGAGGACCGCCAGGTACCCGCTGGCCGGGCCGACGCTGGCGATCACGTCGAGGTCCTCCACATGGTAGGGGCGGCCGGCGGCGCGGGTCTCGGCGCCGCCGTCGCGGAGGCGGGCGAGCTCGGCGTACCGCTTGGCGAACGCGAGGGAGAGGAAGAAGAAGAGGCTGAACGCCATCAGCCACGGCGTGACGGGCACCCCCGCCGCCACCCCGCCGCTGAGGATGCGGTGCGCGTACAGCCCGGCGAGGACGAACACGTCGATCAGCAGGCGCGTCTTGAGCCAGAGCGAGTAGGTGATCGTCGCCGCGACGTAGACGCCGAGCATCCCCGCCAGCGCCGGCGACACCAGCAGCGCCGCGACGCTAAAGCCCACGACGAGCAGCGCCGCCGCGATCCCCGCGCCCGCGCCGGCCGACAATCGATTGGCGGCGAAGGGCCGGGCGCGCTTCGTCGGGTGCGCACGGTCGGACGCGCGGTCACGCAAGTCGTTGATGACGTACCCGGCCGACGCGCAGGCGCAGAACGCGACGATGGCGAAGCCGACGGCCGCGGCCTTTCGCGCGTCCTGGATTTCGTGGGCGAGGAACAGCGGCAGCGCCAGCAGCAGGTTCTTCACCCACTGGTGCGGCCGCAACGCGTCGAGTACGGCCCGGGCGGCGGACGCGCGGCCGGGTCCGCGGGCGGCGGTGGCGGTGGCGGCGGCGGTGGCGGGACCGGCCGGGCCCTCCTCACCGGCTCGCGCGGCCGACGCGTTTGAGATCTGCATCTGGTTCGCCAATGAAGTCGGGCCGGCCCGGGGAGAAGTTCCCGCGCGCGTCCGCAACCGCATCATTACCGCACGCCCCGCCGTGCGGCAAGGTGAAGCGGCGTCGGCGACGCGTGTTATCGGATGCGGGGGCGCGGGGCGGGCAGGTTGTCACGGTGACGCGGGCCACAGGTTGTCCGTGACGAGCCTATCCGAATCCCGGGCAGGCGGGCCTTTCGGCCCTGCGGCGAAACGGGGGACGTCGCCGCGGCCGGGTCAGGGCTTCTTGGGCTGGGCCGGCTGCTTCACCTTCTCGCGCATCTGGAGGTACTTCGTGAACGCGGGCTTGGGGCGGAGCATGTCGTCGAGCAGGCCCCCGCCGGGGAGCGACTGGTTCACGTCGGCGAGGTTGCTCCAGGCGATGCTCTCGACGAACGGCTTGCTCAGGGCGAGGTGGTAGACCGCCTCCATCCACTCGGCCTGGAGCTGCGGGTCCCACGGGCGGCGCCAGCGGCCGGCGGCGTTGGGGTCGAGGCGGCCCTCGGACGTGTCGCTCAGGTCCGGCGTCGACCGCCCCGGCACGCCCAGCGCGGTGATGAACAGCGGGCGGCCGAGCGTGGCGAACTTGTCGAGCAGGCTGCTGAGCTGGAACAGGTCGCGCATGAACATGCCCGCCTGCGGCACGCCCAGCTCCAGCTCGACGCCGAACCCGTCGAACGTGATGCCGGCCTGCGACACCATCTCGGCGTAGAGCATCGGCGGGACGCTGCCGCGGCTGCGGGCGTGGTACTCGCCGAACGGCTGGGTGATCGTCACGAGCGTGCGCGACGTCGGCAGCAGCGTCTTGACCTGCGCGACGAGCAGCCGGGTCAGCTCGATGATCTGCTCGAAGCTCAGCGCGAACGCCGTGTTGGTCTGGATGCCGGCCACCACGTTCCACGCCGACACGGCGCGGCGGTAGCGGGTGACGACGCGCTGCACGTACTCGTACGCCGTCTCGCGCAGCGCGTCGAAGTCGTGCTCCCAGATCACCATCCAGTCGGGGACGTGGGCGCGGTCGAGGCGCACGAGCGGGCCGGCGATGACGGGGACCCGCCGCTTGTTGAGCGTCTCGACCCAGTCGTCGACGTCGTCGGTGCGGAACACGTGCTCGTCGGGCTGCAGCTGCTTCCACGACATCGGCACGATCGCGTAGTCGAAGTTCGCCGCCAGCATCTCCTTGTACCGCTCGTTGGCCACGGCCGGCTCGACGCGGCACCCGAAGATGTGCTTGACGAACCCGGTCGACTGGCGGCGGCGCGTCAGCAGCAGCTCGCTGTGGAAGACGGCCAACTGCTCCGAGAGCTCGACCGCCATCTCCAGTGCCCGGTCCGCCAGCCGCGCCGCCTCGGCCGGCTCGTCGAGCCGGCCCAGCGCGTCGGCGAACATCAGCTGCGCCTCGTGGAACCGGGCGGCGTACTTGTCGGTGCGCGGGAAGTCGAAGAGGTTCCAGTCCTCCTGCTTCTGCATCACCTTCATCAGGCGGAAGCGGGCCAGCTCCACGTTCAGCACGTACGGCTTGGATCGGGGCTGCAGGCGCGTCGTCTCGAGCTGAAGCGCGCCCGGCGCGCCGAGGTTCCACAGGACCGACAGGCCCATCGCCTGCTCGTCCGACCGGTTGACGACGAGCAGCCCGTCGCGGAACGACACGTCGCCCGACACCGGCACGCTCTCGGGGCCGATGGCGGTGCAGGCGACCGGGTCGTACGCGGTGACGCGGGCGCCGTCGCGGTAGATCTCGAACTTGATGGAAGCCATAACACCTGGGACGCGGCCCGCGGGTCGGACGGACGGACAGACGGACGGATGGTCACGCGGCGGCGACGTCGGCGGCCGCAGACGCGCGCGTGCCCTGCGCGGGGACGGGTCGTCGTCCCCACACCCTCTCGGGCGAATCTTAGCACAGCCCATCGGCCACACAAACACGGGCCGCACGGTCGTGGCCCCGCCGCGCGCGCCCGGTCGCCGCTTTTGCAATTCTCCGTCGATTCCTTAGGTTCGGCCGTCATGCCCCAGGCCCTGCTCCAGAGCGACCTGCCGTTCCCCGTGAAGCGGGGCAAGGTTCGCGACGTGTACGACCTCGGCGAGCGCCTCCTGATCGTCGCGACGGACCGGATCAGCGCATTCGACTGCGTGATGCCCAACGGCATCTCCGACAAGGGCGTGATCCTCACGGCCTTGAGCCTATTCTGGTTCGAGCGTTACCGGGACCAATTCGAGAACCACCTGATCGCCACCGACGTCGCGCAGTACCCGGCCGAACTTCAGCCGTTCGCCGAGCAACTGTGGGGCCGCTCGATGCTGGTGAAGAAGGCGCGTGTCGTGCCGATCGAGTGCGTCGCCCGCGGCTACCTCGCCGGCTCGGGCTGGAAGGAGTACGGGTCGACCGGCACGGTGTGCGGCGTCGCCCTGCCGCCGGGCCTGCGCCAATGCGACCGCCTGCCGGAACCGATCTTCACCCCCGCGACGAAGGAGGAGACCGGCCACGACGTCAACATCAGCTTTGACGAGGCGGCGGCCCGTATCGGCGTCTCACTCGCGGCCGACCTTCGCGACCGCACGCTCGCGCTCTACGCGCTGGCGGCGGAATACGCGGCCGGGCGGGGCATCCTCATCGCCGACACGAAGTTCGAGTTCGGCCTGCTGCCGGACGACCGGATCATCCTCGTTGACGAGGTGCTGACGCCCGACAGCAGCCGCTTCTGGCCCGCCGAGGGGTACGCGCCCGGCCACGACCAGCCGAGCTACGACAAGCAGTTCGTCCGCAACCACCTCGAAGGCCTGACGTGGGACAAGACCCCGCCCGCCCCCGAACTGCCGCCGGACGTGGTCGAGGGAACGCGCCGGCGCTATCTGGAAGCGTACGAGCGTCTCACCGGCAAGACGCTGGAGATCTGAGAGATGCGACGCCGTCGAGGGCGATGACGGTGCCATCGCGTGTGCCGCTCGCTCCCTCGCCCCCGTCTTCGTGGGAGAGGGCGGGGGTAGGGGCGGAATCCAGGAATGAAGGACGAAGGCGCAAGGATGAAGCGGAGAAGCTCCCGGCCCTTCATCCTCCATCCTTCCGCCTTCATCCTTCGTCGCTCCTGCCCTTTGCCAAACCGGCCCCCACTCCTACAATCGCCCTTCCGATGGTCGAGTTAGGCGTCAACATCGATCACGTCGCCACCGTGCGGCAGGCCCGGCGGACGTACGAGCCGGACCCGGTGTGGGCGGCGGTCGAGGCGGAGCTCGGCGGGGCCGACGGCATCACCGTGCACCTGCGCGAGGACCGGCGGCACATCCAGGACCACGACGTCGAGCGGATCAAGCAGTCCTGCCACGTGAAGCTGAACCTGGAGATGGCCGCGACGGACGAGATGGTCGCCGTCGCCCGCCGCATCCGCCCGCACATGGCGATGCTCGTGCCCGAGGGGCGGACCGAGGTCACCACCGAGGGCGGCCTCGACGTCGCCGGCCAACTCGACCGCTTGAAGGACGTGGTGGCGGCGCTGAAGGACGGCGGCGCGACGGTCAGCGCGTTCATCGACGCCGACGCCCGCCAGGTCGCCGCCGCCGCGGCGGCGGGCATCAGCGTGTGCGAGATCCACACCGGGCCCTACGCCCACGCGTTCCACGCCCGCCAGGCGCTGTACGGCGACGCGGGGCTGAAGCAGTCGTTCGAGGACGAGCTGCGCAAGATCGACGAGGCGGGCGAGCGCATCCGCAACTGCGGCATGCAGTTCAACGCCGGCCACGCGCTGAACTACCTCAACGTCCGTCCGGTGGCCTCGCTGCCCGGCGTGCGCGAGCTGCACATCGGCCACGCGATCGTCAGCCGGGCGATCTTCGTCGGCCTGCGCGAGGCGGTGCGGGAAATGAAACGTCTGCTCGTGCTGTCGGAGACGCGCACGTGACGGTGATCCGAGTCGTCGGAATGTGAACGCCAAGACGCCAAGACGCCAAGCAGACGAAGAAGAGGAAGACAGAAAAACGGTTTTGACGTGGGCCTTCCGCGGTGCGTTGGCGGGCTGGCTTAGCCAAGCGAATTCTTGGCGTTTCCTACCTTGGCGTCTTGGCGTCTTGGCGTTCATCAAATAAAGCTTCAGGAACGAGAGAGCGGAGCAACACGATGTCGGTGACGTTCAGCGGTGCGATGACGGCGATGGTGACCCCGTTCCGCGACGGGCGGGTGGACGAGGCGCGCTTCCGCGATCAGGTCGAGTTCCAGATCGCCGGCGGGATCGACGGGCTCGTCCCCGTCGGCACGACCGGCGAGTCGCCGACGCTCGACTTCAAGGAGCACCAGCGCGTCATCGAACTGGCCGTCGAGTTCGCGCGCGGCCGGGTGCCGGTGATCGCCGGCGCCGGCGGCAACGCGACGTCCGAGGCGCTCGAGTTGCACGGGATCGCGAAGCGCGCCGGCGCCACGGCCGCGCTGTCGGTCAATCCGTACTACAACAAGCCGACGCAGGAGGGGCTGTACCGCCACTTCATGCACCTGGCTGACAAGGTCGACCTGCCGATCGTGCTGTACAACATCCCCGGCCGCACCGGCATCACGATGTCGGCGCACACCGTGGCCCGCCTCAACGCGCACCCGAACATCGTGGCCATCAAGGAGGCGACCGGCTCGCTCGATATGGCCAGCGAGATCATGTCCGCCTGCAACATCACGGTCCTCAGCGGCGACGACTCGCTGACGGTGCCGCTGATGAGCCTCGGCGCCGCCGGCGTCATCAGCGTGCTGTCGAACCTCATTCCCTCCGACATCAAGTCGATCACGAGCGCCGCCGCCGCCGGCAACTTCAAGGAGGCCGCGCGGATCCACCACCGCTTCTTCCCGCTCATGCGGGCGATGTTCCTCGACGGCAACCCGGCCGGCATCAAGCACGCGATGCGCGTCACCGGCACCGACAGCGGCGAACTCCGCCTGCCGCTCTGGGAAGCGAGCGACGACACGAAGCGGCAGATCGACGCGCTGATGACGCGGCTGGAGATCCGATAGCGGCAAACCATTGCGGCCTATTACGCGGCCGCCTTTCGCCTACCGTTGTGGCGGCGCCTGCGTCGGGGTTGACGCGCGGCGTCAAGACTCGCGCGAACCCTTGATCGCTCTGCTTGTTGCGACCGCCGCGCCGGTCTTGTGGCTGCGCCGCAAGCGCGACGCAGGCGTCGCCACTACAATTCAACCCAATGACCCACCTCTGCGTCGCCATCTTCGTCCGTGAACTCGACCGCGCGCGGAGCGACATGGCGCGAGCCGCGGAAGCGGGTGCGGAGTTGATCGAGCTGCGCGTGGACGACATGACGAGCGCGGCCGACGTCGCGACGGTCCTCGCCGCGTGTCCCGTCCCGGCGATCGTCACCTGCCGTCCGACTTGGGAAGGCGGACAATCGGAACTGGCGGACGACGAGCGGCTCGCCCTTCTCGGCGCCGCGGCCGAGGCGGGGGCGAGTTACCTCGATGTCGAGTTGGAGACCTTCCGCAGAACCGGCAAGCTCCGGGACGAGCGGACGACGCCCCGGGACCAGCGCGCCGGCGTCATCGCGAGCGCACACGATTTCGTGGGCCGGCCCGACAAGATGAGCAACCTGCTCGCCGACTTGCTGACGGCCCCCGCCGACGTCGTCAAAATCGTCTGGACCGCCCGCACTGTCCGCGACAACCTCGAGGCCTTTGAGATCCTCCAGAACCGCCAGAAGCCGACGATCGCGCTCTGCATGGGCGAGGCCGGCCTGATCTCGCGCGTCCTCGCGAAGAAGTTCGGCGCGTTCCTCACGTTCGCCGCCCTCACCAAAGACAGCGGCACAGCGCCCGGGCAGGTCTCGATCGGCGACATGAAGCGGCTCTACCGTTGGGACGCGATCGGGCCGCGGACGAAGGTGTACGGCGTCGTCGCGTCGCCGGTGGCGCACTCGATGTCGCCTGCCATCCACAACGCCGCCTTCACCGAAGCGAATCACGACGGCGTCTACCTCCCGCTCCTCGTCAACGCCGGCTACGAGAGCTTCAAGGCGTTCATGGAGAGTTTTCTGTACTTCGCGCCGCTCGACCTGTCCGGCCTGTCGGTCACGCTGCCGCACAAGGAGAACGCGCTGCGTTACCTGAAGGAGAAGGGCGCGGACGTCGAGCCGCTGGCCGAGCAGATCGGCGCGGTGAACACGATCGCGATCGACCGTTCGACGGGCGCCGTTCGCCTCCACGGCCTCAACACCGACTACGCCGCCATCCTCGACAGCATTACCGACAAACTCGGGATCACCCGCGAGGCGCTCGCCGGCCGGCGGGTGGCCGTCATCGGCGCCGGCGGCACGGGGCGGACGGCCGTCGCGGCCCTCGCCCACTTCGGCGCCACCGTCGTCGTCTACAACCGCACGATCGGGCGCGCGCAGGCGCTGGCCGCCGACTTCACCGGCCGCTCGGGCAAGGTTGTTGCGGCGGCGATGGAAAAGCTCTGCGACAGTTGCTGTGAGGTCTACGTCAACACGACCTCGGTCGGCATGCACCCCCACGTCGACGACAGCCCGCTCGGCGACGCCCCGCCGAAGTTCGGCCCGGGCACCCTCGTGTTCGACACGATCTACAACCCGCCGCGCACGAAGCTCCTGCAAGCCGCCGAAGCCGCCGGCGCGATGACGGTCGGCGGCATCGAGATGTTCGTCCGCCAGGCCGCCGCCCAGTTCACCGCCTGGACCGGCCTCCCCGCCCCCGCCGCCGTGATGCGCCGCGTCGTCGAGGAGCGGTTGCGGGGTTAGTTGTGCTCTCCGGCAAATTGATCGATCGCTGACGCACTAAACGTACCGGTGGGATGACTGGCACGCTTCAGGAGGAACCGTGGTGCCATTCAACGGTGCCCTGCGCCTGCTCGTCGGCGAAGCCGCAAGCGGGCGATCCTCTGCTCGCGGAAGCACTGAAATGTCCGGGTCGCCGTCGTTCCCGGACGTTCGACTCCCGGCGCGTTTCCCCGTCGCAGGTTAACACCACGCCACCGCGGGCCGATCCTAGATGCGGGAGCAACTCTATCGTGTTGATCGTCGCCGTCGAGGAAGTCCGAACCGGGATGAAGCTGGCCGCGCCGCTTCAGCACCCGCAGAACCCGCAGCACGAGTTGCTGAAACGGGGGTACGCGCTCGAGCTGAGCGTCGTCCCGCGGTTACAGGACCTCGGCGTGCCGTTCGTCTACGTCGACTTCCCGGGGCTCGAGGACCTCGACCGCAACCTCGCCCCGCGCCTCAGCCCCGAGCGGCAGGCCGTCTACAACCAGGTGAAGTCGGCGGTCACCAAGGCGCAGGGGCGCTCGCGCCCCGCCGTCTCGTACGACGACTACTACGCCGTCACGCGCGGGCTCATCACGACGCTCTTGGACGCCGGCGGCGGCGGGCACGCGGTCTACATGGACCAGATGTCGGCGATGGGCGGCGACGAGGTCGCCCACGCGACGGCGGTCGCGCACCTGTCGCTGCTGCTGGGCCTGCGGCTGGAGCGCTACCTCATCGCCCAGCGCAAGCGCCTCGCACCCCACCACGCCCGCGACGTCGTCAACCTCGGCGTGGCCGCGATGCTCCACGACATCGGCAAGCACAAGCTGCCCGACGCGCTGCGCGACCGCACCGGCGTCGAGCCCCCGGAGGACGGGCCGGGCCGCGCCGAATGGGAGACCCACGCCCGCCTCGGCTACGAGATGCTGCGCGGCGGGCTGGAGTCGTCGGCGGCGTCGGCCGTGCTGCACCACCACCAGCACTTCGACGGCACCGGCTTCCCCGCCCGCGGCGGGGACGACGGCGACGCCGCGCCGGCCGGCGCCGGCGGCATGGTGGGCCAGTCGATCCACGTCTTCGCCCGCATCCTGCAGGCGGCCGACCTGTACGAGCGGCTGAGCCTCCCGCGCGGCGCGAAGGTCAAGCGGTCGAACCTCGAGGTCCACCACCTGCTCCGCACGCGCTACGCGGCGCGGGTTGATCCCGCCGTGCTGCGCACGCTCCTGTCGGTGACGCCGCCGTTCATGCCCGGCACGAAGGTGACGCTCTCCGACGGCACGCCCGGCGTCGTGGTGGACGTGAAGGCGGCCGACCCGTACGCGCCGATCGTCCGCCGCCTGAGCCAGACCGGGGACGCCCTGATGGACCCGGCGGTCGCCCTGACCGGCACGGACGGCCTCTCGGTCGTGACCGCCGGCGGCGTGGACGTGCGCCCCCTCCTGCCCGAGTCTGCGAAGGCCGCGTAAGCCGCTCTCGATCACGTTTCTGCTGACATGTAGTGGCGACGCCTGCGTCGCGGTTGTGGCGCAGCCACAAGTCCGATTCAAGAACGAGTCGGCGCTGCGCGTCGACGGCGACGCAGGCGGCGCAACCAAATTGATGGGCCGCGACGCGCGCGGCGCCGGCAGATGGCCGCGTGGTACGGAGACGACGTTGTCGTCCTTCGGCGAGTAAGCGATCAGCGATTCGGTCCTGCCGGGTTGCGACGCCGCCGCCCCGCACCTCTGCACAACCGCTCGGCCCTTCCGAGGGATCAGCTCTCGGGGCGCTCGTAGGGCCGCGGGGCGGCGGGCGGGGTGGCGCCTTGTAGGGCGGCGGTGATGCGGGCGACGTGGACGTGGCAGTTCTCGATGAACACGCGGTACTTGTCCTGCGTGCCCGCGACGGCGGTGCCGGCGACGAAGACGCCGGTGACGTTCGTCTCCATCGTCCGTTCGTCGAACGTCGGCGTCTGGCACTCGCCGCGGAGCTCCACGCCGGCGTGGAGCACGAGGGCCATGTCCGCCTCGTAGCCGATCAGCGCGAGGACGAAGTCCGCCTCGATTGACGCGGGCGCCGCCGCCGCCGCGACCTGGAACAGCGCCGGGTCGGCCGGCTCGTCGGGATCGGCCCACGGGCCGAGGTCGACGCGGGCCGGCGTGACGCGCGTCGGCACGGTGTTGAAGTGCGCGGTGATCCGGCCCGACTCGATCAGGCCGTTGATCTCGGGCCTGAGCCAGTACTTGATGCTCCGCGCGGGCAGTTTCGACCGGCGGTAGCTCAGCGGGGCGCGGGCGCCGGCGTGGTGGCAACGCAGCGCCGCCTCGACGGCCGAGTTTTTGC